>DCTS01000016.1 GCA_002329645.1 Lachnoclostridium sp. UBA1434 | reverse complement strand
TTTGAGCTTTGCTTATACCGTAAAAATACCGTACACAATGTTTTTTGGAGGTCGGGATGGATTACAGCAAAAAGGGAATTGAATATAAATTGCATTATGTTAAGTCTACGTCAAGACGCCTGGTTTCTAAAACCAGAGTCACCTTGTTTCGCATATGTGTCGTGAGCGTAGCCTTTTTAATCATAGTTGCCTGCTACGCAGGTCTGGGCTTTGTAAAGGGACTGATTGACAGCGCTCCTGATGCATCCCAGATTGATGTCGTACCCGTAGGCTTTACCACTACTGTTTATGATAACGAAGGCAATGAAATTGAACACTTGATTGGCGCTCATTCCAACAGGGTATATGTCAATATCGAAGATATACCGGATGTTGTTAAGAATGCCTTTATCAGCATTGAAGATGAACGGTTTTATCAGCATGACGGAATTGACGTAAGAAGTATCCTGCGTGCATTTTCTACGGGTTTAACCACGGGAGAATTTGACCAGGGCGGCAGTACCATTACCCAGCAGCTTTTAAAGAACCAGGTTTTTGGAGGCGGCAGGGAGAAAAAGTTCCTGGATCGTGTTGAACGCAAGATTCAGGAGCAATATCTTGCAATACAGCTTGAGAATGAACTTGAAAAGGATAAAATACTGGAGTATTACCTGAATACAATTAATCTGGGGGCAGGCACCTATGGTGTGCAGACTGCTTCCAGGCGGTATTTTAACAAGGATGTGCAGGATCTCACCCTGTCGGAAGCAGCCGTTATGGCCGCAATAACTCAGCTTCCCGTATATCATAATCCTATTTTATATCCTGAAAACAATGAAAAGAGAAAGAATCAAATTCTCAGAGGTATGCTGGAACAGGAGCTTTGTACACAGGCAGAATATGACGAGGCCATGGCGGATGACGTCTACTCCCGCATACAGTTAATCAATGAGGAAAGGGATTCTTCTTCATATTACAGCTATTTTGTGGATGAGGTTATCGAACAGCTTATTGAGGACCTCCAGTCCGAGGAGCTTGGATATACTCAGGCGGAAGCAACCAACCTTATATACAGCGGCGGCCTTTCCATATATACTACCATGGATCCGGTAATACAGAATATTTGCGATGAGGTTTATTCTGACGAGAGCCTGTTCCCGGAAATAGGTGTGTCCTACTGGGAGCTTACTTATGATCTTTCAATACAAAAAGAGGGCGAGACAGAACCCACACATTACCACAATAATGATTTTCTTGAATTTTTCAAGGATTATCCTGATCCCGACAATCTGTATGCAGATACTAACGATAGTAAATTCTCCTTGTTATTTAAGGATAAAGAGGATATGCAGAAAAGGATTGACGAATTCCGGGAAGCTAAGGTTGATGAAGGGGATAAAATTCTGGGTGAAAAGGTATCCATGATAATTCAGCCCCAATCCTCCTTTGTCGTCATGGATCAGTATAACGGACAAGTGAAAGCAATTATTGGAGGACGCGGTGAGAAAACAGGCAACAGGACTCTTAACAGGGCGACCAACAGGACTAGACAACCAGGTTCCACCTTTAAGATCCTTTCGACTTATCTGCCTGCTCTCGATGCTTCAGGCTTTACTCTGGCAAGTGTGCAGGATGATTCCCCTTATTATTATCCCGGGACTACTGATGAGGTCAACAACTGGAAAAAGGATAATATATATGAAGGCCTGTCTACCTTGAGAAAAGGTATATATGATTCCATGAATATCGTGACAGTGAAAACAATGGTTGAGGTTACCCCTCAGCTTGGATATGATTATTTGAAAAAATTAGGCTTTACCACCCTTGTTGAATCCCGTAAAGAACCTGACGGGCGCGTTGTATCAGATATTCATCATCCTATGGCTTTAGGCGGCCTTACGGACGGTGTCACCAATCTGGAGCTTACAGCCGCATTTGCTTCCATAGCCAACAGTGGAATATATACTAAGCCGATATTCTATACCAAGGTAGTGGATAGGCTTGGAAATGTTCTAATCGATAATACGGATCCGGAAAGAGAACAGGTTATAAAGGAATCAACAGCCTGGCTGCTGACAAATGCCATGGAGGATGTGGTTAACATCGGTACGGGCAAGCTCCTTAAGCTTCAGGAGATTAATATGCCGGTTGCAGGAAAAACGGGATCCACCTCAGATTACAACGATTTGTGGTTTTCAGGCTTTTCTCCGTATTATACCGCTACAGTGTGGGCCGGCTTTGACCATAATCGTCCTCAGACCGAGCGCAATTTTCCCAGACATATATGGCGCACTATTATGGAGCGTATACACATTGAAAAGGGCCTTGAAACCAAGTCCTTCACGATGCCGGATTCCATTGTCACCGCCAGGATATGCACGAAATCCGGAAAGCTTGCAGTAGAAGGTTTATGTGACAAGTATGAGGGCGGAAACTGCATAAAGACCGAATATTTTGCAAAGGGTACAGTGCCTACCGAAAAGTGCGATGTTCATGTCAAGGCAACCATATGCACTAATTCCAATGCTCTGGCAACGGAAAACTGCCCTGCGTCAAGCTTGAAGGAAGCCGTATACCTGAATAAGACGGAAACAGGTGTTACACTTGATACCCCTTATATACTTCCTTCAAAATCCTGCACTATTCATAAAGCTGTTTATTATGAGGACGAACCGCCCTATGAACCTGACAGCTTTAATTCCTTTATTAATAGCTGGCAGAACCTGATGATTGAATAATTGTGATATTATGATTTCATTTTCGAATTAAAAAACCATGAAGCAATATAGCTGAATATTAAAGCTGCAGATATTCCTACGGCCGAGGAAGTAAACCCACCTTTGAAAATGCCAATAAAATTTTCATTATCCACAGCTTCCCTGATACCCTTAAACAGAACGCTGCCGAAGCCGGTAAGGGGAACCGTTGCCCCTGCTCCTGCCCATTCTGCAAAGGGTTCATATATACCAAAGAAACCAAGCAGGGCCCCCAGACATACCAGTATAACCATAACTCTGCCCGGCATTAGCTTTGTCTTATCCAGTAAAATCTGTGTGGCAGCGCATATTGCCCCTCCTACCAGGAATGCCTTTAAATAATCCATATATATCAACTCCTTTATCATAATTTATCTGCCGATATATTAATCTATCCCATGCTTTTATCTGCCGTTCATATAGCCTTTCTCATAATCCTGCCTGCCGTTCATAATGGGTATTACTTTACTTCTGCCATACCCGTAATGTACGCTTATTCTGCTTGTTTTGCTTACATTGCTTCCACTATAACCGCATGGGCGATACAGGGTATTGTATTGCCTTCATTGTAGCTTACCTGGGACAGCAGCGCACCGGTGGGCACGAACAATACCCTCTTTAGCGTTCTGCTCCTCAACTGGTTCATGATAAATGAAGCAAAGGTTATGGCTGAACAGCCGCAGCCGCTGCCTCCGGCATGAGTATCCTGCTCATCCTTGTTGAATACCTCTATTCCGCAATCCATATGATTATTTGCTATATCATATCCATTCTCCCTTAATAGGTCTATAAGTATATTCTTGCCTACATAGCCCAAATCTCCGGTGATTATTTTATCGTAATGATCAGGTCCCACTCCCATGTCGGTGAAGTTTTGCCGTATTGTTTCACAGGCCGCAGGAGCCATTGCAGCTCCCATATTCATAGGATCCTTTATACCATAGTCAACAAGCTTACCTGTGGTAACACCGGTGATTACCACCTTGGCATCGTTTCCGCGATCAGCATCGTCCTTGTCGGATATAATCACAGCGCCGCTTCCCGTCACCGTCCAGGTCGCAGAATATGGCCTTTGATTGCCGTAATCCAGCGGAAACCTGAATTGCTTCTCCGCTCCCGCAAAATGGCTTGATGTTACGGCAATTACTTTGTCCGCATATCCTCCTTCCACCATTATAGCTCCCAATGTCATTGCCTCTCCCATTGTAGAGCAGGCTCCGTATATTCCAAATGTGGCTATACCTGTTTGTGCAATACCAAAGGATGTGGCTATCAGCTGCCCAAGCAGGTCGCCGCCAAACAGATAACGTATATCGCTGTTTTGCAGTCCCGCTTTTTGAAGCACCTTATCAACAGCCTGCTTCATAAGCTCGCTTTCGGCTTCCTCCCAGTTGTTCTTGCCAACCATTGGATCCTCATGCACCAAATCAAACATACTTCCCAGAGGGCCCTCCCCTTCCTTCTTCCCTGCTATGGATGATGCTTCGATTATAAAGGGAGGGTTTTGAAATATGATGCTTTGCTTTCCTGCCATTTTAGGCTTATTGTTATCATTTCCCGTACCCATATATGCTCCTCCGTCACATAATCCCGAATTTGCTCAGGATATAATAAATCAAGCCCAGTACCCAGGAGGAAAAAATACCGTATAATATAACAGGACCGGCAATGGTGAATATCTTGCACCCTATGCCGAATACCTGCCCCTCCTTCTTATATTCCACTGCCGGAGCTGCCACCGAATTGGCAAATCCGGTTATCGGAACCAATGTGCCTGCTCCTCCGAATTTAGCCAGCTTCTGATATAAGCCAAGCCCTGTAAGAAGAATTGATAAAAATACAAGCGTCAGAGTTGTATAGGATTTGGCAAGCTCAATGTCGGAAGCCAGGGACATATAGTAGTTCATGAAGCCCTGGCCGATGGTACATATGATTCCTCCTATGATAAAGGCTTTCACACAGTTTTTCCCTGTGCTGAAGGTCGGTGTTGACTGTTTTACATATTTGTTGTATTTTTGGCCTCTTGCAGCTTTATCCTTTTCCCTGATTACATCGGATGCTGTTACCTTTTTTTTATTACCCATAATTACCTCCGTCTCCTAAGATGTCCTATACACCCTCTTGTATCATTAATGCATCATGATACCTGTCAACAAGTGTACCGTCATATTCATCTGCACGCCGGGCGGTAAAACAATTAGCACATAATACCACTGCTGCCGCCGCAATAATCAGCAGTGCTGTTATGCATAGTATTTTCTTTTTTCTGGCTGACATGGCACCACCCTTTCCTTTCGTGAAAAAAGCATCAAATTAATTGCTTATGCATGGCATGAGCATTTATTTTGATGCTTAATCAGCCTTGACTATACCATATAAGTATTATATGGCTTTAGCCATTTACTATACTGGGAATGTATGGCATTATGCTCCCATTCTTTCCCTCATTATCTTTAAAATTCTTTTTTCCATTCTGGATACCTGCACCTGGGATATTCCAAGCTCCCTTGCAATATCAGTCTGGGTTCTGTCTTTAAAGTATCTAAGCCTGATGATTTCCTTCTCCTTCTCACTCAGAGAATTTATTATTTCCCTGAGTGCAAGCTTATCAATCAATTTTTCACTTTCATCGTCCGTTTCTGCTAATTTATCAATCAGGTATATAGGACTCGAATCTCCCTGATATATTGTTTTATACAGGGATTCAACCTCCGAGCCTATCTCAAGCGCCATAAGTATCTCTTCCTTCGATAGCTTAAGCTTTTCCTTAAGCTCCTCTACAGTAGGCTCCCTTCCGTAAATGCTGCCAAACTTCTCCCTCTCAACTCTGATTTTTACTGCAGCCTCCTTTAAGGATCTGCTAACCTTTATCATCCCGTCATCCCTTAAAAACCTTTTTATTTCGCCGGTAATCATAGGAACCGCATAGGTTGAAAACTTAACGTCATAAGAGGAATCAAACTTGTCTATTGCCTTTATAAGGCCAATGCTTCCAACCTGAAAAAGATCCTCCATTTCATGTCCCCTGTTGGCAAACCTTCTCACTATGCTCCATACCAGTCCTACATTCTCCGCAACAACAAGGTCTCTGGCAGCCGTATCGCCTTCCCGTGATTTTTTAATCAGCTCCAGCGTATCCACATAAACCCCGCTCCCTTCTTGCTTATGTATTACTGTCCCTTTAGTGCGGTTTCTTTAGCATATTCCTTTAGCGGATCAGGCTTGCCCAATCTTTTCTTCATTCTGACCAGTGTGCCCCTGCCCGGTTCGGATTCTACCTCAAGATCGTCCATAAAGGCTTCCATAAAGGAGAAGCCCATGCCTGAGCGTTCCAGCTCCGGTCTGGAGGTATACAGCGGTTCCATTGCTTTTTCCACATTCTCAATCCCCACTCCCTTATCCTCTATCTCAACCGTGAGCTCATTGCCGCAGATACTGCATCTCATAGCGATAATACCTATATTGTCGGCATAGCCATGAATTATGCAGTTTGTAACTGCTTCCGAAACTGCGGTCTTAATATCAGCAAGCTCCTCAATCGTAGGATCCAGCGAGGCTGCAAATGCCGCTATTACTGTACGGGCAAAGCTTTCATTCTGTGATCTGCTTTCAAATTCCAGCAGCATTGTATTTGCTTCTTTCATATATATACTTATCCCCTTTCTTATTCATTAAGATACCGGCATAGTCACGCCTTCTGCAGTTTATTCAGAGCGATTTCAACCGAATCATATTTTTCAACTATTTTATACAGGCCGGACAATCTAAGTACCCTGTCTATGACAGTGCCTACGCTTGCCACCGCAATCCTTCCGCCGATGAAGTAAACCTTCCTGTACCTGCCCAGGACAACTCCTATTCCTGCGCTGTCCATAAATTCAGCACGGGAAAAGTCAAATATTATATGCATAACATGATATCTTTCAATATATTTGTCAGCTTTTTCCCTTATGCCTATTGCGTTATGATGGTCAAGCTCCTTTCCCAGCCTAATAATAAGGCATCTTTGGCTTATCTCGTATACCGTATCCTCCTCTCCTGCTGTGTTATTATTTCTTCCATGGTTTTTACTGTTTTGCATGTAAAGCCTCCCTCCTGTCATTTCCTTATATTGGTTTTTACAATTATACATACGAAAAAAAGACATTTATGGGACTTTATCAGTCCGTCATGAAACGTCTTTTTCGTTAATTTTTATCTTCAGTTTTTTAGTATATTCATCAGGCTGTTGCCCGGTTGTAAAAGCGGCTTTTATCAGTCAATCTGGCTTAAGAAATCTTCTGCATCATCAGCCCTGTTGGAATCGGGAAAATCCGTTATCACAATCTCATAGAAAAGCCTTGCATTATCAAAATCATTCATTCGATGGTATGTTCTTGCTATGAAATATATTGCGCTTACATTGGTCGGATCCAGCTCATAGGACTTTCTGAGATTTACAAGCGCATCCTCGTATTTATAGTCTCCGTACTGATCATGCCCTATATCGTAATATGCCCTGGCTGCTGCGGGATACGTCCCGCTCCTCATCAGCTCCAGAAGTGCAAGGGCTTCCTGGGACTCATATTCGCTCGTATCTATAACCATAAGCTTCTCTGCAATATTAACCAGCTCCCTTTCCTCCTCCGGTTTAATCAGCTCATCCATATATTCACCTGCTGTCGTAAGCAGCGGATCATACAGTGTGGGATTGGTTTCAGGGATTACTATATTGTCAATATGAGTCTTAAGGGAACTGATCTCCTGCTTTAAGCTGCTGTTTTCCTGAAGAAGGGCGGTTATCTCGTCCTCCTTCTCCTGCAGGGTTTCAATACTTATGCCATAATTAGTTTCACCCTTATTGTTATTATTCGCCTGATCCTTCTTAAGTGAGGGTATTACAAGAATAGCCATAATTGCAAGGCCGATAATTACACCTAATACCAGATTCACATAAGCCATTATATTGGGCCTGTCCTCTTTATAGGAGGTTACCGGCATTATGGAGGATGTAAGACCCCTGCCCGCATCCTCCGATTCATCCTGTTCGCCCGCCGGGCTTTCAGGCGCCTCAAGCTCCCTCATATATTTCAGCGTGGTAGTATTGGATACATCTATTTTGCCTGCCTTGATCAAATACTTTTTGGCAGGCTCGTTATCATTATTCTTCATGCATAGCAAGGCTAAAAGCTGATATGCACGAATAAAGTGCGGGTTTAGTACAACAACCTTCTTCAACTGGATAATGGCAAGATCATCGCTCCCCTGTTTTGCAAAGGTCAGGGCATTGTTATATCTCTTTATAGCCTGGTTCAGGTTGTCAAGCTTGGTCGGATTGGATTGGACCGCATTAATATATTCGTCGGCATCATTATCCACCGGTTGGAAATGCTTGCTGATTACCCACTCACTGAGCGCTGCTACGGTCTCGCCCATCTCAAAATATACCAGTCCAAGAAGGTTCCTGGCATCGGTATTCAGTTTGTTAAGCGCAAGACAGTTCTTAAGTGCGTTCACCGCTCCCGACAGATCCCTGACCTTAGCCCTGGCCAGGCCGTTATTATAATAAAAGTCGGATGTCCTAAGTATCTTTTTATAATATGTCAGGTCCGTTCCGCATCGATCACAGCGCTTTCTCTTATCAGATATATTGCTATGGCAATTCGGGCAGATCATCTAATTCTCACCTAACTTCCATCATATTTCGTTTTTATCCTTGCCCTTCAACAATTCCTTTAAAATATCGGTTATGTCAGTCAGGTCGTTGTTCTTTATAACATCTTCCGCCTGTTCGATATCGGGACTTGGCTGGAACTTTTCAATTTCTTCATCAAAATTAATCATGCTTTAGCCTCCTAACCATATTGTATCCTGATTTAGTACAGGAAAGGTTGCTAATCTATAATTTACATAAATTACATCCCACTTATCATCATAAACATAATACATTGAAAAATCAAGAGTTTATAGGCTATATGAGTATAAAATATTTATTTGCAAATATAACGGTAAAATATTACCATGGCACATTCTTTCACATAATCAAATTAAAGGATATTTATTTTCCTGAAAATCTATTTTCCTTAAAAAAATACTTTACTTGTATTATCTATAATCCTTGACTATAAACCGGAATAGGATAAAATTAAAATATATGGAGGATAACTATGAAAAAGTCGATTATAATCACATTGCTGTTATTAGTTTTTTTCAGTATAGCAATCTCAGGCTGTGAAAAGAAAGTGGAAGCCGTATTAACCATTGATGATATAAAGCTTACTAAGGAAGATTTCCTGTATGATATCTACCTGATTGAATCCGAGGGAAATTCCATGGATGAACTCTACCGTGAGAATTACGGAATGAGCTATTGGGATACCCCATATAATGAAAAGGGAGATACGCTCAGAGATATAGCTAAGGACACGGTGCTTTCCAGAGTGACCATGTATGAGATACTCAACGACCGTGCAAAAAAGGCCGGTATAAGCCTGACGGAGGATGAAATTGCTGCCAATGAGGAAGCCGTCGATAAGGTTTTGATGGAGATTGATACCGCAAAGCTTGCTGCCGCAGGACTGACCAGGGAAATAATTCTTAAGGCATATAACAGGCTTGGCCTTGGAGACAAATATTATCTTGAAGTTATAAAGGACTTTGACATAGACACCGATAGTATCCGGCAGGATATCAATCCCGAGGATTATCGTGAATATAAGACAGAATGCCTGTATGCTGCGACGGTTATTCGTCAGGATCAGGATATAATTCCCCTTGGCAGGGATGAGCTTCGTAAATCATATGCTGCTCTGGAGGATGCGCTTGTAAAGATAGAAAAAGGCCTTGATTTTGCTCAGATTATTAAGGAGGATACGGATGATATCCTTACCAAATACTCCAGGAGCTTCATTCTTTCGGATAATATACCCGAACCGGAATATAGGGATGCGGCAATACTTCTTGAAAACGGCGCCTACAGTGAAATAATAACAATAAATTACGGTTATTATATAATTCACATGCTGGATAATAATTCTCCAGACAGGTATGAGCAAGCTGTGGAGGGAGCCGTAAAGGCCGAGGAATACAGACAGTTTGAAGCCCTTTATAATGAATGGAAATCTCAATATGATATACGTATAAATACGGAATATTGGGATTCATTAGTTATCGGCTCGTCAGGAAAATAAGGCATTATATTTCCTGATACGTGTTTTCAGAGAATAAGTTAGCTGACGGAGAATATTATGATAAAATCCACCCTTAAATTGATAAACATATTCTCACGGAAGGTCAGGGATGATCATGTTGCTGCCTTCTCCGCCCAGGCTGCGTTTTTTATCATCATATCCTTTTTCCCGTTCCTGATGCTCCTGCTGGCCATAATCAGCCAGTTATCAATCAAGGAGAGCACGCTGCTAAACCTGTTTTATCAGATATTTCCCTCCGCCATCAACTCCTTTGTTATATCGATAGTGGATGAAATAGACAGCTCCGCTTCTTCAGGAACTCTCATCTCCATTACTGCTATTACAGCGCTCTGGTCCGCAGGTAAAGGCTTCTTTGCAATTATGAAGGGTATGAATTCTGTTTATGAAATTAATGAAACCAGAAAATCCATATTCCTTAGATTATTGTCCACCATATATACTCTGATCTTTGCAATCCTGCTTATTGCAAGCATGGTCCTGCTGGTATTCGGCAACCGGCTTTATATATGGATAGAGCAGAAATTTCCGGTTCTTAAGGACCTTGCCCTGCTGATTATAAGCCTGCGCACAATTGTGGGTCTGATTATTCTGCTGGTCTTCTTCCTGTTCATATATGTGGTTATCCCAAACCGGAAGACAAGGTTTATAAATGAACTTCCCGGTGCGTTGGTAAGTGCCGGGGGCTGGATGGCCTTCTCCTATGCCTTTTCCTATTATATTGACCACTATTCCAATTATGCTTCAATGTATGGCAGCCTGACTGCTATTGTACTCTTCATGCTGTGGATGTACTGCTGCATGTACATCCTGTTTATAGGAGCCGAGATTAACCTCCTTGTGGAGAACAAGGCAGTTATAAACAAGATTAAGCAGCTTTATAAAAAGGATAAAGCAGAAAACATATATAAATGACTTGTATTTATAAATGGATTGTATATATATAAATCGTTCATATATGAAACATGTTCATTTATGAAATATTTTCATATATGAATCATATTTATATATGNNGAATCATATTTATATATGAATCATGTTCATTTATGAAACATATTTATAAATGAATCCTATTCATTTACGAATATTATTAATATTTGAATTACAGTTCATTTTATTTTGTAGCTTTTATTCATATATAAACCCAAGCTCTGTTCCTTCATAATAGTATTTTATGATTTCCTCATAATTCTTTCCGGCATCAGCCATGGATTTAACGCCATTCTGGCTCATTCCTACACCATGCCCGTAACCGCCTCCGGTAAGGGTCACCTCCTTAAGGCCTCCCTCCTCCTTGACCTGATCTATTGTAAAGAATGCGCTGGGAAGCAGGCTTAAGCCTTCCACACCATCATTATCCAAGGGATATATAACGGAGCTTGCAGGAGACAACAGGACTCTGATATTGTATTCCGTACGAACAACTATTGTTCTTTCCGTGCCTTCAATCAGCAGCTCATTTATAATTCCTCCCGTCCCCCTTTTCCTGACGGATATATTCAGTATGTCTCCGATGGTATCAATAGGCATGCTTTCAAACACGGCATCAGGGTCACTGCTTTTTCCCCCGGTAAGAGTCTGTATCAGGCTTGGGTTAGCTTTATACCTTGCCGAAAGCTTGGAGTCGATATTGCTTTTCAAGTCTTTTGCGCTTATAGTTACCTTCCATCTGTACCAGTTATATCCGCTGTCATAAGTAAGAAACTCCCTATCCTCAATAAATCTTCTGAAGGTTTCCTCATCGGATAAATCTCTGTAGCTTTTTATACCTTCAGCCTGGGAAACCGCATCTGCAGCCTCATCCACGGACATTAGCCTGCCCTTTAAGTATGGAGTGGGGACTCCGTTAACCCATACATCCTCAACTCCCGTTGTATGACCGCATGAGGTGGAGAAGTAGTATGCCGTTATTACCTCTTCTCCATATTTTACTACCTTACCATAGGTATCCTTGACAGCCAGAATTGTATCCTCATTTTCTTCTATATTGTTATACACCTGATATGAGACGCTGTCATCCACATGCGCTCCGTAATCACTCAGGCTGTTGGCATAAAGGTGCCGGTATGCATAGCTTCTGGCGCACACTGCCTGTACCTTAAGGGCTTCCGGTCCATAATAGGTAGGCATCTCGCTGGGTATGACCGCATACAGATATTCCTCAAGAGGAAGCTCGTTTACTATGAGGAAACCTCTGTCTGTTTCAAGGATTTCAATGCTTCCCCGGTACTCTGGATTGCCTGTTGACCGCTCAACAGAAAGAAGCTCGATCCTTCCGTTTTCGGAGGTTGTCGTTACCTTTATTCGTCCCTTTGCAGAATTTTCATCACCGGGTTCAATATTTACTGTCTTTCCCTTATCATAGCTCTTTTCCTCATCGGCTGTCTTTATGGTAAAATCCGAGTCGGCTGTAAGAATGATTTTATCATGATAGATATCCTTGTAACCGGTATTATGAAGCAGTACCCTGATGTTTTCAGCCTTTATGCTTTCCTTGATAAGTGCAGCGCTTATTTTACCGTTTGAAACTACAAAATCAGAGCTTTCGTAACCCACAAGAATGCTGTTTGTTTGCTCCATTGACATCTCACCGTATGTTTTATATATCCTGTAGTGCTCTTCAAGCATCAGCTTCCCGAAGCCCTCAAGTTCAATAAAGTCCTCTCCCGTCATCAGAACCTTCCCGCTGATGATATCCGGTTTAACACTGATGCCTACCACCTTCCTGTCCTCAACAGCAATATCTCCTATTATTCCTTCCACATCTTTTGAGAGCCTGTACCTTGTGGTAAAGCTCTTATCAAGTCCGTTTACAAAGACCTCCAACGTCGTATCCTTACCCTGCTTTATCCAGACATTATGCAGCAATATCTTTTCGGTTGTGTGTCCGGTAATATAGATGATCTCCTGTCCTCTTACCCATGCACGTACACCCATGTCGGCATACACAGAACGAAAGGTTTCCCCGGTAAGGGCAGTATTGTAAGCGCTTGAGCCTGCCGCAGCATCTGTCGAAGAGTTTGCCGGAGTATTTTTCGGTGCTTTTGATGGAGTACTTGTCGGAGTATTTGCAGGATTTTTTGTCGTAGTATTTGTCGGAGCATTTGTAGGAGCATTTACAGTAGCATTTGTCTCATTAACTGCACCTTCCGTATTGCTCCCTGCCGGACTTTGCCTTAGCTCAAGCTTTTCCATAAAGCTGCTGTAATCCTTGCCGTTCTCATAATAATATTTTGCGCCGTCTGCAACCATGCGCTCCTTGCCGTTAACGGTTGTTTCGATTCCAAGTACAAAAAGAAGCTCCTTTTTTATCGCAGCTTCCTTTTTAAAAGCCAAATTTAAGGCTGCTTCATATAATTCCAAAAAATCCAGGATTGGCATGGGTTCATCCATATGCACAAAATCAAAGCTTAAGCCTGTATAAACAGCCTGATATTCCGGATTGTGAATTATCAGCTTATCAATCAGCTCCTTGCATTCCCCGTAGCTTAAGGGTTTTTTGGGGTCATCAGATATATTTCCTTCTATCAGACCCATTGTCCACACCGCATTGACATATGCATCATACCAGCCTGACATGCCTTTGTCTGCATATACTATTCCCTTGGGCAGGGCTTCCCTGTTGGCTCTGTCATATTTGAGGAAGCTAAGGCATCTGTATGCCTCCGCACGTGATACAACATCCTCTTGTATTGACTTATCCTCCTTATCTCCGATATCCTCCGATCTGAATTTACGCACAACATTAAAGATAAGAACTGCCATTATTATGAGAATGCAAATGCCTGATATAATAAGCTTTTTTTTAGTATCCATAGCGACTCCTTGTCCCGGGTGCCAATGCCCTTGTGTAATTAATATATATATATCTATACAGAAATATATTGCATATAGTCGCCATTTATTCGTACAAGTTAACAGCCTTGCTAATAAAATATCCTGAATAAGGGCGTGTTGTTTAATCACGCCCTTTATTTCTTAATACCCTTTACTTAATTTTTTACCCGATACCATTTACCTGATGCCTTTTGCCTGATACTCTTACCTGATTCTCTTTGCCTGATTCTCTTTACCTGATACTCTTTACCTGATACTCTTACCTGATTCTCTTTCATGATATTCTTTAATGGTTTCTCTTTGCCTGGTTCTTTCTATTACTTATTACTCATTGTACTACATTAATATTCTTTACCTTTGAACTCTATAACAGACTTTGCAATATCGTCAATCTCCCTCTTATCGGCAAAAAATCTGATTACATCTCCGGTGTCAACAATATAGAAGCTTTCATCATAAGGCAGGTAAGAGGTTGTTACCGAGGATTTGCTCTCATCGTTAAAGTGATAGGTTATAACCAGGAATGGTTCGATATTATCCGCAGCTATCTCTTTCTTAATCTCGGCGTCAAACCCGGCTGCTATCAAAACCTGGTAGACACCCTTGAATGCTTTTTCCTCTACCTCGTTGCCGTTATAATAATAGGTTGCCCTGGTCTCGTCTTTCCCTTCCTCGTTCTTGACGGTTTCTCTCTTAATCTCCATTGTGTAAGGCTGTCCCTCTATTAAAATGTCAACCTTATCTACCGTCTCAATATTGGGGATGCTTATAAAGGAGCTGATAATGCTGAAGGGGTCTGTATTAAGCATCTTGTCAACCTTGTCCTTAGACATGGTATATATGGGATTCGAGCCTTCCATCCTTACATAGTAATTACCCTCTTCGTCAGCATTGCCAATATATAATTTAATATTATGCGGTTCCTGATAAGTTCTTGTAGTTACTTCATTACCGGTTTCGGGATCCGTCTCGGGCTCCTCAAGCTCCTCGGTAATCGTTACATAGTACTCTACGAATATGCTGGCAATCGGGTCATCAAGGCCATATTCGGCCGGATTGCTTCCCTTATAGTCTACGCATTTTGTGAAGTCAATTGCAGCATAGGTTGGCTGCAGCTCGGATACCTTATAACCCTCGGCAGCATAAGGTCTTTCATAAGGTTTTAGTATCATCCAGGAATATAGTCCGACTCCCGTCTGAATTACCGCATTATCCGGGTCATACAAAAGCTCAAAATCATCCCCGTCCCTTTTAAGCACCTCAATGTGGTATATTTCTTCCGCATTAATATCAGGTACTTCACCCAGATCGGTCAGCTCCGCATCGGTATAGTCAAGTCCGGTTTCAAAGGTTGAGATTAACAGATAAACTGTTTTGTCCTCATTCACAAGAGCATAGTTTCCTGAGGCTCCCACCGCCCTGCTTCCCACCTTTATTGTCAGGGTTTTCCCGTCGGACTGGACTGCCTGTATATAAACCAAAGGCTTATCGAGGCCATATTCCGAAAGATCATCCGGGTTCTCGTTTATTATTCGGAGGGCATTAACCTGGTCAATGATGTTAATCATACTCTTGACATTGCTTTGATTAATCGGACGCTCCGGGTCATCCTGGGCAATCCATGTGCCCTCCTTAAGTACAAGCTTAATATCTGTATTCTCATTAATGAGATGAAGTTCATTAATGAGCTCTGTATCCATTATAACCAGTTCGATGGGGCTGTCTGAACTGTCAGACTCGTCAGTATCTTTTTGTGTCTTTTTATCCCTGTTAACATACCATATATAGAAGCATATAAGCAATGCCAAAGCAAGCAGAAGCAGGATCAGGGCTGCCGCATTCTTCTTTTTTCTTGACATCAGCGCCTCCTCCTTTTTATACTGATCACAATTCCGGTTGCCAATAGCAGGATGGGTACGATGATAACGGTAAGAGATCCCCATAATATCCTTTGCTGCTCAGTAAGCTTTATGGCTTCGGGAATAATACTTCTTGATCTTACGGATATTGCGCTCAAATCATCGGACAGGTAATTAATAGTCCCTTTTAGCAGGTGCTCGTTACCGTAACCGTTCAGCGAAGTATCTTCAAAAATACTGCTTGAAGTGTATACCACCAGGTTTGAGGTAACCTTGTTATAGGTGTCGCTTGATATAATTCCTATATAGAAGGGGCCGTCAATGTCTCCGTCCTCCTTATTCATTGTCTTTGCCTCAATATTCACCTTTGAGTAGGCTGTTTCGGACGTAACCAGCAGAGGCTTAATGGACAGAGAGCTTCTTATTCCATCAAGCTGAACAAGGCCTGAAGCAATGGGAGATACGACATATCTCTTGCTGCTTATTGCGCCGTCAGTTATATCATGCCTCTCAATCTTGGGTACGATTATATTGGGGTATCTGGCATATCTTGACGTATCACCCTCACATACTATGCCGTCTATAATTTGAAGTCCGTAATATTCCAGCAGAGACTTTAAATTAACCATGCCTTCAGACATATAGTTGATGACAAGCACCACATTCCCCCCTGCAGCCATGTAATCCTTTATCATACTCATCTCATCCTCGGTAAAATCCGTTCCGGGAGAATTAATCATGAGTATGTCGCAATCCTCAGGAATACTTTCTGCAGTAAGGGTTGCCAGGGTATTTACCGTAACATTCATTTTCTCCAGAATTGATTTGAACAGTTCCCCTGTTTCCAGCTCGGCATGTCCTGTGGTTGTATATACAACCGGGAGCTCATCCGCCGTTACATACTGGATTGCCGCTGTCAGCTTCCCTTCCACGTCTATTCCTGTGGTATATTCCTGGAAAGCTGAATAGTCAAACTCCTTAATTACAAGCTCAGAGCTGTCAACATATCTGGCACGTTCCGTTTCATCGTTCACTACTATAAAGCTGTTGATGCTTATTTCGTTCTCCACATACTGCTCCGCAAATCTCGGGTACAGGGTGGGATCCTTGTAAACCAGCTTTATCCTGTCGGAAAGGCTGTCATATTTTTCGGCAATTCTTCCGACTACAGTATCTTCGTTGCCGGTTTTAACCAGATAATAAATCGTGACATTTTCATCAAGTGTTTTTACATAATCCACTGTATTGTCCGTCAACGTGTAAAGGTCCTGAACACTAAGGTCCACCTTTAAATCTATCTCGGATACAATGAGGTTGACCACCAGCACAATCACTATCACTATTGCCGATATGACCGTAGCATAAAAGCCGCTGCGGAACTTTCTGCCCATAAAGGAGCTCTTTATCCTGTCAATAACTCCTTTTTCTCCGGTACCGTTAGTATCTTCCTCGCCGTCGGCGGCATAGTCATACTCATTATTTGATATGTCTTCTTTTACTGTATCGCCGGCTTCCTCATTAACTTCCGCTATCTCTTTGCCTGCTTCGTTCTTAATTTCATTATCTATAATATCGTCCCGATTATTAATATCGCTCACGTTAATCCTCCCTTCTTAACTCCATCTCTTCTTCCTGATGACCTGAACAGTTAAGAACAGGAATAAGAAGATAATGCTAATATAGTAAATAATACCGGCCAGATCCAATATACCCATGTAGAAGTTATTAAACCTGTCAATCACGGATACCCAGCCGAATACCTTTACAATCAGTCCGTCGAACAGCGTCGGCTTTAACAGATATGCTGCCGTTAATCCAAGCTCGCCGACCAGGCCCGCGCATATGGAGATTGTCAGATTACGCATCATTATATAAAGTATGATGCATATTATGACCAGTATTACGGAGAATACCACATACGCAGTTTTATTGTCAGCCGGGAAAAACCCTGCAATTCCGTCCATCAGTGCGGTAAATAAAAATACTATAAAGCTGACTACTGCTGCCACAACCTGACTTTCAGTGAGGGAGGACAGGAAGAAGCCCATGGACAGATAGGCTCCGCCGAGTATTGTAAATCCAAATATGCTTGCATATGCCGGAGCAAGCGGTACATTCCCATACTGCTTCATTATCAGAGGATAAGTACATATAATCGCCATAACCACTCCAAATATGGTAAATACGGCCAGGAACTTGCCTAATACTATTGCAGTGGGTGTGACCGGCGAAGTAAGTAATAGCTGGTCTGTCTTCTGCTTGTTTTCTTCCGCCATGAGACGCATGGTCAGCAAAGGAATAAGCAGTACAAATATGAAAGTCACGTTTGTAACCGTGTATTCAAAGTTTGCATAGCCTGTATATAAATTCTGAAAATAAAAGTAGACTCCGATGATTACCAGGAAGAATGCTATGAATACATAACCAATCATTGAGGTAAAATACGATCTTAACTCCTTTTTATATATTGCAAGCATTTATTCCTCCCCCTTTCCTTCTGCATTATCAAGGCTGCTGTCTGACGACGCTTCTAAATCCGAGGCTTCGTCAATATCAGAAGCACTGCCGGCATCAGGTACGGCTTCATCATCCTGCGTAACCTTAAGGAATATATCCTCAAGGCTCATGCGAAGCGGACGCATCTCAAGTATGGGAGTTCCTTCCCTGCTCAAAGCATAGAATACGTCCTCGCGTATATCGTCATTTTCGTCGCAGGATACCGTTACTGTAACTGTTCCGGTTTCAAAGCCCTCCTGCTCATTAATGCTCTTAACCCTTTCAATACTGCTTAAGGCGCCGATAATTTTATCACGTTCACCTTTCACAGTCAGCCTTACGCTGCCCGTAGCTCCGAAATGCATGCTGAGGTTTTCCGGCTTGTCGCTTAAGATCTTTTTACCCTTGTCAATAATAAGTACACTGTCACATACTGCACTGACCTCCTGCATGATATGGGAGCTTAGTATGACAGTGTGATTTTTGCTGAATTCCTTGATCAGCTCCCTGATTTCAATAATCTGCTTGGGATCAAGCCCTACGGTGGGCTCGTCAAGGATGATGAGCTCCGGGTAACCCATGAGGGCCTGGGCCAGGCCTACTCTCTGCTTATAACCCTTTGAAAGATGCTTGATAAGCCGTCCGGACATGGGTGCAATCTTTGTAAGCTCCATTATTTCGCTTATCATGCTTTTCTTTTCACTTTTCTTTACCTTCTTGATATCCGCAACAAAATTTAAGTATTCAAGTACAGTCATGTCAGGATAGAGGGGCGGAAATTCCGGCAGGTATCCGATCATCCTTTTAACTTCCTCCGGCTCCTCAAAAACATCCAGCCCGTTTACCGTAACCGTACCCTCCGTAGCGGATAAATATCCGGTAATGATGTTCATTGTGGTGGTTTTTCCTGCCCCGTTCGGCCCAAGAAAGCCAAGAATCTGCCCCTTGTTTACCGTAAATGACAGGTTATCCACGGCGATATGATTGCCATATCGCTTCACTAAGTTCTTAACCTCTATCAAGCTGTTCTCCTCCTTACCAATGCATGTGAAAATCCGGACCCTACAGCATAGCTCCAATATCCGGATTTGTCATATTTAGAATACTATAAGATTACGAAAAATTTGTGAACAACATTTATTTATTGCCGGATTTATTTAATTATCCTGAACAGGCTAAGGGGCAGTTGCATAATAACAGATATGATATTATGCAACTGCCCCTTTGACTTCTCCTTACCCTAATACATCCTTCATGGTATATAAGCCCGGTTTTCTGCCCGGCAGGAATTTTGCCGCCTGTATAGCGCCCCTTGCAAAGACAGCCCTGGAGTAGGCGGTATGTTTAATCTCTATTACCTCGTCGGTTCCTGCAAATATAACCTCATGCTCCCCAACAATCGTTCCGCCCCTTACAACCGATATTCCGATTTCCTTTTTGCTCCTTGCAGCACGTTCTCTTGTACGGTCAGACTTATATTCATATTCCATGCCAAATACCTCATTCATTGTATTGGCAAGAGCAAGAGCTGTTCCGGAGGGAGCATCCAGCTTCTTATTGTGATGCTTTTCGACTATTTCAATATCAAAGCCTGCATCGCTCAAAACCCTTGCAGCTTCCTTTACAAGCTTTAGCATCAGGTTTATTCCCATCGACATATTCGGAGACTTAAGAATGGGGATATATGCGGCTGTTTCCTCTATCATTGCCAGGTCTTCTGCCGAAAAGCCCGTGGTACAAAGGACAATCCCGGTCCTGTTGCGTCTTGCAAACTCCAGCATTTCATCAAGCTGTGCCGGTGATGAAAAATCTACAATTACATCAGCCTTTTCCTTGCATTGTGTAAAGCTTTTATAAACAGGATACTTGCTGGTTCTTCCTGCAGCTATATCAACACCTGCAATAATTACGGCTGACTCGTCCTGCTCAACCATATCTGCAATAAGTTGTCCCATTTTACCGTTGCAGCCTCTTAAGATGATATTTGTCATAAGCTCCTCCATTCTTATGTTCATGTAAATTCAATTAAGCAATTATCCCTGTATTCCTATGCTATTAAGCCGCACTCCTTCATTGCCTTTGTCAGTTTTTCACGATTGACGGGCTCCATCCGTGTAAGCGGCATCCTTAAGGGTCCGACATTCATATCCATGATATTCATTGCTTCCTTTACAGGGATTGGATTAACCTCGCAAAACAGTGCTTTAATAAGCGGCATAAGCTTAATCTGAAGCTCTCTGCTGTAGTCAGTATCACCCTCAAGGTATTTCATTACCATGTCATGCACTAGCCTTGGAACGATATTTGACAATACGGAGATTACGCCCACACCGCCCAGAGATAATACGGGCACCACATAATCATCATTGCCTGCATAAAGCTCGATGTCACCACCGCATAAATACATAAGCTCTGCTATCTGGGCAACATCGCCGCATGCTTCCTTAATCCCAACTATATTATCTACGTTTTTAACCAATTCTGCAACTGTTCCCGGCAAGATATTGCATCCGGTCCTGCTCGGTACATTATATAATAATATCGGAAGTGATACGGATTCGGCCACCTGTGTAAAATGGGCAATTAATCCCTTTTGGGTGGCTTTGTTATAATACGGCGATACAAGCAGCAATGCATCGGCGCCGTACTTTTCCGCTTCCGTGGAGAGGTAAACGGCCGTATCCGTACAGTTGGAGCCGGTTCCGGCTACCACCGGCACTCTTTTATTAACCTTCTCAACTGCGTACCTTATACATTCCAGATGCTCCTCATGCGTCAGCGTTGATGCCTCTCCTGTGGTTCCGCAAACAATAATGCTGTCGGTCCCGGATGAAATCTGGTACTCAATAAGCTCTCCCAGCTTGTCATAGTCTACCTCAAAATTGTCCTTAAATGGTGTTACAATTGCAACTCCCGCTCCTTTAAATACCGGCATAATATCCTCCTATCCTGAAGGCTTAACCTTCATATAATTTACTAGTATTAAAGTTGATCGGCTTATTGTCGTTCAATATATTATCCATACAACAAAAAAAGCCGACATGGAGTCGACACTAAAGAATAACAGGCAGGAATATGATTTATATATCACACCCTTATGCACTTATTTTCTCCAGGCAGCGCTCCATCAATACATGATGACAGTCATATGGCTGTTAACCATATGCCCAGCATTGAGAGCTGCAGGTCTCTCAACACTTCGGCAATGCTTCCTTTTAGCTGCCGTCATCTATGCCTGACATATCGGGCAGCCTACTCATAAACATTGCACCTCTACCATAGCAAAGCTTTATTTACTTGATATGTATCCTAATATTAGCATCAATGTAAATCAAAGTCAATACCTTTTGATTCGGATAATTACTCTAAGCCTTCTAGAGACGGTTACTTATTGAAGCCACCCTATGGTATGAAGAAAGCATATGCAGGTTACGTGTAATTCTTAGGCATTTAGCGAACGATCAAATCAGACAATGCGCAAACTGTTCGACTAAGGGAAATAAAAAAACTTACTATATAGGTTTTTTTATTTCCCTTTAGGAGTTTTTACGCATTCTGATTGCTTCAAGTGAGCGAGATGCCTTAGAAGTGCTAGTAATCCTGCATCCGTTTTTCGAATACCATAGGGTGGCTTCTACAAGTAACCTTTTTTCAATAAATAAAAAGGATCCGCCAATTATTTGTTAATTAGCGGACCTTATATATAAAAATTAATATTCTTCCAGATATTCAAGCTTGCTTACCGACACCTCATAAGCTATGCGTTTCTCGAAATCTGTATCGGACAGCTTTTTTTGATATTCGCGGCTTTGTATTCTGCCCCATATTTGTACGTGGCCGCCTACTGCAAAGCTTTCGGCATACCTTGCATTTCTTCCCCAGCATATACAGGGAATATAATCAGATTTTCCGTAGGGGCGGTTGACTGCAAGCAGCACATCCGCTATTTCCCTTCCAAGGGGAGTTTTTCTGTAAACAGGCGGCTTGCATACAAACCCGTCTAAGAATATGTGGTTAGGCTTTACATTATCGGACAGCTCGTCTACTATCCTTATTTCCCTTGCAAATACCGATAATACCAGCTTGTTTTTGTTCTCCTCGTGCCGGTTGTATGACCGGAACTGGCCTATTACCTCCGTAAACTTTCCCCTGAAATCCTGCTTTACGTCGATAAGCCGTTCGGATACCATAACAGGTATTAAGTCGTAGGAATTGCTTAGTCTGCTCACCATCACCTCAAGCACATAAAACCCTTCGCCAAACACATCATGGCTGAATGTAAATTCACTTACTACCTCTCCTGCAATACTTACTTGATTGTTATCAAATACTTTATCCGTCATATCGTACCTCTCCCTTCTCTCCCGGCGTTCATTATTACGCCAATCAGCTCTAAAATGTGGGGTAAAATTATCTGTTCAGTCAAAAACAGCTTTCATTCACCTATGATAATATATATGCATATTTCCATATTTTAGAAGTAGAAAAATTAATTTATTATTACAATATCCAAATATTGTTATTTTATACAAATTTAATGAAGATTATTATCTATATTCCATAAAGTTCGTTGATTTTTATTTTAATGCTGTGATACAATATAACAGTTGTATATGGGCTTTAACTTGATATTAAGCTCCGGTGTTGAAAATAAAGCTTGTATATACACGGAAGGAAGGTTTGTTAATGATACGGAATGATATCAGAAATATAGCTATTATTGCGCATGTTGACCACGGAAAGACTACTCTGGTGGATGAATTGCTGAAGCAAAGCGGCGTATTCAGGGCTAATCAAAATGTAGTTGAGAGGGTTATGGATTCCAATGCTTTGGAGAGAGAGCGGGGAATCACCATATTGTCAAAAAACACTGCAGTAACATATGGCGGAATAAAGATTAATATAATTGATACGCCGGGACATGCTGATTTCGGCGGCGAGGTCGAACGTGTCCTTAAAATGGTAAATGGTGTGATACTGGTTGTTGATGCATTTGAAGGGCCTATGCCTCAAACCAGGTTCGTACTGAAGAAGGCCCTTGAATTATCGCTTCAGGTCATAGTCTGCATTAATAAGATTGATCGTCCCGAAGCCAGGCCAACAGAGGTTGTGGATGAGGTTCTTGAGCTGTTGATGGAGCTGGATGCAAGCGCAAGTCAATTGGATTGTCCTTTTGTTTTTGCTTCTGCCAAAACCGGCGTTGCTACTCTTAATCTTAATGATGAAGCAACCAGCATGAAACCTCTTTTTGATACTATAATAAACTATATTAATCCGCCGGAGGGTGATCCCGATAAAGGTACCCAGGTTCTTATAAGCACAATAGATTATAATGAATATGTCGGCAGGATCGGAATAGGAAAGGTTGATAACGGAGTTATACGGGTTAATCAGGATGTTGTACTTGTAAACGCCCATAACCCGGATAAAAATGAGCGGGTTAAGGTAAGCAAGCTTTACGAATTTGACGGCTTAAAGCGGGTAGAGGTGACTGNNTATCAGGTATCCCGGATATCCATATAGGCGATACCATATGCTCGCCGGAGGAGCCTGTACCCATTCCTTTTCAAAAGATATCCGAACCTACAATAGCCATGTATTTCAATGTCAATGACAGTCCCTTTGCCGGAACCGAAGGCAAATATGTAACCTCCAGGCATCTGAGGGACAGACTTTTTCGGGAGCTCAATACTGATGTCAGCTTAAGAGTGGAGGAAACGGATACAACCGAGAGCTTCAAGGTGTCGGGAAGAGGCGAACTGCATCTGTCTGTGCTGATAGAAAATATGCGCAGGGAGGGCTATGAATTCTCCGTAAGTAAACCGGAAGTACTCTATAAAAATGATGAGACGGGCAAAAGGCTTGAGCCAATGGAGCATGCCGTGATAGATGCTCCCGAGGAATATACGGGAATAATCATTGAAAAGCTTGGTCAGCGCAAGGGTGAGCTTATAAACATGCGCTCCTCCGGCAACGGTCGCACCCGGCTTGAATTTTCAATTCCTGCACGAGGACTTATAGGCTACCGGGGTGAGTTCCTGACCGATACAAAGGGAACGGGCATCATGAATACCCTGTTTGACGGCTACGCCCCTTATAAGGGTGATATCCAATACAGGAAGACAGGAAGCCTGATAGCATACGAGACCGGGGAAAGCGTCACCTACGGGCTTTATAATGCCCAGGAGAGAGGAATCCTCTTTATCGGTCCCGGTGTAAGGGTATATGCCGGCATGGTTGTCGGGCAAAATGCCAAAGGAGACGATATTGAAGTAAATGTATGCAAGCGCAAGCAGCTTACCAATATGCGGTCCGCAGGCGCGGACGATGCCTTAAGGCTTACCCCTCCAAAGCTTCTCAGCCTGGAACAGGCTATTGATTTTTTGGAAAAGGACGAGTTGCTGGAGGTTACACCTCAATCACTAAGGATCAGGAAAAAGATACTAGATTCTACAATGCGCTTAAGGAGCAAAAGAAATAACAGCTTGTAGCCATATCGGGCATAAACAGGAAGAAGTAATAAATCCTGTCCATGCCCGATTATTATTTTTTCAAGATCATTATATGAAATTTATACAAATTACTTAATACAGCCCTCTCAGCTTATAATATCCGTTTCCCGTATGTCACGGAGCCTCTTCTCAGGATATTTGCAGATGTCCTTGTAATTTGTTATATTATAATGGACAAGTATTTCTTTAAAATAAGCCTTAATTGAATCCTTTGCAATAATCTTGTTGTTGTACTTATCTCTGGATATTCTAAGTACTGATTTTTCAAATGCTGACAATGCATAAAGAGCCTTCGGTCCGTACCAGGTAAAGCATTCAAAGATCTCATCGATAAGTCTGATCTCCTCCGGACTCAGGTAATCTTCACTTAAGTCAATGGTATGGATCCCGCAGCGTTTCATATTCTCATACAGCTTAGGATAAGGCATGTTTTCGGGATTAACATTATATTCATCCTGGAACAACTCGCTGTCGTTTAGTGCCAGCGAAAATGCCTGGGCATAGTATAAGAGAAATTGAACATAGCTGGGACATATATCAGCATCACTCTTATTTACCAGATGATAAGCAACGGCATATATTTTTGAAGCCATTATCTTCGACAGCACTGCCCTTTTACTTTTTCTGTAAGCAACATTGGTCAGATGCTCTCTTCTTTTCACCAGTAAATTGTAATAGTACTCCGGATCATCCAGCAAAAGCCTTAGCTTATTGGAATACTCCTTTGTGGGGACATCTCCGTCCATATACCGGATAATGGTGGTTTCACCCCAACCCAACAGCTTTGCCAAAGGTTTCTTGCCTATCCTGTACCGGTCCAGAATTACTTTGATTTCTTCTGAGGTAATGATCGTATCATTACCATGTTCATATCTTTTCCCCTTCATATTATACTCCTCTGATAGAATTGTTTCTTTAGTACGTTAGTGAATTAATTCAACCCATTCTATATTATCATCAACCTAACATTTTGTAAATGAGCTTATGAATAATTTTGCTATATTATTCAAAATTTTCTAAATTCATTTATATCATGCACTAAAATCTTAAAGCCTTTTATCAGAAGATCAAACATTCCTACCCTGTAAAGGTTTACGATTACCATTCCAATAGGAATTCCAAGTATCATTCCCAGTACTCCGTACAACTGATATCCTGTATACATAAAGAACAATGTTGCCAGCGGACTGATGCCTATACTGTCGGCTACCATCTTAGGCTGAAGAATCTGCTTTAATATCTGGCATATCAAATATATCACAACCAATCCGATGGCTCTCATATAATTACCCATCACCAGATCAACTATAGCCCATGGCCACAGCACCGCACCGGTTCCAAACACAGGAAGAAAATCAAGAAATGCTATTCCAAGCGCCAGCAAAAAGGAATATCCGACGTTCAATATCTCAAATCCGGCGAACATGACAACTATAAGAAGCAGCATAATCTTAAACTGTGCTTTGAAATAGCCTCCCACCGCAACTCTGAAATTATAAAATATAATTCTCCAGCCCTCGCTGGCGGAAGGCGGAATAAGCTTGTTGAACCCTGCGGTTAACTCCTCCTTCTTGACTATGAAAAAGTATGCGGAAATTATGGACACAATTACCAACAGAAAGCCCTCGGCAACCCCCTTGAGAAATCCTCCCGCAAAGCTGAAGGATATGAAGCCGTCCTCACCGGTAAAGTTCGTTATCTTTTCTCCTATACCGGATATGGCTTTGTCCATCATTTTTTGTATGCTTTCAGGCATGGAACCGGTAAACCTGCTTATCCTGTCGGATAAAGCACTTAATTCGCTGCCCATCTGCCTGAGGATTGCAGGCAAGTCCTTCATAAGAGACGAGATCTGCCTGGCTACAATACTAAAGAACATGTAGATGGCTCCTGCTGTTAATGCAATTACCACCACTATTATAATGGCCGAGCTGTGTTTCCTGAGAAGCTTTACCTTCTTTTCAAGAAACTTTACCATGGGATTTGCTATCATTGCAATAATCCAGCCTACAACAAAGGGCATGAAAAAAGCCAGTATCCTGGGAAGGATCAGAAAGATAAACAGAACTGCAAGCGCTGCAAGAATATAATTTACAACTATCTTAATATAAATTTTCCAGTTGCCCATGGCTGCCTCCATGCCAATATTTTCTTTTTTCTAATTATAATACATGTAGCAGCCTTAAGTAAACCATAAAATGAATGCCGAATACAGACGGCCTACCCCTTTGTCCTGACGGCCTGAAGCATGAGAGTCATAAAGAATATTGCGGAGGCTATAATAACAATGCTTGGCCCGGTGGCAGTCCCGAGGTAATAAGAAAGTATGAGCCCGGTAATTCCGGAGAATACGGATATAATGACTGAAAACAGGCTGTATTCGCGAACATTTGCCGAGATGTTCCTGGAGGCTGCTGCCGGAAGTATCAGAAGTGCATTAATTATCAGTATCCCCACCCACCTGATGGAAAACATGACAATTACAGCCATAAGCACACAGAACAGGTCTTCTATAAGAGCACAATGAATGTTTTTGCTTCTCGCCAGTGTATCGCTGATTCCTGTGGCGTGCAGCTTATTGAAGCATGCAAACCAAAATACCGCAGTTAATATAAGAACCATAAGCAGTAAGCCTATTTCCCCGGCGGATATACTTAATATATCACCAACCAGTATGGAGGAATAGCTTGAAAATTTGCCTCCTGCTGAAAGTATGACAAGCCCTATTGCCATGCTGAGAGATGCAAACACCGATATAACCGTATCCGTGGACAAGGTCTTCCTGCGTCTTATCCTGTTCAGCAAAAGAGCAAATATTACCGCAAAGATCACCATGGAAGCATCGGTACCGGCAAGGCCTAAAACTGTCCCCAGAGCAATTCCTGTCAGCGCGGAATGCCCCAGGGCATCTGAAAAGAATGCCATACGGTTGCTTACAATCATAGTCCCAAGCATGCCGAATAAGGGCGATATTATAAGAACGCCAAGAAGGGCATTTTTCATGAATGTGTACCCCGCCCAGCTAAAGGGCAGTAATTTATCAATAAGATCATAAATCGTATCCATAGTCTGCTCCTCCAAATACCCTTGCAAATTCCAGACTTTTCAGGACTTCCTCAGGCGTGCCTTCCTTAATTATAGTCTTGTCAAGCAGTATGACATAATCCGCATAATCCCTTACAAACCTGAAATCATGGGACACCACAATCATGGCAAGGTCATAATTCCTTTTCAGCTTTACAATCTGTTCATAAAAAAGCTCCATACCGTTGCGGTCAATTCCGGATACCGGCTCGTCCAGCAGAAGCAGATTGGGAATCGGAGTAACCGCTATTGACAGGAGTACCCTTTGCAGCTCTCCGCCGGATAGGTCACATACCCGTTTATCAATAAAATCCTGCGCTTCGAACAGCTTAAGCTGCTCCTTTACCCTTTGATAAACCTTTTTGTCCTTCCACAGAAAAATAGGCCGGTTGCTTATAAAGCCGGCAAAGAAGTCATAAACGCTCATTGGAGTGTTTTTTTCTATATTGATATATTGGGGTACATACCCAAGCCTTAAGGATTTTACGGTCCTGTCCTTCAAGTCTGTAAGCTCTATACTTCCTTCGTGCCTGATATCACCAAGAATTGCCCTTATTAATGTGGTCTTGCCTGCTCCGTTCCTGCCTATTACAGCAGTCAGCTTGCCGCAGTGAATATGTAGATTAATATTCTCCAATATAACATTATTGCCGTCCCTGACGCCAAGGTCCCTTACCTGTATGCAATGAAGGCCGCAGGCTGCATCCTGTGCAGCTGCCGTTTCATGTAAGTGAGGCATATCCCTCCCTGTATTATCAGGCACCGGTGTGTTATGCAAAACAGGTGATAAATGCTGATTTTTAATTTTATTATCCCGCTTTGGTTTGTTCATTTATAGTGCCCGCCTTTCTGCACCTGCTTTTCCGTACATGCTTTCCGTACTTGCAATTCCATAACAGTAATTACGTAACAGTAGCTCCATAACAGTAATTTTATACCTGTAATACTGTATCTGCCTGACTGTGCAATTACCAAATTATATATTATCCTTATCCCCGGATTACCTGACTTTTAGCGCTTCTTTCAGGGTTATAATATTTTCTTCCATTGCCCTAATATATGCATCTGCGTTTTTTTCTCCCGTTACCGCAGAATCTATAATATAGACCTTGGCATCCGTTTCTTCCTCAATCCTTTTTGCAATATCATCACCATATTGCTTTTCTGTAAAAAGAGTGCCTATATCCTCCTGCTTTACAAGATCGACAGCATCGGCAATAACCCCCGCACTCAGGGCAGTCTCGTCCTCAAGCTCAATTGTTTTAGCTACCTCAAGACCGGCACGCTGCGCAATGTAAGCAAAAGCCTCATGGAATATGATAGTCTTCGAAGCAGCCTCATCCTCTTTCTCATTTTCCTTCAGACTTTCTATAAGCTTATCCAGCTCTTCATCAATTGCTTCAACCTTGCTTATATAAATTTCAGTATTCTCATAAACCTTGTCCTCAAGCTCACTGCGCAACTCCTCAGACAGATTGGTAAGAGTGTTTATATAAGCAATGATTCCATCTCTGGCATTTGCCACCTGCACCGTATAAAGCCTGGGATCAAGCCATACATGAGGGTTAGGCTCCCCTTCGTGTACCATGCTGTCCAGCATGGTTATCCCCCTGGAAAGGTCAACTATCACAAGATCCGGAAAGTTGTCAGTTACTTCGGTAAGATAGGCCTCCATGCCGCCCCCGTTCATAAGAAGAATGTCTGCCTGTGACAACAGCTTCATATCATTAGCTGTCAGCTGGTAGTCATGAAGACATCCCTCATCTGAAGCAGTCAGGCTTTCAATCCGAATGATACCTTCATCATCTGCAAGGTTAAGGCCTATTATATATGGGGCATAAAAGGAGGCTGCAACAGTAATAGCATGCTCATCCTGCACGTTATCCCCGTTTTTTTGCTCAATAAGCGATGCAATAATTGCTCCGGACAGAGCTATTACTATCATTATGCCTAAAAGGGGGATTATCTTGTTTTTCATAATTAGCCTCCTATTGCAAATCATTTGCATTTACATATTATATTATAAGTATTGCCAAGTGTCAACATATGTAATCAACAGGCCCATTCTGCTTATAATCAACAAGACCATTCTGCTTATATAATCAACATGGCTATTCTGCTTACGTAATCAACAGGGCTATTTTGCTTATGTGATTAACATGATTATTCTGCTTATGTAATCAACAGGGCTATTTTGCTTNNTGCTTATATAATTTAAGTCCCGGAGAGTTTCCTGCGGATGTAAAATAAAAATAATATGCCGCTTGTAATATATAAGAAGTTATGCTATTATTTCAGATAAATTTATTAAATCATGGAATCAATAAGGGAGGGGCCCGGTATGTATAATAAAAGACTGATAAAGCTGGTTACTGCCGCCTTGATGGCTGCGCTGACCTGCGCTGCAACTTATGCCATCCATATCCCGTCACCTGCGGGCTATATACATCCGGGAGACGGCTTCGTACTGCTATCCGGAATAATNNGGCGGCATCGGCTCGCTGCTTGCCGACCTTATTGCAGGTTATCCTCAATATGCCCTTGCCACTCTATTAATTAAGGCTTTAACGGCTGCTCTTGCAGCATTTATATACAGAAAAGAAAGGATAGTCTCCGTCATTCTTGCAGGGGTACTTGGAAGCCTTATAGTAACTCCGGGATACTTCATATATGACAGCTTTCTTTATGGTGCTGCTGTTGCCTTGGAGCAGGCACCGCTTAACGCCATTCAGAACNNATTGCTGTTTCAACACTTTTGTTCCCCCTTATTATAAGAATACCCCAAATCAGGGATATCATGAAGAAGTAAAAAATGCTGCGATCAACGTCTGAGGCGCTTAATGATAAAAAATCAATAATATGACTTATTAGTATATATAAGTATATATTAGTATTTATAAACACTATATTAGTATATATGAACACTATATATATTGACATGGTATCTTTTACTGCCTTATAATATATGTATACCGGGACTGGCGGATAGGTGGGTTACCACAAGGGACCGGTAGAAAGCTCTTAAGGATGCTTTTTGAAAATGTCGACCGCCTGGGCGAGATAAGCTCAGGCGGTTTTTGTATTACTGTGAAAGTTTTATTAGGCTTGAATCGGTTATTAAATAAAAGCTCACTGATAGAAATACATATTCAATAAAGTAAAGGAGTGTTGAATGGTATGGATGCATGGTATGGATTTAGGCAGGGAAGATGGCAGCAAACAATTGATGTACGAGATTTTATAATTAATAATTACAACGAATATCTGGGGGATGAAAGCTTTCTAAAGCCCGCATCTGACAGGACTATTAATTTGAATAAACGCTACATGGAGCTTTCCGAAGAAGAGCATCGGAAGGGCGTGCTGGATATTAATACTAATAAGGTTTCCTCCCTGCTCACATATGAGCCTGCATATCTGGATAAGGATAATGAGCTCATATATGGTTTTCAGACCGATGCTCCCTTAAAGAGAGGGGTAAATCCCTTCGGAGGAATACGAATGGCGAGACAGGCTTGTGCAGCCTATGGTTATACCCTGTCAGGGGAAATCGAGGAGCACTTCAGATATCGCACAACACATAATGACGGTGTTTTCCGTGTATATACGGAGGAAATGAAAAAAGCCAGAAGAGGCGGAGTTATAACCGGACTGCCGGATGCCTACGGAAGGGGAAGAATAATCGGTGACTACAGGCGAGTGGCTCTCTACGGTGTAGACTTTCTCATACAAAAGAAGGAGGAGGATAAGATAACCCTCGGAACCAAGCCAATGGATGAGGAGAATATAAGAACCCTGGAGGAGCTTTACAGGCAGATAGATTTCTTAAGACAGCTTAAGGTCATGGCTTCCGGCTACGGCTTTGACATATCCGGGCCTGCAACTAATATGCGGGAGGCTGTACAGTGGCTCTACTTTGCATATCTTGGAGCTATCAAGGAGCAAAACGGTGCAGCTATGAGCTTAGGAAGAACATCAACCTTCCTTGATATTTATTGTGAAAGGGACTTAAGAAACGGTCTGATAGACGAAAGCGGCGCCCAGGAGCTTATTGACCAGTTTGTACTTAAGCTCAGAATGGCAAGACAGCTTCGTACTCCGGAATATAATGAGCTGTTTGCAGGCGATCCCATGTGGATAACCGAATCAATAGGCGGAATGACCAAAGACGGAAGAAGCCTGGTAACCAAAAATTCCTACCGGTTTATACATACCCTGACCAATCTGTCTCCAGCCCCGGAACCGAACCTGACCGTATTATGGTCTCAAGGCCTTCCTGATAATTTCAAAAGCTATTGTGCCCGTATGTCCATAGAAACCGATGCCCTTCAGTACGAAAATGATGATCTGATGCGCCCTATATACGGCGATGATTACGGAATTGCCTGCTGCGTATCGGCTATGAAGCTTGGCAAGCAAATGCAGTATTTCGGTGCACGCTGCAACCTGGCCAAGGTTCTTTTAATGAGCCTTAACGGTGGCAGGGATGAGATAAGCGGCGAGCTTATTGGGCCGGAAACAGCTTCATTTCCGGCAGGAGTGCCGTTAAATTATGATGAAGTCATGCAGAGCTTTCTTTCAATGATGGACTGGCTGTGCAAGCTATATGTTAACACCATGAATATTATTCATTACATGCATGACAAATACGCATATGAGAAGCTTCAGATGGCGCTGCATGATACCGATGTAGAACGTTTCATGGCTTTTGGAATAGCAGGATTGTCCGTAGTTGCCGATTCCCTAAGCGCAATAAAATATGCAAGCGTTACCCCTTTTAAGGATGAAAGGGGAATTATCACGGATTTCATTACAGAAGGAGAATATCCGGCATACGGAAATGATGATGACCGTGCAGACAGTATTGCCAGGCTTCTTACCGAGGAATTCCTTGCAAGGCTTAAGAAGCATCCTGCCTACAGGAACTCAATCCATACCTTGTCTGTGCTTACAATCACAAGTAATATAGTATACGGCGCTAAAACAGGCTCAACCCCGGACGGCAGAAAGAAGGGTTCTCCCTTTGCTCCCGGGGCTAATCCAATGCATGGCAGAGATAAGAAAGGCGCTCTTGCCTCTCTCCTTTCGGTATCAAAAATAGATTATGCCGCCTGCAGAGACGGCATATCCAACACCTTTACCGTCACACCCCAGGCACTGGGCAAGTCTCCCTCGGAAAGGGCAGCCGTACTTTGCGGGATATTGGACGGGTATTTTGATAAAGGCGGTCACCATATCAATGTAAATGTACTAAACCGCTCCCAGCTGCTTGATGCCCAGAACCACCCTGAAAAATATCCTAATCTTACTATCCGGGTATCCGGCTATGCGGTGCGCTTCAATTCCCTAAGCAAGAAGCAGCAGGATGAGGTAATAGCACGTACCTTCCATGATCATACCTGATTGACAATGATATCTGCGGGTACGTAAATTAAAGGCTTAAGTTATTGGATATCAGGTATCATGTTTTTTGCATGTTATCCTGTATCTTTTCCTATATCTTTTCCTGTATCTTTTCCTGTATCTTTTCCTGTATCTTTTCCTGTTTCTTTTCCTGTATCTTTGCCTGCTTTTTTGCCTTTGCTGCTGCTATCTCTTCCTTAATAAGCGGCTTTGCCTTGGTATTGGCTGCTATTCCGAGTCCCATGAGGCACCAGAATACCGGAGCAGTAGTTATGCTCGAATCGTTTGTAAGGCCTGTCACCATATATGCTGCAGTTCCAATCATTATTGCAACACCAACCTTGGCATAGAAGCTGTTGAATCTTCCTCTGATATACAAACGCAGGCTTGTGAAAAAGTATATTGCATAAAAAGCCAGAAACGCTATAAGTGAAATAAGTCCGGTATTGACAGCGATCTGCAGATACAGGCTGTGAGGCTTTGTTATAATCATGTTCGTATATCCGTGGTTATAAAGACCCACATAATCCTGCTGCGGGAATGCTAAAAGAAATGTATCCGGTCCCTCTCCAAGCAATATACGTTTGTTTATCAGTGGAAGTGTCCTGGACCAGATGTATCCTCTGTTGGAGGCAAAGCTTTCATAGCCGGTAAAGACTGCCGGTGGTACTATTATCTTGTCCCACCTGTGTACATCATTATAATAGTAATATGTCCCATCCCCTAACTGGTTGGAGAATACCCACCTCTTACCGTTAATATTGACATAGAAGCTTATATAATTATCCTGTGCGAAATGCATAAATCTGAAGGGGTAGCGCTCATCCCTGATAATATATTCTCCGGAAGCAGCATCAAAGTCATACAATATCTCATTGCCGTCTCCGTCTGTCAATACATAGTAAAGCCCTTCACTATCGTTTATTTTAAGAGACATGTTCATCTTGCTTTTCTTATATGTTATTGATACCATGTCATCTCCGGTAATTATTTGAGAAAGAGCCGGTTCCTCGGCCTTTTTTATATCAAAAGCTTGCATGACTCTGTTCAACATAAAATTATTGGTTTGTCTGTTAAGTATAAACAGGGCTGCAAGCAGTACCAGAAACACAGGCACAGCAATATAAAATCTCTTAAGCAGATATCTCCACATAACAACAACTATTCCGAATACAGCTGCGGCAAGACCTGCAAAGCCCGCCAGTGATTGCGAGCCAAACAGACATACCAGTAACCCCGCACTTGCAGCCAGAAACAGCAGGGAATTGAGCAGCTTCTTTGAATACAGCAGCAGTACCAAAAATATGGGAAGAACCATGGATACATATACACCTACATAATTCGGATTGAACAGAGTCATATACACCCTGCCTTCACCCATTACAAAGTTCAAATCACCCTTACCATAAACCCCTCCGGTAATTAACCTGGTTCCCTTATCGGTTGCAAAAAAGTCTTCCCCAAGATACTGGGATATTCCCAGAGCAGACATAACCAGGGTACATATTAACAGTCCCCTTATAATTATCTCCATATCATTTTCCGATTGAATATAAAAGAAAGTATAAAAGACAATTATACAATAACCCAGGAGGACAAATACCGATTCAAATTGATCCATGCTTCCGCCCAGACTAAACCTGATATTACTGGAGAATATGGTTGACAATATTGCTAACAGCGCATACAAAGCCAGCGGATACAAAGCCGGAACTAATTTTATCTTGTACCTGTCCTTATATACTTTGTAGGAAAGCATTACAGCCATGATTACCGCTGCTGCAACAAACGCCCATTGCTTATAATAAAGGAAAAAGTCAATCCTTGTATCATTAATGTCTCCCCATAAATACTTTGAAGTTTTGGCACTGTAGTTATACATCTTAACAATCAGAGGTATGACCGCAATACAAAACAACAACGGGATGGTATTCCGGTTAAACTCCTTTTTATGTAGTACTTGCTTTTTATTATTAATAGGATTTCCCTTCATGCTATTCTTTATATTTTTACCCGTTGCAGTATTGGTGTTACTGCCTGTTATATTGCTGTTGCTGCCTTTTTTGCCGCTTGTTCTTTTATTGTTCGGCATTCTTTTATTTATTGAGCTTTTATTAATAGAGCTTTTATCTGTCCTGCTGTTATTCTTGTCTTTTCCCGACATAAGCCTCTCCTTTTCCCTTTTTATTGCCACATTTCATTATTATACACACTTATTAATTATACATCAATAGCATTGGTAAAGGAAGTTGTAAATTATTGATAATTATAATCTAAAATTATGGTTGACGGCAAATGCGATTCTACAAAACAGGTAAATACCATAAAACAGACAAATGCAATCCGATAAAACCGGATTACATCTAAACATAGCAATGGAGCGGGATTCAATAGAAATCCCACCCCAACTATTGACGCAGAGCCCAAAAAAAGACCCTTCGCAACTTTCGCTGCGAAGGGTCCTGATATAATCGTTATAGCTGTGTCAAATTATTTGATATAGATGGATCTGTTAATTGTAGCAGTATATTCAACTGCATAATTATCACTGCCAATTGTGAATATCTTAATGAACTTGACACTCTTAACAAATACGGTGGTGCCTGATGCTACAGTGTCATCATTGGTATCATTGGTATTGCTGTAATCATGTGCAACACCGCCTGCCACGTATGATACACCATAGAGGTCAGCGTCAGCAATTTCGGAACCGCTTAAGGAGATCTTGAAGCAGTCACGAACAGCCTTCAGTATATAAGTTTCAGAGGTCTGAGTCTTCTCATATGCGTAAGTAGGAGCTGCCTTGGTATTACCTACTGAGAAGCTTGCCTGACCAACAACTTTATTATTATCGTTACCATTGTATGCGGTTACGACGTAAGCGCCGTTAGCCAATGCATCAACCTTAGTACCGGTCTTAGCAGTGATTGCTCCTGCTGAAGCTACTGTCTGAGCAGGAGATGCCAGTATACCGTTTGCAAATGCTACCTCGATGGAACCATCGGTAGGAGTGCCCTGGGTAACTGCAGTGCCGCCTGATGTTACGGTATAGTAGAAGCCGTCAGACCAGGTTGCCTTATATACTGCAACGCCGTTTGAAGCATAGCCAAGGAGTGTAGGAGTTACGCTCTTGAGAGCTCCATCGCTTGTAACTGCGGTATCAACGCTTGAAGTGCTAAGTGTGAGCTGCCAGTAAGTTACGTCATCAACGTAATCAGCATCATTATCGCGTGCAGGCTCCTGAATTGTTACAACAAGGATCTGAACCTTATCATATGCAGTTACCTTGTATGTCCAAGTGCCCCTGGTAACGCCTGAACCAGCTACATCAATTATCAGGTTGTTGCTAGCAGCTTTGAAACCTACAGGTCCTAAGCCAGCGCCACTGTCAGGATTGTTCTTCATTGCTTCAATCTTAATCTTGCTCGGATCAGGATTGAAATCAGCGCCAAGCTGATCCTTGATTGTCAGCTTAACTTCTGCTGTTTCGCCTACTGCTGCCGAATTAGTTAAGGTAACAGCATTCTTATCAATTGAGAAGGTTTGTGCTGCTCTTGCTCCAGTTATCTCAACAGGGAAGGTAGCAATAGCCTTGCCGTCGTACTTGCAAATGATTACTACATTACCTGCCTGTACCGGGAATATTGTTCCATAAGTATCTACTATTAATACGTCCTTATTGGATGATTCGAAAGTGAACTTGGTAGCATCATTATTGGCTACAGCCTTAGGGCCGCCGCCATAGCTGTAGTAATACTCTTCAACATTACTGTTGGTGCTTCTTACTCTTGCCCATACGGAATATCCTGTATCGCCAGCTGCAAGCTTGGTAACCTTTGCCTTGCTCCAGTCGGGAGTAAGTACAGAAGCTGTAGGTTTAAAGAGAGTCCATTCAACATTGCTGCCAAGAGTATAGGAAGCTGCATCAACTGCTACAACCTGGCCTGTTCCTTCAACTACGATTTCATTGTAGTTGGCATCATATGTGTAGGTGTGGAATGTTGCCTTGATTGCTGCTACATCGCCCTTTGCGAATAATACCAGAGTGTTGCCGTTCAGATAACCTACGTTATTGGTAATTGCGTATGTTACCCTTGCCTTTAATGCAGTAGTTGTGATATCAACGCCTGCTGCATTTAAAAGCTTAACGTCAAGGCTTGTTCCGCCCTGGGTATAAACTGCTTCCTTGGTCTGAAGAACTACGGATGCAACCTGGTCTACATCAGCCTTAGCTGCTTCAAATCTTGCCTTCAGATCGCCATATGCTAATTCGTAGGTCTCTCCGCCTGCGAAATCAACATATGTCTCAACAGTAGCAACTGTTCCGGTGGCATCGAAGGAAACCTTCTTAACCATCATTTCAACCGGCTGGCTTACGCCTGCAACTATCCTGTAAAGCTTAAGGTTGGTTGCATTTACCTCTTGACTCATGTCAGCATCAAAGGTAAGTTCGGCTGTTGTAAAGGTCTTCTGCTGAACGCCTACTACTGACGGAGCAACAGTTACTTCATAAGTATCGGTATCCAGTACGTATCCTGCATTGGCTTCTGCATCAGCCTTCCAAAGGTTGTATTTCTCTTTGGACTGGAATGAAAGAGCCGTTACAGTATACTTACCAGCCTTAGAAGCTACGAATACGCCCTTCTCATCGATTGTAGCGCCTTCGGGAGTTACCGACCATCTGGTGATGGCGGATGTCTTCTTAGTGCTTCCGGATACGGTAACAAAGCTTCTGTTGAAGTCATGCTCAACGCCTACGGCGAGCTTGTCGCCATCGGGTTTGTTAGTAATTGTGACTTCCTTGATGTTGTCTCTAACAATAACGGTTGCTGTAAGATCAGCAACTTCTTCACCGCTCTTGTCGGTGATGTAAACGGTCACTTTAGCAGTGCCTACACCGGTGGCGGTAACAAGTCCGACGTTATCTACTTCAACAACATCTTCATCAGAGGATTCCCACAGATACTTCCACCCTGACTGCTTGTTCTTAATGTTGAAATCGTACTCGTTCTGGCCTTCTACATCAAGATGCAGATATTTCTTAGCTGCATTGAGCTTCGGAGCTGCGGCCGCAAATGCTCCGGTGGCAGGCACAATTAAGGCCATAACCATCGCAAGCACAAGAACGAAGGACAATTTCTTAAAGAAACTCTTCTTCATATTCTTACTTCCTCCTTAAAAAATATGGTTTGGTATTATACTGTGCGTTTTTCATACCCTTTCACAAGCTTTGTAACCCTTGTAAATGTGCTGTTAAAACGCAATAATATAATCTTCCAACAACAAGATGATTATAACAATAAAGGAAATAAAGGTCAAGTCTTTTTATCCCTTGATTTGGATTTTTTACCAAATTCCCCGGCCCTTCCCTTATTGTTAAAAATCCCTGCCGGAACGATTATACATTAGCCAAAATGCCCGCGGGGTCACCCCTTGCTGCGGAATTTCCCACCGGCTTGTGCCGCCCTTTAGGTATGTAATAGGATGTGACATTACCATCGGCCGGCTTACACCATGTGGTTCTTGCCCCAATGCATTGACTATGGGTATATATTGCACCTTGTATGTGTCAAATTTATGTCATGCATTTGTCATAATTAGATTATTTTAAGGATTTCCTCCACTTCAGCCTGCATTTTATCGGCCTTACAGACCTTTTTATGCAGAATTTGCGCATTGCGAAGCTCCTTTATAGCCCTCGGCATACCGGTACCGGATATCTTCTCCATAAGCGCCGCCTGCTCATAATCATCTGAGGGTATGCCACCTACATGCACGGCTTCAAGAACGCATTCAGAAAATTTATATGGGCTTGCTGTGGAAATTATGACAGTTTGCGAGCAATCCTTCGTTTCATTCCTGTATTTTTCATAAACATGGGCGGCAACGGCAGTATGAGGATCCATAACGTAGCCGTGCTCTGTATAGGTTTTGCGGATAATCTCCTGCGTATCGGACATGCTTGCATAACCGCCCAGGAAATCCTGCATATTATCCCTCATTTTTTGAGTAACCTCATACCTGCCCTTCTCGGCCAGGGACTTCATAAGCCCTGCAGTCCAGGCGTCATCCTTTCCCGAGGCGTGGTAAATCAGGCGTTCAAGATTACTGGAAATCAGGATGTCCATTGACGGGGAGGTTGTCAGTATAAATTCTCTGTTCCTGTCATATATCCCTGTGGTGAAGAAGTCAAACAGCACCTTGTTTTCATTGGATGCACATATCAGTTTATTTATAGGCAATCCCATGCTTTTTGCATAATAACCGGCTAATATATTGCCAAAATTGCCTGTGGGGACTACGAAATTGATTTTTTCGTCCTTGCTTATTCTCCCATCCCTGTATAGGGAAACGTAAGCATGAACATAATAAACGATCTGAGGCAGCAATCTGCCTATATTGATGGAGTTGGCCGAAGAGAAGCGGTATCCGTTTTCCTTCATCCTGTCCGCCAGCTCCCTGTTATTGAATATTGCCTTTACCCCGGACTGTGTGTCGTCAAAATTTCCGTGCACTCCGATAACATGCGTATTGCTGCCCTTCTGAGTTACCATCTGCTTTTCCTGTATGGGGCTTACGCCATTTTTAGGGTAGAAAACAATGATTTGTGTCCCCTTTACATCTGCAAAACCGGCGAGCGCAGCCTTGCCCGTATCTCCGGATGTTGCGGTAAGAATAATAATTTCATCGTTAATGTTGTTCTTTTTGGCTGCTGTCTTCAACAGATGAGGAAGTATGGAAAGCGCCATGTCCTTGAAGGCTATAGTAGCGCCGTGGAACAGCTCCAGATAATAAGCATGTCCGACTCTTGACAGCGGTGCGATAACCGGCGTATCAAATTTATCGTCATAAGCACTTTCTATGCAATACTTCAGTTCTTCCTCCGTATAATCCGTGAGAAAGAGCTTAAGAATTTCATAGGCAAGCCCTTTATAATCAAGCCGTGCCATCTCGTCAAGAGTTTTGTTAAGTGCAGGAATTCTTTCCGGTACATATAGCCCGCCGTCCCTGGACAGACCCTGAAGTATGGCCTGCGAAGCCGTTACCCTGCTATTATGGTTTCTGGTGCTGCTATACATCAAATTCATGATATTCACCCTTTCGACAGCATTTTTGTATATAACATGTCCGGCCCAACTATCCTATAGGACATTTTTTGCCTGATAGGACAGTTCATGTCTGATAGTAAAGACTTCATCCTAAGGACAGCTGCCATTCTAAAGTCAGTTCCTGTCCTATAGGACAGTTCCTGTCCTATGGACATTTTCTATCCTATGGACATTTTCTATCCTATGGACATTCTCTGCCTATGGACAGTTCCTGTCCTATGGACATTTTCTGTTCTGTGAGCAGTTCACTCTGCTTCGATGTTACCGGACATTTTAACCTATCGCGAGCATATCATATAAATGTTACGGATACAATAGTCTATTCCTTATCTTTGTAAAATTCATGGGCTCCGTGCTTGAACAGCCATTCCAAACTATCGTCAAACCACCTTGCCCTGCTCTTTTTGGTGCGTTTCCTTGACATGAAATATATAGCGCCCTTGGAATAATTCTCTCCTTCAAGAGCTCTTTGCACGGCTTCCCTGGTTTCGTCCGTTACCTTAACCTTCCAATACCTTTTGTCGGATAAGGGTGAAAACTGATAATCACCATTCACCTTATGGAATATGACTCCTTCTACCGTATCCGGGAATTCCTCGTCTGTCATCCTGTTAAATACAACATTTGCCACAAGAATTCGTCCGATCATATCCTCACCTGTGGCTTCCGCCTCGACTATCCTTTCCAGCATTCCGATTTCCTCTTGCGTAATATTATATTTAACCTTATTCTTTCCCGAAGCTTTGGATGTGCCTTCAGATGTTGAAAAGCTTTCTATTTCTTCTTTTTTATCCTCTTTCCCGGAATTGCCCTGTTCATTCTTACTTGCGTTCATCCCTATCTGCCGTACATAATCGTCGTATTCGGCTTCATTCATTGCATAGCCAAGGAACCAGTAACAATCCCCCGCATCTGATAACTCAACCGTTTCTTCATTGCTGNNATTGCTGCCTGCAGGAGCTCTTGTACTTTGCTCCATATTCTCTTGTAATGCATCATCCTGCATTACATTTTCCTGAGATGTTTCTTCCTGCATAATCTCTTGCTGCATTACATCTTCCTGAATTTCTTCTTCGTGTATTTCTTCCTGTATTTCTTCATCCTTAATTATTTCTTCCTGTAATATGTTCTGCCCGATTTCAGAAGCTTCGCCCGAATTTGCCTTTTCTGCTTTTGTTATGATGCCGTAGAAGGTATCGGATCCTATTATCAATAGCAGGAAGGACAAAATGTATGCTGCAGCCACCATATAAGTACCGTTACGGCTTTTTTGCAGTTTATTCTGTTGTAGGAATGTATTTATTCCTGACATAATATTTTCCCTTTCTTATGGAAAATTAATTTCCATATTTTTCTATATACTTTATTGACATTCTGCATTATATGCAGGGCATTTTTTAAAGTCAATAACCATGCACAAAATTCGTTATAAGCAACTATAGATTATTACCATCATTTTACATGCCAGGTATTTTTATACAAATTTGGCATAACATCTTTCGCCTGATTTGTAGTAAATGCACAACTAAATTTTAATAAATTATTAACGATTTATTAATTATTTTACGTGACATAAATCCTAAATATGCACATTCTACATTAATAGTACGTAAAATGGGCATTTTGAAGTAATATTCTACACTTTAGGCATGTAACATTTTATTAATAAATTCATTGTCTATTACTTGCTGTGCTGAATCTAAAGCTGGTAAAGCAGAGTGTTATGTTCAAGAGATTTCATATAGAAGATATTGTTTAGAAGATTCTATATTAAAGGTTTTATATTGAAGGTTATAGATGATTCTAATATAGAAGGGATTTTTATAGATGATATATATTAAGGCAATATATATAAGAGATATAACAAAAGCTTTGCAGTTAAGCATTAAATATTAACAATGTTTTAAATTTTCAAAAAGTACTACCCATTTACCCATTTTATGTTATAATATAGTTAAGTATTTTTTCTTCTTCCGTTTTCATAGTATAGCAGTTTGGAGCCACAGATACAATCAGACTTAGCAAAAAGTACATACGCATATGAATATTCAAATCGTATGTACTTTTTTCTGACTTTTGCCTGTGGCTCATTCTTTTTCATTATTTGACAGGGTTACAGTAAATACCGTCCCTGCTTCACTGCTTTGTGCCTTTATGCTGCCCCCGTGCAGCTTTATTATTCTTTGGGCGATTGCAAGTCCGAGACCGCTTCCGCCCGTCTCACTCGACCTTGAGGATTCAACCCTGTAAAAGCGTGTGAATATCTGCTCAAGATCCTCTTCAGGTATCACTTCACCGGTATTGGCAACAGCTGCCGTAACATAATCCTCCGTCTTATCGATGCTTAGCCTGACGCTGGTCCCTGAATATGAATACTTTATTGCATTCCCGATAAGATTGGCAAATGCCCTTGCAAGAAGATCCCCGTCGGCTTTGATTATTATGCTCTGATGACTTGCTTCATATATATATTCAAGATTGTTTTCTGCAAAGCTGGGATAGAATTCGTCCAGAAGCTGCTCCATAAGCTTTACTATATCCACCTCGGTGATTCTCGGTTTCACCTCACCAAAGCTGAACTTGGTGTATGTAAACAAATCCTCAATCAGCTTTTCAAGACGCTTAGACTTGCTGTATGCCACCTCAACATACTTCTTCCTGACCTCCTCCGTCAGCTCCTTCGAGGATGCCAGATCCAGATACCCTATTATGGAGGTCAAGGGTGTGCGCAGGTCATGGGCTACACTTGTAATAAGCTCATTCTTGGCATGTTCGTTCCTGCGCTCATTTTCCATCAGCTTCTTAATATCCTCCGCCATCTGGTTCAGCCTGTCGGCAATCAATGCAAATTCATCCTCATTTTTTATGATGATTTTGTTGTCCAGGTTTCCCTTGGATATTTCATTGATTCCATCCGCAATTCTTTCAATAAAGACGGCAAACTTCCTTGTAAGCAGGAGAAAATATGCAACAAACAAGAGAATGCCGGCGCCTGCATTTATTATAACCGCTGCCGCTCCTCCCCTGCCGGATAAATCCCATGTGCTATCCATTAATATCACATGGATTCCTATATTGACAACAGCCAGGGTAAGGAGTGTGTAAAGAAGGCTTAATATACTGTATAATACAATTTCAAAACGGAAGCTTTTAAATATGCTATTCTTCAATCTTATAACCAACTCCCCATACGGTTTTTATTATTTTGGAATCCCTGGAATCTACCTCTATCTTTTCTCTGATTCTGCGGATATGTACCATAACCGTATTGTTTGACTCAAATACCTTCTCGTTCCATACCCTTTCAAAAATGTCATCGGTGGAGAATACTCTTCCTACATTGGATGCAAGAAGATATAATATCTCAAATTCTATGGGCGTAAGCTTGACATCCCTGCCATATGCGGTTACCTTGTGGTTATCCCTGTTAATGATTAAATTCTTAAGAACTATCTCCCTGTCCTGCTTGTTATCATGGGATCCCGGGTTAAACTCGGTGAACCTTCTAAGCTGGGACTTAACCCTTGCGGTTAGCTCCAGCGGATTAAAGGGCTTGGTAACATAGTCGTCAGCACCTGCTCCGAGCCCTATTATCTTATCCAGATCTGCCGACCTTGCGCTCAGCATTATGATGGGGATTGTGCTGGTTTCCCTGATTTTCTTGCACATGGAGAGTCCGTCGATTCCCGGCATCATAATATCCAGAATTACCAGCTTAATATCCTGTGATTCAAGTATCTGAAGGCCTTCCCTGGCGCTGCGGGCTTTCCATACCTTATAACCCTCGCTGACAAGATGTATTTCAACCAACTCGGCTATCTCCTTATCATCATCCACTACAAGAATATTGATCTGTTCCAATTTCCTACCTCCTGTCGATTTATAAGCAAAAAATACTATCCTGCGAAGCTCCTTCGTCGAGTGCGGTTCAGAATAAGAAAAAGTAAGCTTCAATATACCTAAAGTAAAACTTCAATATACCTATACAAGGCCTTCAGGTTAAATGCTCCTGCCTTGGAAACGCCATAATATTTACATAATCATATACATATGATAAAATACAAGCTGAGCAGCATGGATGGCCGCGCTTAAAGGCGAGGAAAGTCCGGGCTTCAGAGGGCAGGGTGCCGGATAACGTCCGGTGGAGGCGACTCCAAGGCCAGTGCAACAGAAATAAACCGCC
>DCTS01000027.1 GCA_002329645.1 Lachnoclostridium sp. UBA1434 | reverse complement strand
CGGACCAGAAGGTTGGGGGTTCAAGTCCTCTAGCACACGTCAAGGTAATATACAGGTTGCATGCTGATAAGTATGCAGCTTATTTTTTATATACGGATATTACATTTACGTCAGGCAAAAGGTATGTTAAAATTGGACAAAGGAGGCCAGCTATGAGTAAAAGAGAATTTTTAGATACATTGAGACAGACCCTTGAAGGCGAGATTGAAGCTAAATTAATAGAGCAGCATATCAGATATTATGATGACTATTTAAGCAACAGCTCAGGCAGAAGCGAGGAAGACATTCTTAATGAATTAGGTGATCCAAGACTTATTGCAAAAACCATTATAGATTCTGAGAAAATAGCTGCGCAAAGGAATCAACAGACATACAACAACAGCCACTCCTACCGGGATTATTCCTATAGTAATGATAATTCCAACAGGAATGAATATTCCAACAGGAATGATTATTCCTATGGTAACAATTCATCAGAAGAAAGTAAAAACCACCGTACAGGCCGGGAATATGGGAATGATGGTTACCGCACCGGCGAGAATCAGGGCAGAAGATCATTTTTCACTAATATAACGTGGTATCATAAGGCTATTATTATAGCAATAGTAATCTTGATATTCTTTATCCTGCTTATAATAGGCAGGGTTATATTAAAGCTCCTTTCAATATTTGCTATACCGTTGATAATGTTGTATCTGATATATTCCTTATTCAGAAGAAGATAATATTGCAGGCAAAATTGAATAAAGTACAAAGTGAAACGACCGCGAGGGGGAGCCTTGCGGTCGTTTCGATGAGGGGAGTATAAATAATTAATAAGGGGTATATACTCGGCTCAAAACCGAGCATATACCATATTATAATACAGTTGATACCATATTGCAATAACAAAAAAATAAAAAAACTTCGCTTTTTTAATGCTTCAGGCATTGCCTCCTGATAAGTTTTATATAAATTTTGCCAGATAATTTGCAAAGTGAATATTTCATATAAAAAAGCAAATAATAAAAAGCGTAATTTAAACTTATCTATTATTAGGAGGCTATGCTATGACAACGGGCAATAATAATTCCAGAAACAGCAATCAGACATCTAATGTCAGGAATACTACCGGTACAAGCAATACAAACACAAGCAGAAATGCCAATACAAGCAATACAAACACAAGCCGCAATGTTGGCACAAGCAATACTAATACAAGCAGAAATGCCGGTACAAGCAGGACATCCGATTACACTACTGGTTCCAGCCGCAATACATCAGGATCCAGATGCAATGACACATCCCGTGACACAACATCAAGGGATTCCTCCAGAAACAGGTTTAGAGACATGGAGGATATGGACGGCAACTATTAAGCAGTAAAGTAAAAGCTCCCCTTCCAGGAAGTGAACCCCTTTCNNGAAAGGGGTTCACTTCCTGGAAGGTTTTTTTATGGGTTACATTCGTTGAACTTTTAAATTAGCAGTTTTTCCTTGACGGAATATAATATATGGGGTGATATTTTCTTCCGTGTATATGAAAGGAAGTGACGGTGCAAAATGTCTTTTGAAACGATAAAGGCTAATGATATAATAAAATATATCGGCAAGAGAGATGTTGTTATAATTGATCTCAGGGATAGTGAAGAATATATGGCAGGACATATTCCTACGGCTGTCAATATACCCTATGAGGATCTGGAAGCAAACAAGAACAGGCTGCTGCACAGATGTCTTTTGATTTTTTATTGCGACAGGGGGCATGTCAGCCTGTTGGCAGCCAGGGACATGGTAAGGGATGGATATAATGTCAGAAGCTTACACGGCGGATTCCATGCATATCGGGGAAATATTGAATATGGTATTAAATAATAATGTTGACTGTAGTATCGGTTGGCTATAGAATAGCAGTAATACTGTGATAAAATTAAGATACGGAGGCAAAAATGATTAAGGCGGAATATATCTCTCCATGCCATTTTGGTCTGGAAGCGGTACTGAAAAGGGAAATAACCGATCTTGGATATGAGATAACAAAGGTAGAGGATGGCAGGGTATGCTATACGGGAGAAGGAAATGTCTGTGCCAGGTCCAATATGTTTTTAAGGACCACCGAAAGGGTTCTGATGAAGATAGCATCCTTTAAAGCCGTAACCTTCGACGAGCTTTTTGAAAATACCAGAGCAGTTGCATGGGAGGAGTATATTCCGAGGGACGGAAGATTCTGGGTGGCAAAGGCAAGCTCGGTGAATTCCAGGCTGTTCAGCTCCTCGGATATCCAATCCATCATTAAAAAAGCTATTGTTGAAAGAATGAAGCTTAAGTATAAAGTGGAATGGTTTGAAGAAAGCGGCAATCCCTATCCTTTGCGTGTCACCATAATGAAGGACGAGGTTACAATATGCCTTGATACCTCCGGAGAATCCCTGCATAAAAGAGGATACCGTAAGCTGGTGGGCAAAGCCCCTATTTCAGAAACGCTTGCGGCAGCTCTTATAATGCTCACACCCTGGAAAAGGGACAGGATTTTAATAGATCCCTTTTGCGGAAGCGGTACGATACCGATTGAAGCCGCAATGATGGGAGCAGGTATTGCACCGGGAATTAAAAGGAGTTTTCTTGCCGAAGGGTGGACCGGGCTGTTTCCGAAAGAGGACTGGCTTCAGGCCAGGGAAGAAGCAAACAGCCTTGTTAATACTGATATAGAAATGAATATACAAGGCTATGATATTGACGGAGATATTGTTAAGGCTGCCAGGCAGAATGCAAGGGATGCGGGTGTAGAGCATTTAATTCATTTCCAGCAGATGCCTGTCAGCAGGCTTGCAAGCAGCAGGAAATACGGCTTTATAATAACAAATCCGCCTTACGGCGAAAGACTAGAGGAGCAAAAAGAGCTCCCGGGACTTTACCGGGAGATAGGCCGCGCTTTCAGTAATCTTGACACATGGTCATATTACATTATAACATCCTATGAGGACGCACAGAAATATATTGGCAGAACAGCTGATAAGAACCGAAAGATTTATAATGGAATGATAAAAACATATTTTTNNGATATCGGACCGAAGCCTCCGAAGAAGTAAAAGGTATAATGATACCCGGCAATATTATCGATTACAGGCGCTTTTGAAGCCAGGCAAATATGTCTGAATATACCTCCTCATTATTTATTTCGTTCAGCAGCTCATGTCTGCATTCCGGATACAGCTTGAAGGCGATATTAGTAAAGCCCAGCTTTTTATAAAGCGCTATAAGTCTTTTAATATCCTTTCCGTAGTTTCCTACAGGATCCTTTTCACCGCTGATAATGTACATCGGCAGCTCCTTTTTGGTCTGCTGCATCAGACTGCGCTTTCCTGCATTAGCTATGAGCTTGAGAAGATCTTGATAAAATGATGCGGTACATATATATCCGCAGTAAGGGTCATGAATATATGCGCCGACTGCCGCATGGCTTCTGGAAAGCCAGTCAAAGGCTGTCCTGTCCGAAAGCTTCGTGTATTTACTGCCTCCAAACATGAGATTATTCATAAAGGGAGATATATGCCTGTATCCCTTGAATTTTTTTATTATCGAGGCAACCATAAGTCCGCCGCTTAAAACACGCCTTGGAGGGAAAGAAGTGCCCGATAATATGACTCCGTTATATTTATCATAGTTCTGGATTATATTCCTTGCAATAAAGGAACCCATGCTGTGCCCCAACAGGAAGAACTTACCTCCCCGTCTGTTAGCATCAATGTATTCACTGACTGTCAAAGCATCGTCTATTACAAGCTGATATCCCTTGCTGGGAGCAAACAGACCCAGGTCGCTGAATTTCTTATCCGTCCCATGCCCTCTGTGATCGTATATGTATACATCAAAGCCCTGCTCGTTTAGGAATTCTGCAAATGCATAGTAACGTTTTTGATGCTCGGCCATACCATGCAGAATCAGCAGGCTTGCCTTGGGCCTTTTAGGATANNATACTTAAAATAAGTAAGCTTTGTAATATAACCATCTTTTTGTGTAATTGGAATATAATTAGCTTCCTTCATACCCTGTTCCCCTTCATAAACATTACTGCAATTGCAGTTTTATCAAAACTTTTAGATTACTACTTTATTATATAGATATTTATGGATTATTGCAATATTAATAGAACATGTTTATCTACAAATTTCCATGTAATAACAAAAAAATTGCAAATATTTATTGAGGATTATGCAACATTAATATATAATTAATACTATATTAAATTGTTTTGTCGAAGATTTGCTTACGGAGGTTTTATGGATAAGAAGCTGCTAAAAAATGCTGCAATCCAAAGCCTGGCTCTGATGCTGGCTGTAATAGTCCTGTCATTTGCCATGGATCGATACAGGGCTGTTGTTATATCTGCCGGAAGCAATTCAGGGGAGAATATAGCCAGGGCTGAGGAGCTTGAGCAGGCAGAGGACCTTCCTGATAATGAGCAAAACACTAATGATAATTCAAAGACTGAGAATGACAATGCTCCGGTCGAGGATACTATTGACAGCGGTTTTCCGGGTTTATTTAAGGATACGGATAAGGATATTACCGACAAACTGGGTGAACGCTTTATAATAATTAAGAAACCGGCCGGGAATATATATAGTATTACCCTGGAAGACATATATATAAGTAAATCCATAAGGCTTACCCTGTCAGGAGGAGGCATTCTGAACAGCAGCTTTATTGGCAGGTATTATAACAGTTCTTTTTTTGCCGGTGAGCCGGAATATACCGAATACCCGACGTATGAGACCAAGGAAGATGAGACTGTGGAAACCGTATTAGTACGGGATTATGGTCAGGATATCGTACATGGCATCACTATAACAAGCAGTCCTGTTAATGAGGAAGACGAATATGAAACGGAGATACTTCTGGAGCTTAATAATGTCTATGTGCATACAATTATAGAGGATGAAGCTTATTATTATATATTATTGCAGGAGCCGGCCAAGGTGTATGAAAGGATCCTTGTGATAGACGCCGGGCATGGCGGCAAGGATGCAGGTGCGATATCAAAGGAAGGACATTATGAAAAGGAAATAAACCTTCAGATCGTATACTTCTTAAAGGAGCTGCTGGATCAGGAAGACATTAAGGTGTATTATACCAGGCTAAGTGATGATACCGTATATTTAAGGCCCCGTGTGCAGCTTGCCAACTCAGTTCAATGCGACATGTTCATCAGCATACATTGCAATTCGAATAATGTTTCAGGTCCAAAAGGAACCGAAATTCTGTATTATGATACGAGTATTGGAGGCATAGATAACCGCAGGCTTGCTAAAATAATGAGCGATGAGATATCAAAGGCAATACCCCTAAAAAACAGGGGACTGATCAGTAAAGAGAAGGAAGATATCTATATATTGAATAAGGCCGAGGTACCTGCGGCATTGATTGAAACAGGCTACTTGTCGAACAGCCACGACCTGGATTATCTGCTCATCGAGGAGAACCAAAAAGCTGTTGCGCAGGGAATATACAACGGCATTATGAAAGCTTATGAGGAAGTGAATGACTAAGACATCGGAGGAAGACATGAAGAAGATTATTTTTGCCACATCCAATGAAGGTAAAATGGATGAAATCAGAGCCATAATGGATGATATTGATGCAGAGCTGCTTTCTTTAAAGGACATCGGGCTTAATCCGGATATTGATGAAAACGGAAAAACATTTGAAGAAAATGCAATAATAAAGGCCCAAGCCGTATGTAAAATATCAGGTCAGGTTGTACTTGCAGATGATTCGGGGCTTGAGGTGGATTACCTTAATAAGGCTCCCGGAATATATTCGGCAAGATTTTTAGGTGAGGATACACCTTATTCGATTAAGAATTCATATATACTGGATAAGCTTAAGGATGCAAAGGGCGAGGAGAGAAGTGCCAGGTTTGTATGTGTAATAGCATGTGCCTTCCCTGACGGGAGGGTTGTCACCAGAACAGGGACTGTTGAAGGGTATATCTCAGATAAAATATGCGGAGAAAACGGGTTTGGATATGACCCTATCTTCTATGTTCCGGAATATCAATGCACTACTGCACAGATGCCTGCTGAATTAAAGAATAAAATAAGTCACAGAGGAAAAGCTCTTGAAGCCATGAAGGATGTCTTGAAGGAATGTTTATAATATGAAAATACTTGTAACCGGTGATACTCACGGCAGAGAAATGAATCTTTTGAGGATTATTGAGAAGGTATCTCCAATAGATATGTTGGTGCATCTTGGCGATTTTGAAGGCGGCGGCGAAATAATCAGAAAGGTTGCACCCTGCAGACTGGAGCTTGTTTCCGGAAACAACGATTTTGGTACCGGTATTCCAAAGGAAAGGCTGGTGTCAATAGGAAGCTATAACGTAATGCTGACCCATGGCCACAGGTATGGAGTATATTCAGGTACCGGTTTGCTTTTGGAAGCGGCAAAGAGAAACTATGCCGATATTATTATGTTTGGGCATACGCATATCCCGATGATAAAGAAGGAAGAGGGGATATGGCTTATTAACCCTGGCAGTCCGGTATTGCCCAGGCAGCAGGGAAGAATACCTACCTATATAATAATGGAAATAGACGGCAGGGGTGAAGCTCATTTTACGCTGAACCAATTCAGAGGGTGATTTGTTAATGCCTCAAACAAGGCAAATATAGGCAGATTTGTAATTTATAAAGATATAAAAATGTGTTGACAACAAGGGGATGCTATTATATAATAAATCTTGCGTCACGGCCGGAAGGAGCAAAAAAGCCCTGAAAATGCATATAATACGGTGCCTCGGGGAATTATCCGAAGCCGCAAAATAAAATACCGGGGTGTGGCTCAGCTTGGCTAGAGCGCCTGGTTTGGGA
>DCTS01000080.1:32829-36328 GCA_002329645.1 Lachnoclostridium sp. UBA1434 | reverse complement strand
AAAATTTAAAATGGATTAAAATGTAAATTTAAAATAGATGATAATTTTATATAATTTAGATATCTATTTGGACTAAATTGATATTGACATCATTTGACCTATGTATTAAAATTACTAACGTATTCCTCGATAGCTCAATGGTANNGCTTGACCTGAAAAGGGTTTGGAAGGTTTTGGATTATCCATGTGTAGTGTCAATATTCCTCGATAGCTCAATGGTAGAGCACGCGGCTGTTAACCGCGGGGTTGTAGGTTCGAGCCCTACTCGGGGAGTTTTTTATTGCCTTAATTTATGGAATAAGTTTTCAAACCGGTATAATCCATACTACTTCAGGCAAATATAGCCTTGAGGTGAAAATACATGGATATACTTTGGAAAGAAAACGGTCAGTTCTCTGAAAAAGGTACAGAGCGCGGCGAATCCTTATGGATACAGGATAAGTACAGGTTTAGTGATGAAAAAGACGAGTTCCGCAAGCAATCAAGGGCTCCTCTTACAAGTAATATTGAAGCAGAGGTTGCGGTGATAGGAGCAGGCCTTGCCGGTATTCTGACAGCCTATCTCCTTAAGGAAAATGGAATACAGGCGGTTGTTCTTGAGTGCAGGGAAACAGGCAGCGGTATGACTAAAAATACCACTGCCAAGATAACCTCGCAGCATGGACTTATTTATAAGAAGCTTATCATGTATAAGGGTGAGACAAGGGCATGGGAGTATGCAACAGCTAACGAAAAGGCCATTGAAAAATACGAGGACATTATAAATAAGCTTGAGATAGACTGCGATTTTGAGATACTTCCCAATTATATATATACTCTGGATAACGAGCTTAAGCTTAAGCAGGAGGCTGAGGCCGCCAGAAAACTTGGACTTCCGGCAGTATTTACAAAGGAAACGACACTACCGTTTAAGGTAAAGGCGGCAGTCAGATTTGACCACCAGGCACAGTTTCATCCTTTAAAGTTCATGGATGCTGTTGCAAAAGACTTGACCATATATGAGAATACAAGGGTAACGCAGATACACAAGAGCGGTTTGATAGTAACGGACCAGGGCAGTGTCAAGGCAAAGAAGATAGTTATTGCAACTCATTATCCGTTTATAAATGTACCGGGGTATTATTTTCTTAAGCTTCATCAGGAGCGCTATTATCTGTCAGCGCTGGAATGCAACGGTGATCCCGGGACCCATTTGGATGGTATGTATCTTGATGCAGATCCGGATGGTTATACCTTTCGAAAATATAAGGATTTTCTGATATTTGGAACCGGCAATCACAGGGCAGGCAAATACCAGCCCCTTGATGCATATGCCAAGATTGAGAGCGCAGCCAGGAAATGGTACCCTAATTCAAAGATAATTTATACCTGGTCAAATCAGGACTGCATGACGCCGGATTCCATACCTTATATCGGCACCTATTCAGCCCGCACACCAAATATATATGTCGCGACGGGTTATAATAAATGGGGTATGACCGGTTCCATGGTTTCGGCCATGATTATAAGTGATGCGATAAGCGGAAGGGATAATTCCTATAGTAAAGTGTTTAATCCCAGAAGAATGATGCTTTCAGGCAGCAGGGTATTCTTAAAGGATACAGCCATAATAACTATAAGCCTTCTGTCCGAATATCTTAAGATACCCCATGACAAGCTGGGAGATATTAAGAAGGGACAGGCAGGAGTAATCCGGCATGACGGCATGCGGGTGGGGGTGTATTATGGTACGGATGACAAGTATTACTTTGTGACTACCAAATGCCCGCACTTAGGATGCAAGCTGGAATGGAACCAAAATGAAATGACCTGGGATTGCCCATGCCATGGCTCGCGATTTGATTACAAGGGAAATCTCATAAATAATCCTGCAATGAGGGATGCATTTGATTCTTGCAATAAAAAGAATAGTAAATAAGTATATATCCCGGAAGGAGCATGTCCCCATCCGGGATAATTGTTATTCAAGGTTGGATTCTTCATATCTAATCTAAAGTCAAAGTTTATCCGTGTGCAATAATATGACATTTGTCACTTGTTTATTTAACAATAAGTACTTAACCTATAATTAATAGTTTATAATGAGGTTTAGAGGCACAGTATTATTATTCTGTGATTACCAGCAGCGGTAATGGTGTTTTATATACATATAATGAAGGTGAAAACTTGGCTTTAACATATTATGATGCAGTAAAGGATAAGTATAAAACAATTGAAGAAATTTCGAATGGTTATTTTTCGTATATAATATCGCCCGAAGGAAAAACCATAATATATCAGGTAGAAGAGGAGAAAGATAAGAGTAATAAGATGCATATAGTAAAAGACGGGAAGAAATCGAGTTATACCGGAGAGAATGCGATTTATCCTGTAGCAGTTTCAGATGACGGCAGATATGTTTATTTTATAGAACGTATTGAACAAAAGAATGCTGCAACTAATCAGTTAACGTTGTATTTACTATTGGATGGAGAAAAGATTAAATTAGTTGATAATTATAATTATAGCATAAGAGGCTTTAACAGGTATAATACAGAGTGCATTGTTGAAAAAGATAATGAATTGTATTTATGCGCAGAAGGAGAAATCTACAAACTTTCTATAGACTCATTTTCTAAGGTACGCATGCCTGTAAATGGTGTGGATAAATTGGGTTACATAAACCATACATCAATTGATTACATTATATATGGCATTGATTCCTTTAAGAACAAAGTATTAAAGGTAAGCGGGGAAGACAAAGAGGAATTAATTTTTATAAATGATAAATATGTGAGCTCTGCTCTTGTTAGTGGTACAACTGATTATGAAATGGTATCGAAGGACGGTAAGAGCCTCATTTATTTGAATAATGAAGGAGATTTATATATAATCAAGGATTTGAATACGAATAAGGCGCCTGAACGATTGGTGAAGGGTCAGAACATAATCCAGCTGACAACCAGCCAGGATATTTCAGAAATATATTATATAACTAAAAACAGTGATTTATATTATATGAAGAAGGATGATAAACCGCTGCTTCTGGGAAGTGATGCATTTGATGTCAGAATTGGTATTGATGGCAAGACCTTCTACTATGTTGTTAATTGGAGCATTAACGGGGGAGATTTATTCTACAGTACGAATGGAAAAGAAGGAGAACCGGTTGAGCAAGGCGAAGGGGTTAAACTAACAGAATCTAAGAGGATTTATACAGGTTATATGAAAAAAAGCTTTCCATATGACGACTTTTATTATATCGGAAAGGGCGGAAAAACCCTGGAAAGCATGAAATAGCATATGTCCTTATCCTTAATATCATCTCACGAAATAATCTTAATTGTGTAAACCGGATAAATAATGGATTGGAGTGCATGTATAAGGAAGATAACTGTTTCCAATAACAGATTCCATTAAATTTTTTATTGCATTTTATATTAAACCTTGTTATAATATTATTCGTTCGCTGGATAAAAACAGGCAGAACGAAATCAGCAGTCGTGGCGGAATTGGCATA
>DCTS01000080.1:0-32715 GCA_002329645.1 Lachnoclostridium sp. UBA1434 | reverse complement strand
ACTCGCTTATAAAAAACAGAGGTTCATAACTCATGTTATGAACCTCTGTTTTTAGTATTGTAGGGACTTGAACCCCTTGTTCAATCAGTCCCCTCGACTTTACTTAATACAAAGGAGATATTTAAACGGCTATATAACTTCTAAGGGATAGTAATATCACCTGTTAAGAATATATCCCATATTCTGTCCACCAAGTATATTAAAGGAATGCATTGTACTCTTATTAATAGCAATGTATAATATTACCATCTAATATATAGCTGCCGCGGCAATTTTACATACTTTTTAAACTGGATATTGAGCAGTTGAAGAAAGGGTGAAGGATATCATATGTATAAAGCAGAAGACCTTCCCGGAGTAAGGAAAAAATCATTCAGCATCGCTTTCGCCGGTGGCGAGATATGGTGTGAGCATTTAGACGGGATTTATGAGCATACGGATCTGGCCATTAAGAAGCTGGAAGAGGACTATCTGCAGTTTAAGAAGCCTTCCATGCCGTCATTGGTTATATTTATTCTTAATGAAACAATAATAAACGATGAATTAATTACAGTAATTACAGATAAGCTTCTGAATACACAGAAGAGGTTTACCCGAGTGGCATTTGTAGGAGCAGAAAAAAAAGCCAGGCGTAAATTAAGCAACGCACTTTTTGATGCTCCATTTGCCCTTAATTTTGAGAATGACTTTGAAAAGGCGAAGGAATGGGCGGTATCAGAAAATATGTATTAGCAGCTTGCCTCGGTCGTCAACAGTTTATGAGCAAATCATCTGAATCATAATCTGAACCATAAGCCGAATTATTATACCAAAACATATTAAACATATATGAAAAGAATATTTTCTAAATACCTATTGACAAATACAGAAATGTATATTAATATCTTATCATACTAAAGCAATATGAATGGTATGAATACATAATTTATAAGAACACTAAAGCATCAGGAATAATATGTATAACCCAATACAAATAATATAATGGAGGTAATTTTATGGCGAAGGTTTACAAGAATTTAGCAGAACTGATTGGAAGGACACCGCTGCTGGAGCTTAGCAACTATGAGAAAAAGCATGAGCTTAAGGCAACACTTATAGGGAAGCTTGAATATTTCAATCCTGCAGGCAGCGTGAAGGACAGAATTGCAAAGTCCATGATTGAGGATGCGGAAGCAAAGGGATTGCTTAATCCCAATTCTGTAATAATCGAACCCACCAGCGGGAACACGGGTATCGGCCTTGCATCCGTTGCTGCGGCACATGGATACAGAGTTATACTCACCATGCCCGAGACGATGAGCNNCTTAAGGCATACGGTGCAGAGCTTGTCCTGACCGAAGGACCCAAGGGTATGTCCGGAGCCATAGCCAGGGCTAAGGAGCTTGCAGAAGAAATTCCGAACTCCTTTATCCCGGGGCAATTTGTGAACCCTGCCAATCCCAGGGTGCATAGAGAGACGACAGGACCTGAGATCTGGGAGGATACCGACGGCAAGATAGATATTTTCGTATCGGGTATCGGAACCGGCGGCACGATCACAGGTACAGGAGAGTATCTGAAATCAAAGAATCCGAATATAAAGATTGTTGCGGTTGAGCCTGACGACTCCCCCGTATTGTCGGGAGGCAAGCCGGGACCCCATAAGATTCAGGGCATAGGGGCCGGTTTTGTTCCTGATGTTTTGAATACCGGAGTATATGATGAGATTATACGTGTAAAGAACGAGGACGCATTTACAGCCGGACGGGAGATAGCCAGGACAGAAGGACTCCTTGTGGGAATTTCCTCCGGCGCCGCCGCCTGGGCAGCTACTGAGCTCGCAAAACGTCCTGAAAATGCAGGTAAGGTTATTGTTGCAATTCTTCCGGATACCGGTGAGCGTTACCTGTCCACGCCATTGTTTTCAGAGTAAGCCTTATTTAAGATAGCATCTTATATGCGCTGTGACATATCATGATAATGATAAGTAAGCGGATATTAGAGGTGAAAACATTGCTGTGCAGGATTATTGACGAGAGAGTTATTGCAAAAAGAAGGATAGCCAACAGCCTTAAAATTGAAGAGGGCCTGGTTAATCTGTTAAGGAACGAGGTTAAAATCTTAAACAGGAAATCCAATGATGATATTGATTACTGTGAATTACAGAAGATACATAAGACCCTCAGATATATAATATACGCAATTTCAGTATTGGACGAGAGAGTACAAAAAAGCCTGGATATCCTGAAGAAGACCCCTGTAAAATACGGGGCAAAATATCGTTGCAGATAAAAGCAAGGCTAATCCGCACAGGAAGGTTAGTCCGCACAGGATGTTTAGCAAGGAATAAATACTCAGCTATTTATAATAAAGCATTTATGTTGGGAGCTATTAACAGGCATGGTGTATCAGCTGTTAATGGCTCCTAACATATTTCTAATCATCTTGCTTCATAAACAGGCATTATCATCTGATTATATAATCCGGCATCATCATCTTGTTTTATTAACTAGCTTTTTATTATCTGATATCATCTTCTTACTTCATCATCTTACCTTACCATTGTACTTCATCATATTGCTTAATCATTTTACTTAATCATCTGGCTTCAATATTCTGCTTCATTATCAGCCTGAATGTTGTGAGTAAATCTTATATGCTTCGAATCAATTCCGTATTCTTCTCATTATAATTATTCACATACATTTCACATGGAAAATCACCCCAATAATATATTTATTTTACAATATGTAAAAAAAAATATAAATTTTGTAAAACATACTTGACACGTGAAAATAATAGGAATATAATGGCAATTGGAAGCGCAGCGTAATTATACATAATTTGGTCAGAAAAATAACAGGTGCAGATGTAGTTAGATGGAAGAGAGGTGCATATGAATTTATGTTTATTCCAATTATAGCCGCACAGCAAAGGAGGTACATGCAGGCCTTTATTAATGCAGGCGCAATAAGCGAGGATACCGCAGTCAGGCCGGAGGAAGTGGGTGTCAGGCAGAACCAGGCACTTCGTAATATGATATGGCGTAAAATGCTGATAAGATTACCGGACGGCCGGTGCTATATTGACAAGGGCCCCGGTATTTATTAATAAAACCTGGGGCAATGGTTATAGGCCCTGTATTCCATTGATATTTAAACTACAGGAAAAAATATATTAGAAAGGAGGAAACACAATGAAGGAGTTTGACGTTGTAAATTTCGAGATTGAGGAAGTTGAGAACATTGAGGCACCTGGTGATGCAGCTTTCTGGATTGGCGTTGGTGTTGGCGTTGTCATTGGCATTGCTCTTTGCTAATAAGTTTATGGCATTAAGTTTTGGAACAATCCTTGCTTTAATGCCGAGGCTGTCGCGCAGACTGCTGAAAAGACAATTTCCCAAACATGTCAGTTGGGCTTGCCTGTCTATTGGATTGTTCCTTCAAATTACTGCTTTGGTTCTTGCAAAACATATGTAATCAATTTTTCTGTAGTTTAGGTATAACTATAATTAATAAGTTGGAGGTATGAAGTATGAATAACACGGTTGATCTTTTCGAGATTGAAGAAATTGAAGCTGTTGATGCTCCGGGCAATGCAAGAGATTTCATTGAGGGAGTAGCTATAGGACTTGCATTGGTATCATTCTTCTGCGGAGGGTGCTGATACTGATGTAAAGCACTAAAGTGACTTATTAATTGGACAACCCCCGGTAAAGAGATCCGGGTTAACCGCGCATATTTACCGGGGGCTTGTCTTGAGGAGGATATTTATATGTCTTACCCTTGTATAAGCCCATATGTTGAGGCATACAGCGAAGTCAATAAAAAAGTCTCCGTTTTTAATAAAAAAACCGGAAAAACATATTTGCTGGGCGATATGGAATACGATATCCTGCGAAGTCTTGACGGTACCAAATCACTATCGGAGCTTGCTGCATATTCAAGGGGCCTTAATGAGCAGCAGCTTACACTACTAATTGATCAATTTGAAAGGATCGGGTTTATTCGCGGGAAGGAGCCAAAGAGCAAGCTTAATATCATCAAGCTGCGCAAGGGGCTTGTTAACGGCAATCGTCTGATTAATTCGCATAACATAGCCTGGCGTATTGTAAATATTATCATTATCTATTTGTCCCTGCCCTTATTCATACTTGGGTGCCATATTGCTGCAAGAAATATAAATATAGTTGCAGTTATCCTTGCCAACAATCTGATGACTCCCCGGGCATTCATCCTGATTCCGTTCATGTTGTTCATGCTGTTATTGCATGAGCTGGGGCATGCCGTTGTTGCAAGATGCAACGGAGTAAATGTTCCTGAGATCGGGGTCATGCTTTACTGGTTCATGCCATGCGCATATACCAATTTAAGCGGAATAACCTTTTTAAAGAGCAGGGGGAGACGGCTTATTGTTCTTATGGCCGGGAGCTTTACCAACTTCATGTTAAGCGGCATATGCCTTTTGCTTTTAGAGGTTGTGCCTGCAGGGATGTATGAATTCCTCCTGTGGTGCGCTGTTTCCAATCTATCGATTATCATCATGAATATGGTGTTTTTTATAAAGCTGGACGGATATTTTATTCTTGAGGAGCTAATGGAGGTCAAAAACTTAAGAAGGAGCGCTTTTACATATATGACAGCCTCCTTAAAAAGAGCGCTGTCCTCCCTGGGAAGAGCCGGCAGGGGAAGAAGGTACAAAGGCCGGTATCTGGACATTGGCAGCAGGAGCGCTCTGGACAATTCTGTTTACATATATTACACGGTGCTGTCCGGCATATATGTACTGATAATCATAACCGCATTGGTTTTAGGTATTTATAATTTCTTTACGAGGTGATTTCATGGAGGATAAGCTCCGCTTAAACCAATATGTTCCTGTAGTTAAGAGGGGCAACCGGTACCTGTTCGGCAACAGCGGCTTCATGTCTATGGAGGAAAGTGAATTCATAACCCTGAATGAGGATCAGGCAAATGTGCTTGACGAGCTTGCTGCAGGAAGAGCCATGCCTGAGGACAAGCTTTCCGACGTTTTTGGCAATGATATGGTAGCCGGATTTAAGAAGAGCAATATATTGACTGACAGGGATATAGATACGGACAGCATATATTCCCGGTCAAAGGCATATTATTTCTTTAATAAAATGGGAAATGTTCACGATGCCTTAAGGAGCAGGCATGTCCTTATACTTGGCTGCGGAGGGATCGGAAGCCATGTGGCGTGGAACCTTGCTGTCATGGGAGTCGGTCATCTTACACTGCTGGATTTTGATGTTGTTGAGGTAAGCAATCTGAACAGGCAGCTTTTATATGATTTGGAGGATGCAGGACGGCCCAAGGTGGAAGCCCTTAAGGAAAAGCTGCTTAAGATAAACCCCGACGTGGACATAGATACGGTGGAAGCCAGGATCTGGAGTGAGGAGGAGCTTGAAAGGGTAGTAATACAAAGGCCTTATGATTTGATAATCAAGTCCGTGGACTCTCCGGCAAGGTTCCCGCTGTGGCTTGACAATGTGTGCCGCCGGCACGGGCTTAAGTATATTGCAGGTATTACGGTAAGCTCCAATCCTTTGATCGGGCCCACCTTTATTCCGGGTATCTCGGCGGGTTATACCGACTTTTTTGAGGAAAGCGACGAATACAACCATGTATCCGGTATATCCCTTTCAATCGGAATAATTATGTACCATATATCAAGCGAGATTTCCATTGAAGCCTTTAAGGTCTTAAGCGGCAAGGGAAAGCTTAAGTATTTAAACTGCATCCATGCCCTTGACGATATGAATAATTCAGTGCTGAAGCTGACACCTAAGAAGCCGCCCAGGAAATTTATCGAGACAGATAATATGCCTATGAATGTCCTCTGCATGGTCATTATTTTAATTATGTCGATGCTCACTCTGGCAAGCAGCAATTTTATATATACATGGATTAACCTGGCATTTGCTCTTATATCTCCTTATTTTATATACAGAACAGGGCTAAAGGTCATACGCAGCGGCTTTCTTAATATGCTTACGCTGCTGGTGGGCAACAGCTTTATTTTGCTAAGCGGCAGATCACCCATTGATATTTCCCGTTACCAGCTGCCGATCCTGCTCATATCCCTGTTTGCATCCATGAGCTTATATGTTTTGATCGGCTTATCCCTAATGAGCATAGTTAATTATCTGCTTGATAAAATAAGATTTTCCAAACGAATGATAAAAGGAGAAAAGGCATGATAGATTTATACAAGGTTACGAAAATATATGACGGCAAAACCATAGCCCTTAATGATGTAAGCTTTCATATTCAGGAGGGAACCATTGCCGGGGTAATAGGCAGAAACGGTTCCGGAAAAACCACCATGTTCAAGGTTATCTCGGGAGTGCTTAAGGATTACTCGGGAAGCTGTACCCTTGACGGGCATCCGGCAAGTCTGGACTATTCCGAAATGCTCAGCTATTTGCCCGAAGTAAGGGGCCTTGACGGAAGAAAGCAGGTTATGGAGCATCTTACGGATATGGTTTGCTATAAGGGATTGAAGAGGAGCACTGCCCAGCAAGCCGTGTTGGAATGGCTTGAGAGGTTTAAGCTGCTTTATGCCAAATACCACAGGATTGATACCTTATCAAAGGGTAATCAGCAGAAGCTTCAATTCATCATTGCAGTGGCAAGCTCACCAAGGCTGTTGATTCTTGATGAGCCCTTCAGCGGCCTGGATCCCATTACATGCGACATGTTCTGGGAGGTAATTGAAGATTTAAGAGGGCAGGGCTGCACCATAATTTTTTCGTCCCATAATCTTAATGAAAGAATGATGTGCTGCGATCAGTTCATATTTATAAGGGACGGCAAGGTTATAGAGAACGGCAGGCTGGCAGATATCCAGCCAAAGTATGAGATGATTCTGGAGATTAAGAATGACAGCCTTAGGAAGGATATGCTGGAGAGGCTTCTTCCGGGCGTAAAATATAGCTGTATTCAGGACACCTATTGCATAAAGGTTAAGGGTGCGGATATGGCCAGGCTGTTGTTTGACAGCCTTGAAAACAAGTATTCTGAGATATTTTATCTGCGGAAGATGAATTTAGATGAACTGTTCCGCGAAATCAATACCGGAGGTGGAACGGATGAAGACAGCCAGTCTTAAAATAAAAAACGCCATAAAGATAAGAACCAGGAACATACTGGTTTCTCCGGCAATCAGGTTTACCTTAGTAATTGCATTCATAGCCTCGCTGTGTGTCAGCTTCTTTCCCTTGCTTCGCAAGCTTTTTACCAGTGACAGGACGGTGGTGGCAAGCAATGTTGCGTTAAGCCTGGAGGATTCCTTTGATTTTGATTTAGTCTCTGACAGGCAGCAGGCAGAAAAAAGCGACATACTGGTTTTGTATGAGAACGACATATTCACAATTGAGGTGTTAACTCAAAAGGGTTATTCTGATTATCTTACGGTGATTGACAAGGTAAACAGGCTCAATGTGGAAGAGGTCCTTAATAATGCCGACATACGGCCGGATATATTATCAAGGCTTGCAGGCAGCAATATTATAGTCAATATTGATAAAGACGTAACACAGCTTGATGACAGCATAGCCAACTTCATAATGATGCTCACCTTTATATTTTTCTTTGTCATGACGCTCCTGATTACCCGCATAGGCGTGCAGGTGGCATTTGAAAAGAATAATAAGGTCACAGAAACAATACTTACATCAATAAGCAGGGAGCAGCTGTACTTTTCACAGGTTGTATCAAGCACTATAGTAACGGCCTTAAGCTTTATATCGGCAGGCCTGCCTATTATTGCCGCATATTTGATCAAGGATCCGGACCTGGCGACTGACTTTTCCTTTTTTACAGCCTCGGGAGTGGCGCTCTTCCTTTTTCATATTGTATTTGTATCTGCCGCCCTGGTTATGTGCTCAATTGCCATTGGGAGTATGGTCAGGCATGGTGAGGATGCCAATACAATGACAGTAATAGTCATGCTGCCGATCATGGTTTCATATATATATTACATCGTAACCCTGGATATCTTTAAGGGCGCCCTGACATTTTTAAACTACATTCCTTTTCTGGGATTGTTCCCCGCCTTCGGGGGAATACTTCGAGGAAGCTTTTCGATCCTTCAGACAGTGATGATATGCGTAACAGACGTTGCATTTTTTGCAGCAATCTATATTGCTGCAAGGAGGATATACTGCAGGCGATTATAAATTCAGGTAATTTAAAAGCTTCAAGCTTACTTATTGATTATAAATTCAGGTAATTGCAAAATCTTAAGGCAGACTTATTATATATATCTGATACACGATTATCTGGTTTTGCAATTACCTATATATAAATAATGTATGGAAGGAGAACTTATGGATAATATCGGTTATTTTATTGTAGGCTTAGCCATACCCCTTTTACTGGTGGTTATATTCTGGAAGGAGCTGCGTGCCAGAAGGGAAAGGGTAATACAATTCTTCAGGAACAAAATGAAAAGAAAGTAATAAAAATCTGCACAGGATGGGGGAGTATGTATGTGGAACTACAGGCCATGCAGGCTTATTAACTGCTTTTATACCGAGAAGGACAGCGTAACGGTATTGACCTTTGACGGCCCTGCAAAGCTGACCGAGGGGGGCATGATACTATGGATGAATGCGGACGGCAAGCATACGGTTACCGATATAGTCGATTTGCTTCAGGCCAGATATACCGCCACGAATCCCTTAGAGCTGTATAAGGGAGTATTAAGACTGATAAAAAGGCTGCAGAACAAGGGAGCGCTTATCTCCAACTGGGATCCGATTTATAAGGATGAATTGCCGCAGGAGGTGTTGCTTAATGAATAACCTGGATGTATTGCTTATTAATGCGCCTTCACCCAATCCCGGCTCCATACTTTCCCACAGGGTACAGGGATTGCCTCCCCTCGGCATATGCTATATTGCCACCTTCCTGAACAGTAAGGGATATCGTGCCGGGCTTCTGGATTTTTATATCAGATCAGTTTCCATGAAGGATCTGCTTAATTCAATGAATAGGGACAAGCCCGGGATCATAGGCATCTCAACTACTACGGAGACCTACAAAAGCGGCATGCGTCTGGCGGGTGTGATCAAGCAGCTGTCGCCTTCAACCACAGTAGTTATGGGAGGCTGCCATGTAACCTTCGAATATGAGGAAGCGTTAAGCAGCGGCAATGTGGATTATGCAGTGCGCGGTGAAGGGGAGATAACCTTTTATGAGCTGTGTAATTATCTTTTGAGAGGCGAGGGGGATCTTAAGAATATCAACGGAATATCCTATATGCAGGACGGCAGGGTTGTAAGCAATCCTGCACGCGAATTCATCTGTGATTTGGATTCTCTGCCCTTTCCCGACAGAAGTCTGTTTGATCTTGATAAATATTCATATCCAGCAAGCATATCCACAAGCAGGGGGTGTCCGGGCCGGTGCATATTTTGTGCTGCCGCTGCTCTGTCGGGGGGACGATACCGCATAAGAAGCGCGGAAAGCATAGTGGATGAAATTGAATATCTGGTAAGCCTGGGCTATGATCATATACATTTTATTGATGACACCATGACAGCCCACAGAAAAAGGCTGAATGAGATTATCGAGCTCATCATCAGCCGCGGGCTGAGCATAAGCTGGGCCGGTGAGTCCAGAGTGGACGGAATTAATAAGGAAATGCTTAAGAAAATGTATGCTTCCGGCTGCAGAGGGCTGCAGTTCGGGGTGGAGGCAGGGAATCAGGAGATGCTTGACAGCCTGAAAAAGAACATTACCCTGGAACAGGTTCGCAATGTTTTCGGATGGTGTGCCGAAATCGGCATCAGGCCATCCTCCTGCCTGATAATAGGCCAGCCCTTTGATACTGAAAGCAGCATCAGGGATACGATAAATATCGGCCTTGAGCTTCAGTCCCTGGGTGCGCAGATAGTCTTCAGCATATCAACGCCTTATCCGGGAACCTACATGTACAATCATGCGGAGGAGCTCGGGTTGAGAATTACAGATCATGATACGGATAATTATACGACACAGACGCCCGTATATGACACCGCTAATCTGTCAGCTGCTGAAATTCGCAACTTTTTCTATCATGCATGCGTGCTGCTTGCGAAAAACAACAGGAATGAAGGTATAAAAGCCAAGTTTAAAAGCGTCCGGGATGAGGCCTTAAGTGTAACAGCCGGAGGATTATAACCGGACTGCACAATAGCGATAGATATGTCAAACAGATAAGTCTTAAGTGTGACAACCGGAGGATTAACAACGCAGACAGTGAAGGCATGTCAGGGAGCACATATATTTAATTAAGCCCCGGCATTAAAGCAGCAGATGGCCGGCCGCCATATGAAAGGATGGAGAGAATATGTCATCTCAATATAAATACCATGAGTACATGAGCGGATTGCAGCAACAGCATTATAAGGACAGGAGTCCCGAACAGACAGTGGAGCACATTATGGGGATCCTTAAGGAGCTGGGTATTGAAACCACGGAGATCTGGGATCACAGCAATGAGATAGGAACCTTTTCACTGCGCGTTGCAATACATGGCTCCAATCTTGGCTCCAACGGCAAGGGGGTAAGCAAGGCTTATGCCAGGGCAAGCGCTTATGCAGAGCTTATGGAAAGATACCAGAATATGTGGCTGGCAAGGAGTCCGCATCTATGGGAGAATAAATATTATTTTGAATATTTCATTGACGAATGTTATCTTACCGCCGAAGAGCTTATAGAAGCAGACAGCGCCTTTATGAGAATGTATTTTAATAAGCGGGGTATGGATGATGCGGCTTTCGAAGAGAAGGCGGCCGCGTTCCGAAAGGCCCAGAGGATGGATTATAACCTAAGCGAGATTAACAACCGGTATTTGTGCTTCCCCTTTTATAATGTAAACAGGCGTACAACGGAATATATCCCGTACTTTGCCTATTCTGTATATTATGCAAGCAACGGCATGTGTGCCGGCAATACGCCGGAGGAGGCATTGGTCCAGGGACTGTCGGAAATACTTGAGCGGCATGTCCAGAAGAGGATTATAAAGGAGCATATCTCCCTTCCCGATATACCTGAGGACACCATCAGCGCTTATCCAGCGGTATATGAGCTGTTTAACAGGATAAAACAGAACAACCGGTATCATGCCATGCTTAAGGACTGCTCCCTGGGCGGCAAATACCCGGCTGCAGCCCTTGTTATAATTGAGAAGGATACGGGATGCTTCGGCATGAAGCTGGGGTGTCATCCCGATTACGGAATTGCCATGGAGCGGGCCATTACAGAGGCTGCCCAGGGAAATAACATATATGAATATGTCAGGCGAAGCAAGCTTGATATGCTAAATCAGTTTGTGGACAATGATACCAATATTCTTAACGGATACAAGACAGGGCAGGCAAGGCTTCCCTTTGAGATTTTGCTGTCCCCTCCTGCATATGAATATGTCCCTGTTATGCCAGTGCACAGCTTTTCAAATCATGAGATATTACAGTTGCTGCTGGACAGGATAATGGCCGAGGGCTATGAGGTGCTGATACGGGATGTATCCGTGACCGGCTTCCCCGGCTTCCATGTAATCATACCGGGCTTCTCAGAGGTTATCAATATGTCGGATACCTGGTTTACGGCAACCAATACCAAGCACCATATAATGAAGCTTCTTAACAAGCCCTCGGCAATAACCCCTGATAATTGCAAATACATAATTAATGTCATGGACTACTTTGCCAATTCACTTCTTGAGAATACCATGCGCTCTTACTATGGAGTATTGACTAATTTCGAGTGCCCGGCTGAGGAATTCGGCATGGGGTGGCTTTACTGCACGGCAATGTGCCATGTGCTGTGCCGTGACTATAAAAAAGCCGCTGAACGCATCGGTCTGCTGCTTAAGCATATCGGGGACATAGCCGGTTCTCATGGAAGCTTTTATCATGCTGTGAATCATTATCTTACAGGCATGGATAAGCTTAATGATCACAATCGGGTCATAAATTATCTGAAACAGTTTTACAATGAAGAAATATGCGGCAGATTATCATACATCTTTGAAAAGCCCAAAGAAGTGATGATCAGGCAATATCCTGAGCATAACTGCCTGGACTTTGATAAATGCGCCGGGGAGAAATGCTGCGATTATCATGTTTATAAGTACGTTACAGACCGGTTTAAAGACATGCAGCTTATGAAGGGCATGCCTGACAATCTTGACAGGCTGCTTTCATATCTGTAATATATATAGAAGGATAATATTGCAGGACATAAAGCTTCTGAATTAGGTGCTGCATGCCTGAAACAGCTTTCAGACAGATTATTCTAATTACTAAACATTAAGGATGGCGATATTATGACCGGGTATGGAAGCGGGAAGAAGGTTTCTTCTATAGTATTAGGCTGTATGCGTATTGCGCAGATGGAGCATGATCAACTGGGACAGTTGATTCACAGGTGCCTTGAGACGGGAATAAATGCATTTGACCACGCGGATATTTACAGAGGCGGACAGTCAGAAGCTAATTTCGGCAAGATTCTTGAAGAACAGCCGGCATTGCGAAACCAAATGTTTATCCAGTCAAAATGCGGAATTTGCAGAGGAATGTATGATTTCTCAAAAAATCATATTTTAGAATCAGTTGACGGTAGTTTAAAAAGACTCCATACGGATTATCTGGATCTTCTGATTCTTCATCGGCCGGATCTTCTGATGGAGCCGGAAGAGGTAGCAGAGGCATTTGATATTCTGAAAAAAACAGGAAAAGTGCGAAGCTTCGGAGTCAGCAATATGAATATGATGCAAATTGAATTACTGCAGAATTATATTAATGATAAGCTGGCAGTAAATCAACTCCAGTTAAGTCTTGCACATACATTGATGCTCGATGAGGGCTTCAATGTAAACATGCCGGATGTACCGGGTCAGATGCATACAGGAGGCATTCTTGATTATTGCAGATTGAAGGGCATAGGAATACAGAGCTGGTCTCCGCTGCAATATGGATTTATTGAAGGAACGTTCCTGGGAAGTGAGAAATATCCTGAATTAAATGCAAGGCTGGATGCCCTTGCAGAAAAATATAACGCAACGTCCGGAGCAATTGCAATTGCATGGATTCTACGCATTCCCGGTGTAGTACAAGCAGTAATCGGAACCACAAAACCGGATCGAATCACAGAGCTTTCAAAAGCGATGAATATAAAGCTGACAAAGAAGGAATGGTATGAACTCTATCTGAGTGCCGGGAACAGGATACCGTAAAATTTTATTAAGCATAATATAAAAGAGCGTGCTGCGTTTGCAGCACGCTCTTGTGTTTAAGGGATACTACGTGTCCCTTTATTCTTTTCTTCAGTAACAGGTTGTTCCGCCGTCAACAGGAAGGCTTGCGCCANNTACAAAACAGAATAGGATACATCATCAACGGTTGCAAGCCTGCCCAGAGGCACCTCGTCAATCCTCTCTTTTCTTTTTTCGGGATCCTTAAGGAACGTTTCTGCATAAGGGGTCAGAATCGTGCTGGGATGAATGGAGTTGCACCGGATTCCATCCTTTGCATAACGGGATGCCACTGCCTTGGTGAGCAGGGTGACAGCACGCTTGCTTGCAGTGTAAGCCTCGGGAGTATACTTATGTCCAATCAGCCCGCAGACGGAGGAGGTATTAATGATTGCGCCTCCGCCCTGGCGCCGCATTACCGGAATTACATATTTGCATCCCAGGAAAATACTCCCCGTATTTACAAGCATCATTTTCTGCCATTCATCTATCGTCATTTCCTCTATTGTTTTGCGTATATTAATACCTGCGTTATTAACCAGTACATCTATCCGGCCTTCCGAAGCTGTTATATCATCAACTGCTGCTTTCCATTCATCTTCCTTAGTAAGGTCAATTTTGCAAAAAAACGCAGTTCCCCCGTTTTTAACAAGCTCACATGCAATTTCAATGCCCTTTTGTTCATCCAAATCAAGCAGATAAATCCTTGCGCCCTTTTCAGATAACAGCCTGGCAATAGCGCTGCCTAAGCCCCCTGCTCCGCCGGTAATTAATATCACCTTGTCCCTGACATTCATAAACCTGCTTCACCCCCTGATTTCTGTGATTATTGTAAGAAGCTCAAAGATTGCCTGTGCAATATGTTTATAAGCCGATACATAATAATTGCTTGCAGACATTCAACGGTATACTTAATTATTATTCGTGTACGGAGGTCCCGGCCAGGTTCTCATAATACCTTACAAGGGAGCTGTGATCCTCCATGTCAAAATTATTAGCCTTAAGCCACTGCATCATCTCCATAACCGTGGAGGTCAGAGGCAGGGGTGAGCCATATTCATGCCCGGTTTCAAGTACATTATTCAGGTCCTTTATATGCAGTGCAATACGAAATCCCGGCGGGTAGCTGCCTTTAATCATCATGGGCGCCTTTGCTTCCATTACAGTGCTGCCGGCAAGGCCGCCCCGTATTGCGTTGAATATGACTTCGGGTTCAACGCCGGCCTTCCTGCCAAGCACAAGCGCCTCTGATAGAGCCGCAATATTGGATGCAACAATTATTTGATTGGCAAGCTTGGTAATATTGCCTGCTCCGATATCTCCGCACAATACCGCCGAGCTGCCCATGACCATAAGAATGTCATATACCCTGTCAAAAACCTCCTTTTTCCCGCCAACCATGATTGACAGGGTTCCGTCAATTGCTTTGGGCTCTCCTCCGCTGACAGGCGCATCCAGCATAAATGCTCCTTTTTTGCTTATGCNNGCCCTCTGCAATTTCCCTGGATGCGGCGGGAGCAATCGAACTCATGTCAATAAATATTGCATCCTTTTTTATTCCCTCGATAATTCCGTTTTCTCCGAATACAGCCTCCTTGACCTGCGGCGAATTAGGAAGCATTGTGATAACAACATCGCTTTTTTCCGCCGCTTCTTTTCCGCTTGCTGCAGCTTCGGCGCCGGCCTGTTTTAGTTCCTCAACAGGGATGGGGTTTATATCGTAAACTGTCAGTGAATACCCTGCACGAATAAGGTTGAGTGCCATTGGCCTGCCCATTATTCCAAGCCCTATGAATCCTATGGGTTTCGTCATATGATCCATCTCCTTTACACAATAATTACATGTAACATGTATTACAAGTTAAGCTTATGTTATTTGAAATTGGCTGTCATGTCAATAGTTTTCAATAAAACTTCTTGCATTGTCAGAAGAAATATTATATAAATGTATTAGATGTAATACATGATACAAATACTCAATGCTAACAGATCATAAGCAATTAAATAAATAAATAAAGGAATGTAAAATGAGCATAAAACCAATTAATCAAAAGAATATCAGCGACGAGGTTCTGGATCAAATAAAGGAGAATATTATTTCAGGTGAATGGGCTCCCGGTACCAAGATTCCGGGAGAACTGGATTTGTCAAAAATGTTTAATGTAAGCAGGGTTTCAATCAGACAGGCTATTCACAGATTGGTGGGCATGGGAATTCTGAATATCAAAAGGGGAGAGGGCACCTTTGTATCCGAGGTTCTGCCCAGGGACTATTTCAGCACGCTGCTGCCCGTGCTTATGATTGAGACGGATAGCCTTATAGAAATGCTGGAGTTCAGAGCTGTAATGGAGATAGAAAGCGCCAGGCTTGCGGCAATAAGAGCAAATGATGAGGACATAAAAAGAATGGAAGAAATTATTGCAAACATGGGAAAAAGCAAGAAGGATTACAAAAAATTTGCTCTGGAGGATTTGAATTTCCATACCGCTCTTTCACTGGCAACGCATAACAGCGTTGTCGCAAGGGTAACCGAGATAATGCATGAAGTGCTGAAAAGCTCAATGGAGCAAATAGTCAGGCTTAGAGGCTTCCAGGCAGGCCTGCTTTACCACAGAAGAATTTTGGATGCGATAATTAATAAGGATGCAGAGGCAGCTGCAGATATTATGAGGGAGCATATTGAAACTGCAATAAATGATATTAAAAACACTACGAATTTATTATAGTATTAATTTTCCGCTAATACATCCGGTTCAAAATTAATTGTACAGCCATAGAGCCTTATGATTTAAATTTGAATTAACATGCATGCAAAACGAGTTGCAAATGAGTAATAATACATCTTTATATAGATACGGCTGATATCTGAGTTAAGTGAGGTGGTTTAATGGATTGTACATTGGATTGTACAATTGAGGATTTAAAGAAGAAGGCTAAGGCTATAAGGCTTAATATCGTTAAAATGGTCGGACCTGAGGTGGCCGGTCATTTTGGCGGTTCATGCTCAATAGCGGATATTGTAACGGCGCTTTACTTTTACAAGATGAAACACCGGCCTGATAATCCCGGATGGGAGGAGAGGGACAGATTAATTCTCAGCAAGGGACATGCAGCAATAGTGCAGTATGCCGCTCTGGCAATGTGCGGATACTTCCCGATGGAGGAATTATGGAACCTGAAAAAGCTGGGCTCAATCCTTCAGGGGCACCCGGATATGATGAAAACTCCGGGAATTGAAGCCAATACCGGCTCCCTTGGGCAGGGCCTGTCCATGGCCTGCGGGATAGCTGCCGGGGCAAGGCTTGATAAAAAGGATTATAAGGTGTATTGCGTAATAGGTGACGGCGAGCTGGCGGAGGGGCAGATCTGGGAAGCGGCAATGGCTGCCTCATATTACAAGCTGGATAATCTCATCGGAATCCTTGACTGCAATAAGATTCAGGCAACCGGTTTTATTACCGAACGCTTTGATACAAATCCGCTTAATGAGAAGTGGATGTCCTTCGGATGGGATGTCACAGAAATTGACGGGCATGATATCAAACAAATTATAGATGCTTTGGAACAGGCAGGAAAAGCCGACGGCAAGCCCAAAATGATTATTGCGCATACGGTAAAGGGCAAGGGTATACCCTTTGCCGAGAACACAGCTGCGTTCCATAACGGAATGATGAGCCGTGAGCAATATGAAATGGCATGCCGGTACCTGACAGATTAAGGGGGGAGATTTATGAGCATACATAATCAAAGACAGGTATATGGGCAGACACTGGTCGAGCTGGGAAGGAAGAACAATAATATAGTTGTGCTTGAGGCGGACTTGGGGAAGTCCACCATGTCCTGCCTGTTCCAGCAGGAATTTCCTGAAAGATACTTTGAGATGGGCATTGCAGAGGCCAATATGGTTTCCTTTGCCGCAGGCCTTTCCCTTACCGGTAAGACAGCATTCGTCAATTCCTTTGCCGTCTTTGCCTCGGGACGTACCTATGATCAAATCCGCCAGGGTGTCTGTATTGGCAAGCTGAATGTAAAAATAATAGGATCAAGCGCCGGTTTGTCCGACTTCGGGGACGGCGCAACGCATCAATCAATCGAGGATATTGCAATAATGCGGGCAATCCCCAATATGACGGTGATAGTTCCCTGTGACGGGATAGAAACCAAAAAAGCAGTTATGGCAATAGCGGATTATAATGGCCCCGTATATATGAGATTATGCAGGAACGATTTAGAGGATATATATCCGGAGGAGCTTGATTTTGAAATAGGAAAGCCGAGGATTCTAAGAGACGGCACGGATGCAGCTGTTTTTGCCATGGGAACAATGGTATCCGAAGGGCTTAAGGCGGCTGACAGGCTGGAAAGGGAAGGTATATCGGCAAGGGTTATCAATGTAAGCACCATTAAGCCCCTGGATGAAGACTATATCATTGAACTGGTAAAAGGTATGAAATGTGTTGTGACCGCTGAAGAGCATAGCTGCATAGGGGGCCTGGCAGCAGCAATAACATATGCCCTTAGAAAATATCCGGTTCCGATAGAGGCAGTGGCTGTTGAAGACTGCTTCGGGCAGTCGGCGGAAAGTCATAAGGAGCTCCTGGAGCATTATGGATTGAATGCTGCAAATATAATTCAAAAAATTGAAAGTGTTCTGTTATAAATATTTACTAATTGTTACCATCATGGTAAACTTAAGTATAGGCAGGCAGCAGGTTTCGGCTATCTTTACAATAACTAAGAAGGGACATATACAAATGATAATCAGGCAAGGAGATACGGAGCTGTTTTATGACCGGATTGCCAGGTGTGAGGATATAGACGAGCTTAGAGCCATACTTAACAGGAACAGCGATTATTATAGTGACTGGAAGAGCTTTATTAATGCGGTGGTAGATGTAAACAAACTGTCATATGAGAAGTTGGCAGTGCTGTGCGGCTGCAGTAAAAACACTGCAAAGAAATGGTGCAGGGAAGGCAAGCTTCCTCAGAACAGAGAAGCTTTTATTAAAATAGCCCTGGGACTTGGGCTTGATCTGGATCAGACTAATGAATTTCTTCAAAGGTATGGCAAGTATCCAAAGCTTTATGCAAAGAATATGGAGGATGCCATACTCATATTTGTAATTAACCATCCCGACTATAGCATAGATCCATATGAGTATTATAAGCAGCTTAAGGAGGATTGCCTTAAGCTGCTTAAATTGAATAGGAATCTAAGCCCTAAACGTGAGAATGCAGGGGGTATAAGTACGGAATATCTTCATAACGAGATTATGAATAAACGTACGCGGAATGAATTTCAGGAGCTGGTGTTACAGAACAGGGAGGCCTTTGAGAGCTCCTATGATAAGCTGATAAACTATATTAATTTATTCATATCTTCAAAAAACGATAACATACATGAGTTTGTAAAATATAAAAACTTAAGTCCTGTTTTTGAAAAGTTTTTAAGCAATCTTAAAAATCACGGAGAGGTTCCCAATCGCACCAAGCTCATAGCGCTGGGAATCCATCTTAACATGTCTCTGGAACAGCTCAATGAAATGCTTAGCCTGGTCGGAATGGAGAATGTCTGTGCCAAGGACAGGGTAGAGTGTGCTGTTATCTATGCCGTTGAAAGCGCATATCTCAATAATCCGGGCTTTGCCTACGAGAATGCATTATGCCTGAAGAATTATGTTCTTGATGAGGAGATCCAAAAGCAGTGCAATAGTATAATAAAGGAATACATGGATACGAAAACCTATGAGCATATAGGCGATTTTAAAGAATACGGCACTATGGAGGATGAAATCAGCGAATATCTTAAATGGGTGCTGGAAGAAATTGATCTGGATGACTCTGAGATGTATAGGCTCCTGTAAAGGCCTGATACGTATCAAATTAAATCTTGTCCGTCAAGTTCAGGTTTCGTAAAATAATCCGGTCTATTAATGATAGTATGATTGCGTCATATAAATTATTGCAAGGAGATACTTAGGATGGATGAAGATAGGACTTTACTGATTAATAATATTCCTGTAATTAACAAAGAAAGACTTGCTTATGTAGAGAAAAGCTTGCAAAGCAGGGGGGCGGATGAGACCCCGGCAGCTAATGCAGGCTTATCAATTATTCTTAAATTGGTGGATAAGGACAATAACGGAAGGGCATTTGAAAGGATAGTAACCGATGCCCTTATTATCGGCAGGAAAAGAGAATTAAGCGATATAGTAATTGATTATGATAAAACAGTAAGCTCAAGGCAGTGCAAGGTATATGTAAAATGCGATGAGCTTTATGTAGCCGATCTGAAGGGAACAAACTGTACATACTTAAACGGAAAGCCGGTTAAGGAGGATATGCCGTTATCCTCCGGCGATGTTCTCGGCCTTGGGAGAGTAAACTTAAGAGTAACAATTACACATAATACCTGATAAACAGCATATCAAACATAACCTGAAAGTGTGGTGCACTGCGTGGACGGGTTCAAAGACATAACTGATACATATGAAATAACAGGGGAGATTGGTTCAGGCGGGGGTGGTACAGTATATAAGGCGTACCATAAACGCCTCAAAAAGGACGTAGTAATCAAGAAAATACATAATGATGTTAAGGATATTGTAAATAGCCGGGCTGAGGCGGATATCCTTAAGAATCTAAGGCATTCCTATCTTCCGCAGGTATTTGATTTCCTGGAGATTAACGGCAATGTCTATACTGTTATGGACTTTATACCCGGCAAATCATTTCAGCAGCTCCTTGATGAGGGGGTAAGGTTTAAGCAGAAGCAGATCATTAAGTGGGCAAGGCAGCTGGCCGAAGCCCTTGTGTATCTTCATGGACAGACGCCACCCATATTACACAGCGATATCAAGCCTGCCAACATAATGCTGACACCTCAGGGAGATATATGCCTGATTGACTTCAACATATCCTCCGTTTTTAGTAACGGCAAGGCAGCGCCTATTGGCTACAGTGACGGCTACTCACCTCCGGAGCAGTATCCGCAGCTCACGACGGGAAAAAACAGGCAGCCTGAATTGAGGCAGTCTGAAGCAGGGATGCAGTCTGATCCTGTGAAGAGACATAAACCCGGGAGCAGCAATAAGATAGAAGAACCTATAATGCACATATCGGCCTCTGAAGACAGGAATAAGGATGAGACGGAATACTTTGACCGCAGCGAGGGTGATGAAGATAGAACGGAGGAGTGCTTAAGGCTTACCGACTCTTATAATATCATGAACCGGGCATATATAATGTGCAGTAAAACATATGAGAAAGCCGGTGACAAAATTGAGGATGCAGATGCTAAAAACATAAATCTGCTGGAGGAAGCATCCGTTAAGCTTCCGGTTGACTTAAGGCTTATGGTTAATACAAGGCTGGCTGAAGCCTATGTAAGACAGGGAACACTTTCAGGGGATAATGAATATTATCGGAAGGCTGTTGATTTGTTCACGGACTGTATACGTATGGGGTGGGATAATTATAACATACGCAACAGCCTGTCCATGCTGTTTTACATGACAGGAGAATATGTAATGGCATATGATGAATTAAACTATATGCTTGAGAAGTACGGGGAGAACTATAATACTTATAAAAGGCTCGCTTATCTGGAAGCAGACGTTCAGAGCTCAAAAGCCAATGAAGACAGGGATTATACCATATTCAGAGAATATTACAAAAAGGCCTCTGAGTTGTATCATAAGGATAAGAAAAACGACAAAGGCGATGCCGAGATGGATTTTTTAGACGGGATTTATCGGGAGATGCTGGAGGGCAGATGGTTTGATGAATAGCACAATGCAATCTGTGGCTTATGAAGGGAGTGGGCTTGTGACAAGAGGAGAATTGCTCTATTATGCAGGGATAACCGGAATAATTCTGGCAGTGCTGATATCAATAATACTTATACTTGTGTTCAGACACAGGAGAAAGATGCTTTACAAGAAAATCCAGGATGAATATTAGGATGGACATAGGCCGCAATATTGTATTTACCTTTTCCCCAAAAAGTGTTAGCATTATCTCAGGGTTTAATTCAGGCACAGCCGGGACAAAACCGACATAATTTAATCTAACAAGGAGGAAATGACATGAAGGTTGCAATGTCCGATTTTTTAACGACAAGCAAGCCGCTGATAAAGAGGCTTGTAAAACTCCTGTCAGAGGATTACAAGTATGTATCCGTACTTGGTACCGATACCGGCGGCAAAAGCTTTCAGGCTTCAAAAACGGGATATGATGTCAGTGATTATATGTTTAGGGAGAGGGGCTTTGTCGTAAGGGTCCATAACGGTACCAATTATTCGGAATACTCCTTTAATGAGATAAGCGAGGATAAACTGGAATCAATAGCTGAAAGCATAAGAAGCAGGCTGGGCAGATGTGATGAAGGAATAGCTGTTAATTCTTATGAGGTTATAGAAGAAGAGGATATTAAGGAAAGCTTTATCAGTGATGTGGAGATCAACCCGGAAGAGCTTAATCCGGAGAAAATCATCAAAGAGCTTTCAGCTATAAGGGATGAAGCCCTTGCTGTCAGCGACTTGATTGCCAACTTAAGGGTAGCGTTTGCTTATCAGCATGTTTCCAAGATATTCATATCCGGGAAGAAGGACCTGGAGCAGTCCTACATAATAGGAGAGAGCAGTATTTTCTCAATTGTCAGAAGGGATAACAAGGTAAAGTATTGTTATGACTCGGCATCCGGAATGAGGGGCTATGAGCTTGTCAGCGAGATTCGGGAGAAATACCGGGAGATTGTTGATACAAGCATCAAGCTGCTGGATTCCGAGCCTGCCATACCGGGTGAATATGATGTCATATGCGCCCCCGATATTGCCGGGCTGATAGCCCATGAAGCCTTCGGACACGGAGTGGAGATGGATATGTTCGTAAAGGGCAGGGCTAAGGGCGCTGAATACATAGGACATCAGGTGGCGTCAGAGAAGACCACAATGCATGAAGGCGCTGCAGCAGCTAAGCACATGTCATCCTATCTCTTTGATGACGAAGGCACACTGGGCACGGATACGGTTGTTATCGACAAGGGAATACTGAAAACCGGAATATCGGATTTATTATCAGCAATGAAGCTTGGCACTGTTCCGACAGGCAACGGGAAAAGGGAATCCTTTGAGCGCAAGGCATATGCCAGAATGACAAACACATTTTTTGCCGCAGGCACGGATAAATACGAGGATATGCTTGCTTCAATTAAGTATGGTTATCAGATTGAGGGAATGTACAGCGGCATGGAGGATCCGAAGGGTTGGGGAATCCAATGTATAGCGCTTCTCGGAAGGGAAATCAGGGATGGCCGTTTTACCGGCAAGCTTATATCTCCGGTACTGATGACGGGCTTTGTTCCGGACGTGCTAAAGTCTATCAGTATGGTTTCGGATAAGATTCATCTTGACGGTGCGGGATACTGCGGAAAAGGCCATAAGGAGTTTGTCAAGACATCTAACGGAGGACCCTTCATTAAGGCGAAAGTGAGGTTGGGATAATGCTGGATAAAATTATAAAAGTAATAAAATCCAATAATAATATAACCGGTTATCTTATAACGGAGACCATGGAAGATTCAAGCGAGATGTTCTTTATAAAAAAGAATCTGGATATGGACAGGGCAAAAAGCGTGCACCATTATGCAGTAACGGTTTATACCGATTTTGAGGAGGACGGGACCTGTTATAAGGGCTCATCCCAGACAGAGATCCATCCGACCATGAATGAGACAGAGATCAGGAAGGCAATAGATACAGCAGCATATGCCGCCCGCTATGTTAAGAATCCCTATTATCCTCTGGTAGAACCTAGGGGTGAATATAAACATCCTGCCGCCGGCAGCTTCTCAGGGATGAACGCGTCCGAGTACATGAATAAAATAGTTAAGGCAATTTATAAATATGATGATTTTCAAAATGGCGGCATTAATTCCTGTGAGATATTTTTAAACAGGGTTTATACCCATGTAGTTAATTCCGAAGGAGTGGATGCGGACTATGAGCATTACTCCTGCCAGGTGGAACTGATCACCACCTGGAAGGAAGGGGGAGAAGAGGCCGAGCTGTATAAATGGCTGGAATACTCTGAATTCAACCCTGACAAGCTTTCGGAGGAGGTAAGGGAAGCAATCCTGATTTGCAGAGAAAAGGCCATTGCCGGGAACACCCCGGCTCTAGGCAAGGTGGATGTAATACTGACCAGGGAAGCTGTTAAGGAATTATTTGAATTCTATCACAGGCAAAGCATGGCATCATCCGTATATAATCACAATTCCACATGGAAGGTCGGAGACCACATACAGGGCGATGAGGTTAAGGGTGATCTTATTACCCTTACGCTTAATCCCTTCATGAAGGATTCCACCTGCTCAAGGGGCTTTGACGGGGATGGGTATCCGCTGGAGCCGGTCACAATTATAGAATGCGGAGAGCTTAAACGCTATTCGGCCAGCAACAGATATGCCCATTATCTTGGGGTTGAACCCACAGGTTCAATACAAAACATGGAGGTAAAGGGCGGAAAATATTCGGAAAAGACACTGAAATCAGAGCCGCATATGGAGATTGCAGCCTTCTCTGATTTTTCAGTGGATTATATAACCGGAGATTTTGGAGGGGAAATAAGGCTTGCCTGGTACTATGACGGGAAGGAAAGGCTGCCGGTGACCGGAGGCTCTATATCAGGCAATATTTGTGCAGCCCATAACGAAATATATCTGTCAAATGAGCTTCAGAAGGATAACTCCTTTGAAGGCCCGATGGCTGTTAAAATATTAAATGTTAATGTAGCGGGCGTCTAATAAGGAGCCGGTTATTTAAGATGGGGGGATATATGAAGCAGCATAAACGATATGGGGTAATTATTCTTGCCGCCCTGCTGTTGCTGCTGTCCGGATGTACAGGAGGCAAGCCATCAGGTGCAGATAAGGAGGATAATGCCAAGGCCTCAGATATAGAAGCCGGGCAGGAGACCAGGGGTGATTCCGCAACAGATAAGGGCTCTGCAGACAATAAGGATAAAGTATTGGCAAGCTTAGGTGAGGACGAGATAGCATTTTCCCGCGGCGGATATTTTTATTCGGAAGATATTGAGCTTGAGATACTCAGCAAAAAGCCCTGCACAATTTATTATACGACTGACGGAGCCGATCCCGACTTAAGCAAGGAGCAGTATAAAAAATTAATAAGGCTTGAAGCCGGCAGTCAGGCCAGGGCAGTCTGCATTAAGGCTAAGGGTTATTTTGAGGACGGAACTGAAACTGAAACAATAGTACATACCTATTTCCTCGGGAAGAATGTAAATGAACGTTATGATACACTGATATTCTCCATAACCTCAGATCCCTATAATCTGTATGATTACGAATACGGAATTTTAGTGGAGGGCAAGCTAAGGGATGACTGGATTAAGGAAAACCCTTATGACATGATTGAACCCAATGATCCGGCCAACTTTAATATGAGGGGAAGGGAAAGCGAAAGAGACGCCTTTATCGAGGTAATAGAGCCGGACGGTACCGGAGTGATAGCACAGAAGGCTGGAATAAGGGCATATGGGGGATGGTCGAGGGCAAACCTTCAAAAATCCTTAAAATTATTTGCCCGCAAGGAGTATGACGAGGTAAACAATAAGTTCCGTTATACATTTTTCCCGGAAAAAACCGCAGCAAATGGTGACGGATCCGTACCGGATACCTTCAAGAGGCTTGTGCTTCGAAACTGCGGCAATGATAACGGCTTTGCATTTATTCGAGACGAGCTCTTTCAGACCCTTGCAGCCCAGGCGGGTTATATGGATTACCAGGCAGTCCGACCGGCAGTCATGTATCTAAACGGGGATTACCGCGGAGTATTCTGGCTTCATGACGTATACTGCGATGAGTATTTTGAGGATAATTACGGTAAGTATGATGGTGTAATGGAGGTGCTGGAAGGCGGGGAGACCTATAAGAAAGAGGATGATGACGGTGAGAATTCCCAGGCTGTCGGCGACTATTGGAATATGTATTATAGGTTCTCCAGGCTGGATTTAACGGATGATACGGCCTATGAAGAGCTTTGCGAGTTGATAGATGTTGAGAATTACCTGTCATATTATGCGCTGCAGATATATATAGGCAATGAGGACTGGCCCCATAACAATTACAAAACCTACAGGTATTATGCCCCGGAGGGAGAGGCATACAGGGAGGCTCCCTTTGACGGGAAATGGCGCTATCTTTTGCACGATCTGGATTTCAGCTTCGGTATATACGGAACGGGCGCCCTTGTGGACAATATACAAAATTACGTGGGCAAGAACGGCGAGGTCAGGGAAGCTGCTCCGTTGTTCGGCCGGCTTATGAACAGGCCTGACTGCAGGCAAATCTTCATCACAAAGACATTAGACCTGATAAACGGTGCTTTTGCTCCCGATAATATTAATAAGGTCCTTGAGGAGATGAATGTCCTGCGGATTAATGAGCAGATGAATATGTATGATAAGAATCTGCTTGCCGACTGGGTGAGATTCGACCAGCTGGAGGGAAGGCTGGAGGACATCAGGGTGTACGGAAGTCAAAGGGCCGATCATATAATAAAAAAGTATTTGGACTATTTTAATCTGACCGGGACATATCAGCTTACGGTAATACCTCCGGATGGCGGCAAGGTTAAGATAAACTCCTGGCTGACCGGGGATGTTCATGAGGGAACCTATTATTTGGATTATCCCACCGTTATTAAGGCAGTTTTGCCGGAAGACATGGAATTAGACTATTGGATCGTCAACGGAGAAATAGTGGAAGATGCCATGCTTTATATAACACCGGAGCTTCTGTCCGACAATATGGCGGATGTAACCTGTATAATTAAATAAGCTTATTACATTTTCATAATATTGCGTAGTAACACACTTGAAGCCGTTTCAAAGCTTTTCGCCCAATTGCTTTGAAACGGCTTCCCTCCATTTTATATGGAGATATGTGCTTTATATAAATATTTGTATTATTTTTTTGCAACCAGCCTGGTCATGCCGCCCATATATGGCTGCAGAACCTTCGGGATACTTACGGTTCCGTCCGCGTTGAGATTATTCTCAAGAAAAGCAATCAGCATCCTGGGCGGTGCGACAACAGTATTATTCAGGGTATGAGCAAAGTATTTACCTCCCTCGCCGACCACACGGATTTTTAAGCGGCGTGCCTGTGCATCTCCCAGGTTTGAACAGCTTCCTACCTCGAAGTATTTCTTCTGACGGGGAGACCATGCTTCCACATCCACAGATTTAACCTTTAAATCTGCAAGATCCCCGGAACAGCATTCAAGAGTCCTTACGGGAATATCAAGGGAGCAGAACAAATCCACCGTATTCTGCCATAGCCTGTCATACCACATCATGCTGTCCTCAGGCTTGCATACAACTATCATTTCCTGCTTTTCGAACTGGTGTATCCTGTATACCCCTCTTTCCTCAAGGCCATGGGCGCCCTTCTCCTTTCTGAAGCAGGGAGAATAGCTGGTAAGTGTATACGGCAGGGAATCCTCGGGCAGTATTGTATCTATAAATTTACCTATCATGGAATGCTCACTGGTTCCGATCAGGTACAGATCCTCGCCTTCGATTTTATACATCATGGCATCCATTTCGGCAAAGCTCATGACGCCCGTAACCACCTCGCTCCTTATCATGAACGGCGGTACGCAATAGGTAAAACCCCTGTCAATCATGAAATCTCTTGCATAGGTTATTACTGCGGAATGCAGCCGTGCAATATCCCCAATCAGATAATAGAAGCCGTTGCCTGCCACTTTTCTTGCGCTGTCCAGATCAATTCCGCCAAACCTCTCCATAATATCAATATGATACGGTATTTCAAAATCCGGTATCCCGGGTTCTCCGAACCGTTTCAGCTCCACATTCTCACTGTCATCCCTGCCTATAGGAACACTTGGATCAATAATATTGGGAATGGTCATCATAATCTGCTTAATCTTCTCCTCAAGCTCGGCTTCCCTGGCCTCAAGGAAAGCCAGGCGGTCGGACTTATCCGTAACCTGTCTTTTAAGCTCCTGTGCTTCATCCCTTTGTCCCTTTGACATCAGGGCGCCAATCTGTTTGGACAAGGTATTCCTCTCAAACCTCAGAGTATCTGCCTCCTGTTTGGCGGTCCTTTTCTCAACATCCAGGGCTATTACCTCATCCACCAGGGGAAGCTTGTGATTCTGGAACTTATTCCTGATATTTTGTTTAACAAGCTCCGGGTTTTCCCTTACAAATTTTAAATCAAGCATATTATTCCTCCTTGCACATGATAATCTCATGAAATAAAAAATCCTTCAGCCCATAAAACATGGGACGAAGGAATCCGCGTTGCCACCCAAATTGCAGACCTAAAGGTACTGCCTCTTGACGGTAGGATAAAGGCTACCGGCCTTTGACTCATCGCCAATGGCTCCGAAAGTGGAAAGGCTCTTCCTTTCACCGGTTCACACCACCCACCGGCTCTCTTGAGAAACTCCAAGCCGCAGCTTTCATCATCACCGTATAATAGTATTTTTACCAGATTATAAACCATTTCATTATAATAGGCAAGCATAAAATAAAAGATTATTCAAATTATATGGAACCATTTTCCTTAGAATCAGGTCTAATAAGTGTAATGAAGGGAAACGGCCGTTCCTTAGTATGGTAATGATTATCCTTGGAGGAGGAGAAGCGGTATGAAAAGATTTTGTTCAATCTCTTTAATTGCTATGATTATTTTTTCCCTGCTTATTACAGGCTGTTCAAAAGGCAGGAAGGCAGATACGACAGACGGCAGCAGCGCAGACATTTTAAATACCGGCAATGACACATCCTATGATGAAGCATATGATGATGAAATATCCGCTAAAGAAACATACGATAAGGAAATGCATGATGAAGGAACGACAAGCAGCGTCAGAGATTATACTCAAACGAAAGCTGACTCAATTGATGCTAAAAAAGGCTTACCGGAAAGGGATACGGCAGGCAAAACCTCAGGCAGTGCCGCAGCTGTCTCAATGGATGCAGAAAATGAACTGTATAAATACGCTTCAGGTGAGTCCGTCAATAATGCGCTGCCGCCCGATACCTATAATACTGAGGAATATACACAGATAAACGAAAGGGGCTTTATGGAGGCTTATACCAATCCCCTTTCCACCTTCTCAATTGATGTGGACACCGCCTCCTATTCGCACCTGAGAAAAAGCATTAATTACGGTCAGCTTCCGCCTGCGGATTCAGTGAGAATAGAGGAAATGCTGAACTACTTTGACTATGATTATAAGCAGCCGGAGGATGTTCCCTTTTCAATTAATGCCGAATTGGGCATATGTCCCTGGAACGAGGACCATTATCTGCTGATGGTAGGGCTTCAGGGAAAAAAGGTTGATAAGGAGAGCCTTCCTAAAAGCAACCTGGTATTCCTGATTGATGTTTCGGGATCAATGGATCAGGAGGATAAGCTGCCCCTGCTTAAGAATGCTTTCAGTCAGCTGGTTAAGGAGCTTGGGGAAGATGACAGGGTATCAATTGTCGTGTATGCCGGTGAGGCCCGTGTTGTACTTGACTCGGTTCATGGAGATGAGAAGGATGTCATACTGGATGCGATAGAGTCTCTTGAGGCAGGGGGCTCCACAGCAGGTGCAAGCGGTATCAGCCTTGCTTACAAACTTGCAGCCAAAAATTTCAGGCAGGGGGGCAACAACAGGGTTATACTTGCCACCGACGGGGATTTTAATGTGGGCGCATCATCCATGGAGGAGCTTTACGAGCTTATAACCGAAAAGAAGGACAGCGGGATATTCTTAAGCGTGATGGGTTTCGGCATGGGTAATATCAAGGACAACAGGATGGAGCTTCTTGCAGATAAGGGAAACGGGAATTATTCTTATATAGACTCCCCAAGGGAAGCAAGAAAGGTACTTGTTGATGAAATGGCGGGAACTCTTCTTACCATTGCCAAGGACGTTAAAATACAGCTTGAATTCAATCCTTACAATGTTAAGGCTTACAGGCTGATCGGATACGAAAACAGGGCCCTCAGGAACAGGGATTTCAAGGACGATTCCATTGACGCCGGAGAGCTTGGCGCCGGCCACAGCGTAACAGCGATTTATGAAATAGTGCCTGCAGACGGAAGGCTTGAAACTAAATATTCACCTGACACGAAATACGGATCAGTACAAAAGGATACCAACATGTCATTCTCTAATGAGATAGCTGAGATCAGGTTAAGATATAAAGAGCCTGACGAGGATGAAAGCAGGGAAATAAAGAGGGTTGTTCCTGCCTATAATGCATCCGTAAGAGCCCCTTCTGAGGACTTCTGCTTCGCCGCTGCCGTCGCAGAATTTGGTATGATACTGAGAAATTCTGAGTTTAAGGGCAATTCGGATATAAAATCAGTGCTGCGGCTTGCAGAAACAGGCCTGGGTGAAGATAAAGACGGATATAGGAGAGAATTCATTAATATGGTGGAAACCTATAATGATTTTTATGCTTACCGCAGATAGCTCATAATTACAGGCTCATATAAGTATAGCAGGAGCCGGGCATTGCATAAAATAAAGGCAGGGCAGCCAAATCCATGCCGCCGATAATGTGATGCCCGGCTCCATTAATGCCCATATCTTAATTATTTCGGGATGCAATCAAGGCTTTTTAACAAGGCTCCCAATGGTTCATAAATATTATTATTGACATATATATTGTGTTTATGTATAATATACACACTATATATAGTGCTTAATATGGATTATTATCTCCGGTTATAACAGGCACTTTATGGACAGAATATTTATGGCACATGTAACCGTTAACAGTCAGAAAGGGCTGTGAAGGCAGCTTATACCGCGGCATAAACTGACTTACATTTACGGAGGTTAAGATATGGAGCACATATTATCGGAGGAATTTTTAAATACATACAGAAATATGAAAACACCGCTTAAAAACATAGGGGAATTCGTTTACCTGAGAACCTATTCGCGTTATCTTGAGGATAAGAAAAGAAGAGAGACCTGGTTTGAAACAGTGCTCAGGGCAACGGAGTATAATATCCGTCTGGGGATTGATTATAAAAGAAGGAACGGGCTTGATATTGATTTGGATCAGGAGGTCAGGGAAGCCGAGCTTTTGTTTGATAATCTTTTTAACCTGAGAACCTTTACATCGGGCAGGACTCTATATATGGGAGGCACCGGGATTGTGGAGAATTACCCGCTGTCCAACTATAATTGTGCTTTTACGGAAATAGAAGGCTTCCATGACCTGGTGGACGTTTTTTATCTGCTTATGGTAGGAAGCGGGGTGGGAGTAAGGATAAGCAAGGAAAAGACAGGGCAGCTCCCGCCTGTGCGGAAGACTTTACTTGAGTCGTTTTATGATCCGGGTGTCCGCTTAAGGACCGGCAAGGAGGATATGGAGCATACCATGTTACGCATCAATGGGGATTTGCCTTCCAAGGCGCGAATAGTCGTCGGTGACAGCAAGGAAGGCTGGTGCGATGCCCTCGATATCTACTTTAAGCTGCTTACCCTTGATGAATATTCGGATATAAGGCAAATAGCAATAGATTACAGTTATGTAAGACCCGAGGGCGAGCGTCTGAAAAGGTTTGGCGGAAGGGCGTCAGGCCATAAATCAATTGAAAGGATGTTCGAAAAGATCAACAGAACCATTTTAAGGAGCTCAGGGAATAGGCTTAAAACAATAGACATACTGGATATGGCAACAATTATTAGCGAAAATGTCGTTTCGGGCGGTGTGAGACGGAGCGCCATGATGATTATATGTGACGAGGATGATGAGGATATAATAAATGCAAAAAGGGGTATGTACAAGCTTGTTGACGGCGAATGGACTGAGGATTCCGAAATTTCACACAGAAAGATGAGCAATAACTCCATAATCTTTTACAACCCTCCTTCTCCGGAGAAGATCAGGGAAGTAATCAACTCAATCAGAATAAACGGTGAGCCGGGTTTCATAAATGCCCGGGAAGCGCTTCGAAGAAAGGATGGCTTTGCAGGCTGCAATCCCTGCGGAGAAATACTTCTTAAACCAAGACAATGCTGCAACCTTACCACCAACAACCTGATGGCATTTGCCGGGGATGGTTCCCTGGATGAAGAGAGACTTAAGGAGATACTAAGACTATCTACAAGGGTGGCGATACGTATGACTCTGGTTGATGTGGAGCTGCCGGAATGGAACAAGGTCATGCAGGAGGACAGGATTATAGGAGTATCTCTGACAGGCATGATGGATATGGTAAACAGGACAGGGATGTATTATTATGAGCTTGGGGCTTTGCTTGGAAGGCTCAGGGAAACAGTACATGAGGAGGGCTTAAGATACAGCAGGCAGCTTAATATCAATGCGCCGAAGCTAATGACAACTATCAAGCCGGAAGGAAGCCTGTCCAATCTTCCCGGTGTAAGCTCAGGTATTCATTTTGCTCATTCGCAGTATTATATCAGGAGGGTAAGGATATCGGCATCGGATCCGCTTTACAGGCTTATTGCTGCACAGGGAAGTTATCCCGTATATAACGAAACAGGGCAGACTGATGATAACGCCACCATCAAGGTTATAGAATTTCCCATGAAGGCGCCCGAGGGCAGGACAAAGTATGATGTTGGAGCAATCGAACAGCTTAAGCTATATAAAATGTCCATGGAAAACTGGTCGGATCATAACACATCCATTACGGTCCATGTGAGGGATCACGAATGGGAGGAGGTTGCTTCCTGGATATATGATAACTTTGACAGCATTGTCGGAATAACACTGCTTCCCCTGGCTGATGAGACATATCCGCTGCTTCCGTATGAATGCACTACAAGGGAGGACTATGAGGAACGGATATCCAGGGTAAGGCCGATTGATACGGATACTCTTGCACTATATGACAATGATGACATACATGACATTCTTGACAATGAATGTGAAACAGGAGCATGTCCTGTAAGATAGATCAAATCCGAAGCCGGCTGATATCAAAAGAATGCCTCTTGGATAATACAAGGTTTTATATATAGAATGGGCGCGTTGCATCAAAACTAAAAGGTTAGTTATGCAACACGCCCATTCTATGTCAGTTGGCTACCTGTCTATGTAGGAGTTATTTGTCTCTTTTCTTAAATGCAGCAAATCCTGTTATAAGAGCGCCTGCACCAAATACTAAAGCAAGGCTTGCAACTCCGGTCTTCGGAGAGTCAGTGACAGCTTCTTCTGCAGCATCGTCAGCAACTTCTTCAGCAACTTCTTCTTCGGCAACTTCTTCCTCAGCTACCTCTTCTTCAACCTCTTCCTCAGCAACATCATAGTCGCCTACCGAATAAAGAACATTTCCGTCAGCATCCAGGAAAGCAATAGCTGTTATCTGTGCACTGCCCTCGTTTTTCCAGCCTGACTGGATTACGAAATTGTTGTAGGTATTAGCTGAAGAATATT
>DCTS01000012.1:24634-25675 GCA_002329645.1 Lachnoclostridium sp. UBA1434 | reverse complement strand
AACTTATGCCAGAATCGGGAATAAAGCAAATGAAGAGTGGTATGCTCCATTCCTCCGTTGTACCAGTCCACGGGAAGCCAGTAATCAAGCTCATCTCTTCCGGCAAAGGCCTTATTGTTGTGTGCGTCCGTGTATCTCAGATAATACCATGAGGAGCCTGCCCACTGGANNGAAGTACCAGCTTGAGCCTGCCCACTGGGGCATTGTATCGGTCTCCCTTTGAGCCCTGCCGCCGCACTTTGGACAGGTGGTCTCAACCCATTCCGTCATGGGAGCCAGCGGAGACTCACCCGTATCCGTGGGTTCATAGCTTTCAACCTCCGGCAGCGTAAGAGGCAGCTCCTCCTCCGGAATCGGAACATAGCCGCAGTGCTCGCAGTGTACGATTGGAATGGGCTCGCCCCAGTACCTCTGACGGGAGAATACCCAGTCCCTCAGCTTGAAGTTCACCTTTTTTGTACCAATACCCTTTTCCTCAAGCCATTCCAGAATCCTCTGCTTAGCCTCGGAAACCTCAAGCCCGTTAAGAAAATCAGAATTCACCAGTATCCCTTTTTCCGTATCGGTATAGGCAGCCTCGGAAACATTCCCTCCTGCCACCACCTCAACAATAGGAAGGTTGAATTTCATTGCGAATTCCCAGTCACGCTCGTCATGAGCCGGTACCGCCATTATAGCGCCGGTGCCATAGGTCATCAGTACATAGTCCGATACCCAGATGGGTATATTGCTGTTATTCACAGGATTGACTGCCGTAAGCCCCTTAATCTCAACACCGGTCTTTTCCTTTACAAGCTCGGTCCTTTCAAAATCTGACTTTTTGGCAGCCTGCTCACGATAATCAATAAGCTCCTTATAATTGCTTATTTCATCCTTATACTTTTCAATAAGCGGGTGCTCCGGCGATATAACCATATATGTGGCGCCAAACAGGGTGTCCGGCCTTGTGGTGAATATCTTAAGCTTCTCTTCCTTGCCGGATATGGCAAAATCGACCTCTGCCCCCACCGACCTGCCAATCCAGTTTATCTGGGATACCTT
>DCTS01000012.1:13772-24619 GCA_002329645.1 Lachnoclostridium sp. UBA1434 | reverse complement strand
AGCATCCACTGGCTCTTAACCTTACGTACAACCTCGCCTCCGCATCTTTCGCAGACACCGCCGACGACCTCCTCATTGGCAAGGCCGATCTTGCAGGAGGTACACCAGTTGATGGGCATCTCCGCCTTATAGGCAAGTCCCTTTTTAAACAGCTGCAGGAATATCCACTGGGTCCATTTATAGTAATCAGGATCAGTGGTATTAATTTCCCTGTCCCAGTCAAAGGAGTAACCCAGGCTTCTTAATTGCTCTTTGAACTTCTTAATATTTTTTTCAGTTACAATTCTCGGATGGATATGGTTCTTAATTGCAAAGTTTTCAGTCGGAAGTCCGAAAGCGTCCCATCCCATAGCATATAAAACATTGTAGCCCTCCATCCGTCTCTTCCTGGCTATGATATCAAGGGCGGTATATGGCCTCGGATGGCCTACATGAAGTCCCTGGCCTGAAGGGTACGGAAATTCCACAAGAGCGAAGTACTTGGGCTTTTCTTTATCCTCTCCTGTCTTGAAGGCCTCCTCCTTCTCCCATATTTCCTGCCATTTTCTTTCAACATCCTGAGGTGAATAACGATCATTCATGTTGTTATATCCTCCTAATCAAGTTATTTTGTAATATTTCCGCTTATGAATCTAAAAACCTCTTCATCCTATAATATCTAGAGACGAAGAGGTTCCATTCATAAGAACTGCAATCCGCGGTACCACTCTAGTCCATTAACCTGATATCCTTAATGCCGGCGGATATGGCCAATGTACTCATTGCAATCTGTAACGGGATCTCCCGCTTTACCTACTTAAGTTCAGCAAAGGGCTCCAAGGCGAGTTCCGGGTGCTTGCCTGCCGCTTTCCACCTGCCAGCGGCTCTCTGAAAGTCAAGGATACCTGTACTGCTCCTCTTCACAGCCATAATGACTTAATTAAATAATCTTTGTGTAAATTAAGCTTTATTCTATCAAATTTTTCATTTATGTCAAGTCTTTATTAAATAATAAGCCGTGGAATTTAGTAACGGAATTTATATAACAACATAAAATAATATCGAAATATAATCCTTCTAATAAAAAGAAGGTGGTTTTATGAAGTGTAAAAAGGGCAGATTTATCAAGGTAATAATTTCCTGCATGCTTATATATCTGCTGCTTTTCACCTGTGCCTGTCTGTATATTTCATATACCAGGGGTACCGAACCGCAGACCTTGATTTTATGTGTATTTGCTTTTTGCGGGGTGGAGGGCGGCCTGTCCGCATGGATAAGAACCACTAAGGAGAAGAAGAAGGATACCCTGAGTAAAAAAGATGTTTGACATTACCCTGAAAAATCCGTCAGTGAACCGAAGGTATAGCCCATATCCTTCCACTTGATTATCAGCTCATCCAATATCTCGGAATTGGTCCTTGATGTGCTGTGCAAAAGTACGATTGCACCGGGGTGTATCCTGCCAAGCAGCTTCTCAAATGCATGCTCCCTCGTGGGCTGTCTGTCATTATACCAGTCAACATAAGCAAGACTCCAGAAAAAGGTTTTATAGCCCATTTCCTTAGCCATCTTAAGATTGTCCGTATTGTACTTGCCCTGGGGCGGGCGGTAAAACTTAATCATGTCCCGGCCGGTGATTTCCTTAAACAGCTCCTCCAGGTCCGAAAGCTCTCTGCAAAAGGAATCTGCGGAGCTTATCCCGGACATATCGGGATGTGAATATGTATGATTTGCCACAATATGGCCTTCCTCCACCATGCGCTTTACCATATCGGGACTTGATTCTAAGTAATGCCCCACCAGGAAAAAGGCCGCCGGCACCTGATGACGTTTCAAAACATCAAGAATTGCTGCGGTGTATCCGTTTTCATAACCCGCGTCAAAGGTAAGGTATATTACCTTTTTGTCCGAGGCTCCCACATAGTAAGCATCGTACTTTTTAAGCTCATCCTTCGTGGCATTAGCCGTGGGCTGCTGCCCCGGCACTCCATATCCCAGCCCCCAGCTTTCCGCACCGGCATTTCTTGTATTACCGGCAATTGTATCGGCAAGCACCGCAATACCTCCGCCAAGGAAATAAAGCAGTACAAACATCATGACGAATGCAATGTTTTTTCTGTACCTTTCCGAAATCATAAGCTGCCTCTGAATTAATTCTTTATTAATTATATTTATTAAGGCATGCCCTCATTCGGTAAAACTCATAACATTTTGTGAAGTCTCACAGAATTAAAGTCACGGTTTTACGGTATGTGCTGTTAATCAGGCTATGAGATCCCGGCTAATGTTCATGTAAGCTTCCCCGGCTTCCTTCTGCGCCTCGCTTCTTATATTGTCAAGCATTTTGTAATTTGCTATCAACACCTCGGTTACATGACCGTCAATTGCACCGTCCGCCACCATATCTCTTAAGATTTTGGCTGTCCTTGCCTCATCCATACCTCTCCTGTAGGGACGGTTTTCCGTAAGTGCCGTAAATATATCCGCAACAGCCATTATACGGGACCCAAGCAACAGACGGCTGCCGTCAATATGAAAGGGATAGCCTTTGCCGTCCAGTCTTTCATGATGATATGAAGCCCATTCGTTTATCATGGTAAGCTGCGGGATATTGGCCAGAAGCTGATAAGTATAATATGTATGAGCCCTTATTTCGTTAAATTCAATATCATTAAGGGATGATGGCTTTTCCAGAACCTCATTATCTATTGCCAGCTTTCCCAGGTCGTGGATATAGCCGGCCGCAAGCATCATCTTGCATTCTGCCTCTGAAAAGCCTATCAGCTGCGCCAGCTTTTCGGCTGTTTTTGCCACGCCTGCAGAATGCCGCGAGGTAAATTTACTTCTGAAATCAATTATCCGTGAGAAAATAACCGACATCTCAATAATATCATCAATCCCGAGCTCAACTATATCTAAAAGGCTTGCATCTATTCTGTCTGCGCAGAAATGGGATACAAGATCCAGCCATATATATTCCTTCCTGCTTAGCTTCAGCATGTGCTGTACAAGCTCGGGATTAAATATAGTATTGCTTTTGGCGCAGATAGACTCCGTTATATGGGGGACCTGGGACAATATATTCTTATCCTTCTTAATCATCACACATACGCGGTCTGCAAGGTGTATTATATGACTTCCCAAAGGCACCTGTTCCTCACCGTAACTCTCACCCTTGCCGTGATCCCAGGGCAGATGATGATACTTTATTATTCCTGCACTGTCCTTTAGGGGCTTAAAATCCTTAATAAGCCTTTCACCAAGGAACGCATGGTTGTTGACGCCTATAGGCTCTTCTTCTATAATTTCAAGTCTTTCTTTTCTTGACAGGGAACCGATGTCATGTATTAAGCCTGCAATGAATATATCTCTCTGCTCCTTTATCGGCAAGCCGGCCTCATTTGAAAGCATATACGAAAGATATGCTACCTGCTGATGATGATTGGAAAGGAGCGGCGAAACCATATCCGCTGCAGCAGAGAAGCTTTTTAACAGTTCGTATAAATTTACATTGATTCTATCCATGATTAGCCTCCTGAATCCCACAGTTAGTCGTATTATGAGGATGTTACATAACATATCATAGTTCATAACTGCAAAAAAGTAAACTATTATACTAAAAACCAAGAAATATGGGTTATTTACTTTACTATAACATTTACAAAAGAGTAATTACCTGGTAAAATTTATATGTAGCCCGGGTTAGGTGTTCTTGAAGGATGGTGAATTGCATGTATGAAATGAAGCCGGAATATTACACGGGAATTGCTTCCATTGACCAGCAGCATGCCAAATTATTTGAAATAGCAAATGAAGCTTATGAGCTTTTGACCAATCAATTTATACCTGACAAGTATGATTATATAGTAAAGGTTATAAATGATCTTAAGGATTATGCAAAATATCACTTCAGCCATGAGGAGGAATATATGAGCAGTATAGGATATAAGCGTATTTTCTCCCAGAAGGTTGCCCATAACGATTTTATTAATAAGCTCGATGAGTATGATATTGGTTCAATTGATGAAAATCAGAGGCATGTATTACTTGAGTTATTAGAGTTTCTGAATGACTGGCTTGTGAATCATATTTTAAGGAGCGATACCCTGATAGGCAAATAAATGTATTATCACGGTTCCTCATAGCATATTACGGGGGTGCCCTCGTCGATATTTTTATAAATTGCTTCCGCCAGATAAAACGGGGCGTTTACGCAGCCATGGGTTCCTCTTGACTTATATATCTCTCCTCCGAAGGAGCTTCTCCAGCTTGCATCATGCAGTCCCATGTTCCCGTAAAAGGGCATCCAGTATATTACCTTTGCTTCATAGCCCGGCCCCCTTAATACGGCATTCATCTGCTTGTAATTAATCATATGCGTACCGGTTACCGTAGCATATCCTCTGTTTGGATTGCCTGTCACTACGGGGCCGTGGATTATAAGGCGGCTGTTTTTATAGAACCACACATGCTGCCTTGTTATATTTATTTCAACATATGTATCCCCTATATCGTCCTCTTCCCTTGATACTGCCCTTTGCTCATATATCGGCTCCTTCACAACTTCAAGCCCCTTCATTATATCCTCTGCCAGGGCTGTGCCTTCCGCCTCCCGGTCGATCTTCCAGCCGTATATTCCTCCGCTGACCGTTATTTCTTTTCCAGTGGATGTCCTGAAGCTTCGCGCTGCTCCGACCGTATCGTATCTGTTGCACAACCTGTTGATATATGCAAGGACGGACTTCTCATTAACCGCTACATCTAAGTCACTGTCAACAGTAAGCCATTTATTAATGGTTCCTGCATCAAGGACCTCCCTTCTTTTGCCGAACCGGTATGTAATCCGGGATAAAAGGCATTTATTAAGAAGCTCCATTGTTTTATGAGCCTTATCCGAATTAACGGTATACCGCGGGGTTTCATAGCAGCCGGCATCTATCAGGTTAAGCCTTTTGTCTCCCCTCATAACGGCATCATCAATTGCATGGAACAGGTTTTCTTTTATTATGCTGTTTCCGTATATCTCATCAACCATATGATATGAACCGTTTATAAACTTAAAGCTTACATTGCGCGGCTTTATGAGCTCCCTGTTCATACAATTAAGTCTTTGGATTCTTTCGGCCAGCCTATCCCGGTCATAAGTAAATAAACTATCTATATGGTATTGCTTCTGCATAAACAGTGATATTATCCACCTGTAAGTCGATCTTATACGCTTAATACCCGCCTCATCCACTGCCTCATTATAACTCATTCCGATATCCCTGCCCTTTATGACTTCAATGTCGCCGTTTATTTCAGTCAGCACAAGCTCATATTGCATGGTGTATTTTTTGATGGCATCCAGAGCGGATCTGTGACTTTTAAGCGAAACCTTCACTCCGTTGACATAGGTATTGAAGGGCAGATGATTTATGAAGTACAGGGATATGATCAGATAAATTAATGCGGCTGAAGCTGCAAGGATGGTAATTTTTATCGCTCGCTCTCTTTTGCCGCATTTTTGATAATGTTTATATTTCATGGCGCCTGAATATTATCGGATGATTTATATCTATAATATGAGGGCTGTCTTAATCATTATGCTTATTTGTTTGTAAATACCGCTTTTACTTACCTGATATTACGACACCGTCAAAGGCAATATAGGGAAGCTTATAATATCCGTTTGTAACCTGCTCCCCGGATATGCCCCGAATATTCATCAATATATCCAGCAGGTTGCAGGAAATCATGGTTTCGTTGACGGCGTACCGGATTATTCCGTTCTCAATTAAAAAGCTGTTCTTGGCCACGCCTGTTATCTCACCGCTTGAATCGGGATTCTTACCTGATAAGTACCCTACAAGCAGTCCCTTGTCAACGGAAGCAATAATTTCCTCAAGAGACTTGTCTCCGGGTTCAATAATATAGGCACCACCGTAATTTAAGCTGCGGGGTATTCCTGTCTTTTTGGAGCCAAAGCGGGATACAAGAAAGGACTTAAGCACTCCATGATCAATAACCGTAACGTCCCCGGCCAAATAACCGTCATATGTAATTTTACATCCTGAAGTGACTATATCTTTATCCGAATAATTGCAGGATAACGTCAGCCTGGGATCAGCCACCCGCTCACCAAGCGAATTCTTCCATCTGCTTGTTCTATCTATCAAAGGGCTGTCTGAAAGCACAATATACAATGAGTTAAGCATCCGGTTCAGCACATCCGGCACCAGGATTACTGTTCCCTCGAATTTGCCCTCCATAGGCTTCGGATATATGCATCCGCCGGTCTGTTCCAGGACTGCTGCCAGATTCCCGATCTTAAGGAAGGGTTATGTGCCTGAGGACGGCATAAGCGACGGCCCGGTATATTCGGGGCATCCTGCCGGAACAATGGATACAGGCTTTTCTAACAAGCTGACCCTTAAGGAATATGCCGGACAATTAGCCGATATAGCAGCCATGGGCTTTAAAAATGTATGGCTGCTGCCTATCTTTCATCACACCGGGGACAATGTCTATGAACCGATTGACCAGGGTAAGATAGATGTGCGATACGGCGGTGAGGAAGAGGCTGCTTACTTTATAGAAAAAGCCCATGAACTGGGATTAAGGGTATTGTTCGATATGGTACCCCATGGCCCAAGGCCTGTATATCCCTTTGCAAAACAGCATGATGACTGGGTAAGCAAGGACCGTTCGGGCAACAATCAGATTGAATGGGAGTGCGTATCCTTTGATTACAATAATCCGGAATACTATGAATATACCGTTGACTTAACTGCATATTATGCAGAAAAGCTTGGCCTTGACGGTTCTCGGATCGACTGCTCCATGGGCGGTTTGTCCAACTGGCAGCCTGTGGAAGGATTTCGTCCCAGCAGCTCCGGATTTGCAGGGGGCATTAACATAGTAAGGGCAACAAGAGAGGGATTTATAAAAGCCGGAGTCAACCCGATTCTTCTGCCCGAAAATTTTCATCCGAATCCCGCATTTGCAAAGTACAGCGATATGTTTTACGACATGCCCCTGTACCGGACAATTCATAATCTTAATTATTCAGATATTACTGAGACAGAGTTTGTTCAGAAATTAGAACAATGGCTTGAGGCAGAGCATAAAACATCCGTCAGAGGCCAGGTTAAGCTGCGCTTTCTCGGCAACCATGATACCGTAACCTGGACATTTGACGCGGCAAGGCCTCAAAGCGTATACGGTACCGATAAGGCAAAGGCCTTATGGAGCATATTAAGCTTAATAGACGGGGTCCCTTACATCTACCAGGGTGACGAGGATCCGGCTTCATATAATCTGCATGGAGAAAACTTAAGACAGTTCTTCACCGATTTACTTGCTGCCAGAAAGGCATATCTTCCTGCAGAATACGGGATCTCATATATTTATACTGATACTCCGATATTTGCCTTCACCAGGTTCTCAGAGGATAACAGTGATTCAAGGCTTGTGCTGGTCAACCTTTCCTCGTCAGCCAATTCCTATGACATTAACGAGGAGAATCCCAATGTTCTGTATAAGGACGGCTCATACAGGATGGATGGCACAGCAATAATACTTGAACCTTATACCACACTGATAATCCGGAATTAAAGCTCCGAATCTCCCTATTATATGATAATAAACTCCCTTTTGCCTTTATTATCAGGTATAAAGCTCCCATATCGCCTTCATTATCCGGCGATACAGGAGCTTTATTCCTTATTATATGCTTATTATATTCTTGTTATATGCTTATTGGCCATCTTGCGTCCCTGAGGCTTCAGGCTTTTTGCCACATCCTTACGAACCTTTTCCGGGAAAAAGGCGGCCATCTGTGCCGTTTCAACAGCGCCGGCATGATAATCCGGCTGGTAGCGGTTTTCCCGTGTAGGCTTTTAGTGTTTTGCCGGCTTGATACTCCGTTTATTTCCGTATCAGCTTTTCAATTTCTTCTAATTTTGGAGGATTAAGAGGAAGAGGGAATCTTGAAATGGCTACAGCCGAGCAGGCGCTTGCAAAACGAACCAGTTCATCGTCCTCCATCCCCTTCAGAAGTCCATAGACACATCCGGCTTTAAAGGTATCTCCTGCTCCGAGTGTGCTTACCACCTGTACCTTAAAGGGATCAAAGCTTTTAATCTCCTGCCCCTTCCTTCCGTAGCTGAAGCGCTTGCTGCCGTTTGTCATTATAGTAAGGCCATTGCTGTTCTCAATAAACAGCTGCAGTAAATCCTCCCGTGTCCTGCCAGGATAATTATTATGAATTCCTTCATTTGAAATAACTGATACCGCAGCATTCCTGTGAATGTAACTGTCATACTTGCAATCAATAGTTACATAGGGTTTGCCATGGGATACGCAAAGCCTTGCTGCAGTCTCGCTTGCTTCCTCAAAGTAAGGATCTATTGCTGCTGCAAGACAACCGGCTATATCTTCTTCCTTCGGATGATTCCATTGCTTTCGGCCGCTTGTATAATATTCTGCGAAGGTTCCCATGGGAGAGCGTACTCCGTCTGCTATGATTATGTAATCCTCCAGGCCTTTATAGCTCTTATCAAAATAGAGCGAATCAAGGCAAACACTCTTGTCCTTATAGAATTCCTTAAGCACCGGCTCCACCTCATATCCGATATGATTGCCGTCAACCCTTACATCCACACCCAGAGATGCCAGTACCGTGGCACATGTCCCTGTCTCACCTCCGGGAAGTCTGTATATTTCGCTGATCTCCGAATATTCATCCGGTCTTAAAAAACCTCCCTTAAGCAAAAAGCTGGTAGATGCCAATACCATTCCATACAAATATACCTCTGCCATGTAAACCCTCCTCCGTATTATAAATCGAGTATATTGTTTATGGAAAGATTAGTCAATGTATTATGTTCGCTTTGTTATATATTGGATTAATATTATCGAGGTCGGTCACTAAGCAGAGGACCTACTTGACATTACATAGTAGTTGTTATATTATATTTTTACCGCTATATTATCTGGTATATATGAGGAGAGACAGGTATGGATAATGCCCAATTACTGAAGGGAATTCTTGAAGGCTGCATTTTATCTATAATATCCGGAGGGGAAACCTATGGATATCATATTCTGTCCATACTTGAAAAGCATGGTTTCACAGATATAGGAGAAGGGACCTTATATCCGGTATTAACCAGATTAGAGAATAAGGGCTATATTATATGCAGAATCGGCAAATCTCCCTTCGGCCCCAGGAGAAAATACTACTCTATCACCGATATCGGATTGAAAAGTCTTAAAGAATTTATCATTTCATATGAAAAAATCATTAAAATATCAGAAAGCATTATTAAGGAAACACTTGGGGGTATGAATCATGAATTATTTTGAAAGCAGTGAGTATAAGGATGCGAAATGTCAATTAAGAGATGAATATAAGATATGCTATGATAAGATCGAGACATATATTCAGTTGGCCAGTATCTATGGATTGCATAAGGAAGCTTGCCTTATTCAAATATTGGATGATTTCCTGTCGGCTCAGGCGGAGGGCAAGGAATTATCTAAGGTTACCGGGCCTGACTATAGAAAATATTGCGATACCATGATACAAGCCGAACGGAGCCGAAATAGAAGCAAATATGAAGTCATGGCTTATATAGCCGTCATACCGCTTACTGTAATGCTTCTTTCACTATTTACAAGCATTCTGCGTAATGACGATAAATTAAGCAGTATAACCAATCAAATTATTATTGGTGGCTTTTCTATAGCTTTTCCAGTCATATATCTTATCTATTACTTAATTAGGCAGAAAACTGCAAAGGTCTTATTTAACCATGTCAGGGCGTCAAAGGCGGTCATTACTATTGTCAGTGTAATCTTTTATGGATTAATTTACTTGATTTCAGCAGTGCTGGATAGAGCGTTAAATATAGCTATTCCGGTTCCTTTCCCAGCTTTTTTAATAATAATCGCATTGTCTCTGGTCCTATTAACAGTGCTGGTAATCATTGAGAAAAAAGACAATAAGCAGCTCAGGATAGTGCCGGAAAGTGAGGAAACAGCTATAGAGCAGGTGATTTGCCCTGCCTGCGGCAATGAATATGATATGGATTATCCAAAATGCCCTTATTGCAAGAATTAAACATCCCTGCCCTTAATAAATATGGGCGTGCTGCAAATATAATGCAACACGCCCATTATGCCGCCATATCTATGGGTTGCTTTGTCTGTTTATAATGGCCTTGGTTATCTACGGCAGTTCTTCTCTTGTCACATAAATACTGTAGAGATTTTCAGTTCCGTCTTCCGCCGTTACCCAAATCATAATCCAATATTCATATCCTGCTATAAGGTTTATGCTCTGCGACGGAGTTCCGCTGGCTACATTAAACCCTTCAACATTAATCGTGGCTGTTTCAACCGATGCCACCGGAGTTACGGTAATTGATTCTACTTCGTATGGTACAGTTACGAAGTAATCCCATGTATATGGATCGAATTCATTGTCAAAACTGCCGGCGCTCAGGGTAATACTGCTTAATGTAGCCGGGTACAGCCTTTCCTGCGACAGATTCCTATACACATAAATGAAGTAGGTAATGCTATTGGTTCCGTCTTCTGAAGTTACCACAATCTCAATAGTTTCCGTTTCACCTTCTTCCAGATCTATTGACTGAGACGGTGATCCGCTGGCTACCGGATACCCGTTCACGGTTATTGCGGCATTGTTATTCGAAGCTGTCGGAGTTATTGTTATTGATGCAGCTTCGTAAGGAACACTGGCAGAATATTCCCATACTTCCGGATCAAATTCTCCCTCCAGATTGCCTGCGCTTAGAGTTATGCTGCTTAATGCGGCATCGGAGCTATCTTCCGGTTCAGGTGTCGGCGTAGGTTCCGGAGTA
>DCTS01000012.1:0-13724 GCA_002329645.1 Lachnoclostridium sp. UBA1434 | reverse complement strand
AGGCGTAGGTGTCGGCTCAGGCGTAGGTGTCGGCGTGGGCTCCGGAGTAGGCGTTGGCGTTGGCTCAGAAGCAGGTTCAGGTTCGGGTGCCTCCCTTAAAATGCTGACATAATAGGTTTTTGCTTCATCATCCATTGTAATTTCAACCGGTATTGTATTCTGCCCGATATTTAAGGCAACGGCGGAAATATTCTCACCTTTAGCAGCAACTCCACCTCCAATTGTAATTTCTGCATCATCTAACTCGGCGATTGCCGTGATGGTCGCAGTTGTTATATCATTGCCGACAATCATACTATAACTTACATGGTCTTTATCAAATCCCGGTGTAAGCGATCCCACATCTACGCTCAAGATAGAAAGATTCGCATTAGGCACATATTCAAAATATGCCGTTGCCGGTGTCATAAGATCAGTTGTGCCAACAGTTGCCTTATAGGTTCCTTTTTTCTTGTTTTTCATTAGATAGGATATCGCAAAGGTTCCATCCTCCGCAGTTTTGACAGAGTTTGCATATTCTATATTTTCATCCGGGTCTGTTACCATAACTGATACGGTCCGTTTAGACCGAAATCCGATATCACCGCTAATTGTAACACGCTTTACTCTGTCAATTGCAGCATTTACGGAAAGCTCAGGCAGCTTAACAGCTTTTTGAACGGTTATTGTGTATGTCTTTTTGAGCCTCCCTCCCATTGCTTCTACCGTTATCTTAATCGTATTCTTTCCGTTGTACAGCTTTATTGGACCTGCAGCCCTGTATCATTGACCTTGGCAGTGACATTTTCAATACTGCTCGCCAAGACAGGTCGATAGCTGAAAACAAGAGCTAAAATCAGTAAAAAGGAAATATATCTTAATCGCTTTTTCATATTATGCACCCTCTTTCCTTTTTAATACCGGACAGCAATTAGTATGGTATCTGTGCGGTATCCGACACGGGTATCAAATTACTGGATGTTATACCGGTACCATCCCATACAAATACCTTTGCTGTATAGCCGGTTACATCAGAGGACAGGGAAAGTGAGCATCTTATAACGGTGCTGCTTCCTCCCGTAATTGATTGTGTTCTTGAATCATAGGAAACCATGGTCATTTCCTTGTTATACAGTGCAAGAATAGCTACAGCCGAAACCGTAGAATCCGTTGTATTCTCGAGATTTATATCTGCTGTAAGCAATTCTCCGGGCGCCAGATAAGCGGCTTTCGATGCATTGCCCACGGTAAAGTCTACGGTAAGCAGGAGAGGATAATCACTCACCTCTTTTACAACCAGTTTATTGGTGTAAGCAATTATTCCCGAGGGAGCATATGTAACCGCAATACTGTTCCCATTATTGGCGGAATCCAGTTCGAAACCATCTTTTATACTTACGGTCAGATTATACTTGTCAAAGTCTTCAAAGTTTACATCCACCTCGGTGCCGTTATCCAAAATCATGGTTACAATCATGTTGGACAGGTCCAGAGCTTCATATTCCATATATGTAAGCTTTGGCTGCCTCTTTATATCCAGATCATTTACCGTAAGTGCCGAAACGTATATAGGTTCGCAGGTAATGGATTTCAGATTGGTTCTGTATGCCTGTACTGTGTAATAGTAATCCTTCCCGGGTTTAACGTTCTTATCCTCAAAAACATTCACAGTATTGCCTATGGCTTCGCCGACTTTTTCATAACCTTTGTCATACTCTTCGGAGCGATATACAATATAGCCGGTGGCATCTTCTACTCTATCCCAGCGCAGGGAGACTTTGTTGATTTCCTGCGATGTTACGGCCAGGTTTTCCGGGACCTTCGGAGGATAAAACTTTTGATTTCCCAGCTGGCATAGATAGCCTACTACGGGACAGGTTTGAACATGCTTGCCCGAACTATTACGCAATGAAGCCGTATAGGTTACCAGAGCCCATCTGAAGTCATAATCCTCTACAGGTACACCTGCCACACTGCCCGTATAGGTAGTCCCTTGTGAGCTTGTAACAGATATGCTGGTGTTGGTTCCTGCACCGGCAATGGCCCCGACAGAAACACCCAGTGCTGATACCTTTAATGATGCTTCAAATTCCAGGCCGTACTCAAAGGATCTGCCTGTGCTTGTGGAAGTGGAAATACTCTGTTCTGTAGAAACATTCCCGATTCCGCTTCCTGTAAATGGATCCTTTTTATTAATGGTAACTGCGCCTGATAATTTCTTTGTGTCCTGCGGATAAGTTCTCGGATCGCCAACAGTATGACTTATGACATTTTCATCTATTATAGGAGCACCATCTATCGATGCGGCAGTTTTGTTATATTCTGAAACCGGCATCATTGTAGTCAATGGTGAACGAGGTACCATCATAGACATTTCATCCGTTTTATATCTGTTTTCCTCACTATTCCATGCGGTAGCCTCATAGAAATAGATATCATATGGAATTACCGTCAGGACAACTGCATCTTCCGTGTAGTAATTGGAATAGGTAACACTTTTTTCAGTACTTGTCGCTTCGGAAAAATCGGCGGTAAATGAGCTTTTAAGTTCAGCTTCAAATTCTATCTTGGCTATTTCAATTCCAAATACACCGACACCTTGTTCAAAGCCGAATGAAACCCCTGCCGTTACAGAGAAGCCGTTGCTGGTTTCTTTTTCAGTGCCGGTGACCTTTCCAAAGGATGTAGCCACATTTCCGAGGGCTTCAGTTTTATCCTCCAGTTCTTTATAATAGGGAGGGGCTTCAAGGACGGATAATATTATGGGATTTGTGAAAGTAGTGGTGCTTTTTTGCGGAAGATATCTTAATTTCACGCCGCGGTTAAATACGTCTACAGCACAAATGGAAGGATAGGTGGGCTTAAGATTTTTTCTGTCGTTACTGCTTTCACCATTATAAAATAACTGACCCAGATTTGCATAAATATCTCCCTTGCTATCCATATAGCATTGGGTAACATATATGTAATCGGAGTGCTCCCACCATTCATTGTAATGCAGCAGGATAATTTGCTCCTTACCTTCCTTATTACCATCAAAATTTCCCACAATGGTATCAAGTATGATCGCTTCGTCTCTTTCCTTATTGGCATCGGTTATATTGGAATGTGCGGTTCCCGCTCCATTTGTACTTCTGGCCTGGCCTGTCTTTGTGTAATCTTTAATATTCAGGCGGTCAAATTTGTCGGACTGCTGATTATATTTAAAAATGAAGCCACAGAACACAACCTCTTCCGGAGCATTGTCTTTCGGTGCGGATAGTTGAACGCATTTGACAGCGTAACTGTTAATCATTGCACCAAAATAGGTACCGTTATCGGATTCCATGATATATGCCCTGAACAGTCCGCTATATTCTTCTTCATCAGGATAATATTTCATATACGTAATACCATGTGTATCATCTGCATCCTGGGATTCCTGGGTTATTGTTCCTCCGATGACAATGGTTTTATCTTCATCTCCAAGAAGATCTCCTATATCGACGGAAGCTTCTATGTAGTGGCTGCCGGAGTATTGTAATTTTAAGCTATAGCTTNNTGAAAGATCTATCTTTCCGCTGCTTACTTCTCCGTCATAGAAAAACATTTCTGAAGCACGTGATTTATCACCCGAGGTTATTACCACTAATTCAGAATAGCCGTCATTATTGGTATCCAATGCATTGACACTGCTTATATAATAGCCATAATTTCTTTGTGCCAAAACCTTAAACTCGGTTTTGTTTGCCTTGCATACATAGACGGTATTTCCAGCCCCTATTGCAATTTCCTCTGTTCCGTCATGGTCAAAATCTCCTGCCGCACCCATAATCACTGCGGAAAACATGGTATAATCTCTTGTGTTTTTATTTTTTCTTTTTGGATTACCGTATGAAACCGTCGATCTGTAATTAGCGTTGTTCGTTACCGTATATTCCGGTGAGGAAACAGGATTTAGGGTAGAATAATCGGTAATATAAAGCTTAAGCTGATTACCGTTAAGGCCTATATTGGCCACTTCCTGAAAACCGTCACCATTCGTATCAACTGCAACAGTTTCCCTGTAGTTTACTTTAAACGAACCGGATCTTGGAGTCGAACTTTTGGTTACAGGATTAAGTAAACTGACAATATTATTTTTATAGTTGATATTCGGGTTTACGGGATTTTAATAAACATGAAGATTATCAGCCTGGGTATTGTCCCCGTAAGTGATAGCCAGCTGATATGTCCTGTCCAGAACTAATACGTCAGGCCCCAGGGGATTTTTATTATTACTTATCTCTTCACCGCTTGGTGATGTTCTGGGTGGCAGCTCAGTTGAAAAGCCCAGGGCTTCTACCTGATCTTCAACATCAGAAGAGCCCTGGTCAGAATTGCTGAAACTGCTGACTGTATCATTTTCTGCCGCTTTTGCTGTGACGGCTTCTGCAGTAGGGAAAGGAACGAATGCTGCCCCTACCAAATAAGCAGAAATAACAATCCATCACATTACTCTGCTAAAAATCTTAGTGACTTTGTGAGTCTTCATACTTATACTCCTTTCAAGTTGTTATTATTTTCATATTATACCATGATTTGTAGTATCAATAAATAGAATCATACTTATGTACTAGAAAAAAAGACGTGTCTCAATTCCAACTACAATGTTAGTTTTGAAACACGCCCATGAAAGGTGTTAATCCTAATTAAATTAATTATTTATATCCGGCCCAAGGTCAGTATCAATTAGTACGGATGCAATTACGTCCTTCTTAACCCTGTCATTTCATCCAGTCCAAACAGCAGATTCATGTTTTGCACAGCCGCATGAGCCAGGAGGCTTTTTCTTCTTTTGGCAAATCTATAATTTAAACGGAAAATATTACTTTTCACAGACCAGCTTACCCGTCATATGCTCAATGTCAATGGCAAAAAGCTGCATCTTATCAATTGAACGCGTAAATACTTCTTCTATCTCTTCCCTTGCAGGGAAGTACTTCAGGGCAAGCTTGAGAGCTCTATCCACTATTATTTCTTTGTCTTCAATAATTTTAGCCCTGCCAAATACTATTACACTGGTAACATTCCACTCCCAGCGTCCTTCCTTTTGAAAGCCCGTGTTCCACGTGGTGAAGCACACCTTGTCACATTTCTTTAATGCATCCACCTTATGACCTTCCCTGGCACCATGAAAGTAAATGCGATTATCTTCCTCATCATAATAAAAATTAATCGGAAGAGAATAAGGATATCCATCGTCTCCGATAACCGAAAAGGCCCCTCTCTTTTCTTCGGTTAATATTTTTCTGCATTCTTCCTCAGAAACAGCCTGTTTAAATCTTCTCATGCTGCGAAACATCTTATCCCCTGCCTTCCGTATCCTCAGTTGCTAATAAAATTCTTGCTTCATATTGATTATTCAAATTTCAACATGAGTGAATCACATATGGGCTTATATCCAATTTTTTGATAAATACTGTTCGATGTGGGATTTGCCAAATCTGTGTACAATACACACTTTTTATATCCTTTATCTAACGCCATTTGACTAATCTGAGCCACACATGAGGTAGCATAACCCCTTCTGCAATAATAAGGAGGAGTATATACAAATGCTACGCCGATAGCGTTCTGTAATTCCCTCGTATAACCTGCCATACATACAGGCTGTCCGTCAACTTCTAAAACGTAGCGTTTTTTTGTTGACAAATGGTAGCGATATACATCTCCATCCTGCGGAATAGACATTTCTGTTTTACCATAAGTTTCAGCCGCATTAAACGCCTCAACCCAGTACGGAAAATAAAACATGTCTCTTTCATCCAGCAAACGAACAGTACCGAATTGCTTAACCTCCGGATTTACCTCTTTAAGCTCATATAAGCGCTGCCTCATGGCAGTTCTGAAGGTTAATCCCTTTCGTGCGGTATATTCTCCGGCAAAGCACTCTGCAAGGGCTTTTTCGGTTATCACACCGGGGATATCATAATCTTTCAGTCCGTCTGACAGACAACTTACAGCTTCGGGATTAACTATGTTGTCTGTGGCATAAAGCGTTATATTATGCGGCGGTGTCATTAAGGCGGTGAGCTGTATGCCCCTTTCATCAGAAACTGTTGCCATAAGCCAGTTAGCAGGGTCGCGCCAGTCTGTTTTATCCTTCCCCTCATGTCCGATTATGATATTGCCAAGAAGTAACATATTCTGGGCTTCGTGACGCATTAACACATCATATGTATCATTGTAAAACTCGTGTACATCGGTATACAGCTTGAATTGCATTTTTATACCTCCTCATCAAATAAAATATATAAAGAATTTATAGTAACGCTTATAAAATAATACGGCCGCTTTGTCTGGTAAAGCAGCCCTGTCATTCTAAATTATTATATTGCTGAAACATTCTATACCATTTACTAAAATTTAATTACTCTCGGCGCTTCGGTATATGAATAAAAGACAGCTGTCGCATCCTCAAAGTAGAGAACCTCCGTATTATCGTCCTCCGGCGAATACATTGCCTGAAGCTCCGGATATTTATCAAGCATATGCTTTTTAGCCTCTACTCTGTCATCTCTGATAAGCTTACCTGCTACCCTAAGCCACTTTCCGTCAACACAGGCACAGATCTCTGCTTTAGGATTTATCTGAAGCTGCCTGGATACTTCCTTAACCTTGCCTGTCTGGATATAAAGCCTGCCCTCAAAGATATCCACCGTACCAAACGGCCTGACTCTGGGCTGATCCCCTTCTGCCGTAGCCAAATAATATGTTCCGCAATTCTTTAAAAACTCATATACTTCCTGCATGTTTTTCCCTCCATTAAGCTATTTTATCTTTATTTTGCATTCCATATGGATTTTTTACAAGTCTAAGATCTGTTTATGCTTTACTAAACATCGCATTGTTTTTGCTAAAAGACATGATGCAATATGCATCATGTTTTTTAGTATAATTGTATTTATTCGGATATTCAATAGCTAAATGATTTTGAAAAAGTTCTGCACAATATACTCAAACTTTTTCATCTGAAGGCCTAATAAAGCATCTTCAAACCTTGTTTTGTTATATTAAAACTATATGTATCATATTATTTACGTGGTATAATGTACGTAAAGAGATGATGAAATGAGACATAAAAAGATAACTGGTGTGTTAACGATAATTATACCGGCGTTAATCTTAAGTGCATGCAGACAAAATACATACAGTCCAAATAATAATGCTGTAACTGTCACTGAAGCCATGCAGTCACCATAGCACCAACCGAAGCTATAACGGAAACACCCATAACCATAGCACCAACCATAGTCCCTGCTGAAGAATCGTCTGTCGATGAAAGGCCCGGAGCAACATATAACTATAATGGTAAAGAGTATAAAATTGTAGAGGTTGATGGCGGGGATCTATCCGGTGATAGGCAACCCAATGCTGCAGTTGATATCGGTTACGGAAGCAGGGAGTATTGGGCGTTAACCAATGAATATGGGCAACTTGTCTATATAATTGCTGATAAGATTATTCTTCAGGATGATGCGACGGAGCCGGTTAATTCTGACGGCAGATATTACGACGACGAAGCCAAGGTACCGGGAACAGAAAGAGAGGATTTGGATGAAGGTCATGTTATTGCAGATTCTCTCGGCGGCGTATCAAACGCCTACAATATTACACCGCAAAACAATGCGTTAAACCGTCACGGTGACCAGGCCTATTTAGAAAAAGTAATTCGGGATGCCGGAGGCTGTGAGGATTTTGTTGCTGTGATTACTTATCCTGATAACGATACCCAAATACCCTCCCATTACCATTATGAGTATGTGTTAATGGGAGAAAAGATAGTAGATGATTTTGACAACGTGAATCCGGATGAGATTAATGCATCTTTAAATGAAGATATGACTCAGACCTCAGCTAAGACTTCGGAGGAAGGTAATGCCTTTGATGAAGAGAGAGAGCTGACTAAAATCGATAAAAATGGAAATGGTAAAGTGACGATAGCTGAAGCAAAAGCTGCAGGATACAAGATGCCGATCTACTCAGATCATTGGCTTTATAAGTACATGGATGATCGTGACGGTAATGGTATGGTTGGAGAGTAGTTATAAGCTTCTATCTATCCCAATTTATTATATTTCAACATCTTTTACCCTTGATAATAAAGCTGCCGTCTCAACGTGTAACAATCCATTTGTCTTCATAATGTTTACCGATAAAACAGTTTTGAAAGCTCATTCATCAAATTTTTATCTCCAGTCCGTCATATGCAATATGATATCCGTTTCTTGCTGCAATCTTTTCCATAACATAGTGAGTATCATTACCTTCGTGTGATATATGCGTTGCATAAACCAGGCTTTTTTCGTGCATTATATTTTCTTCTTTCATTTTTGATATAATATCGGTAACCTGTCCTGCATCCAGATGGCCGCCACTATTAAAACCCTTGCCGTATGTGTGATCCAGTATAACCAAGTCAAGACGGAATGTTTTTAATATTTCCCATGCCTTTTCAGATATCTTCAACAAATCAGTTCCATACAAAATATTTTTATTACCGTGACTGATTATATATATCAAAGAATTCTCGTAAATGTCATGCAAAGATTCTATCGCTGTAACAGAATAATCGCCTATTTTTATGTGATCACCGTTGCATATAAACTTAATATCGATATTAAGCTTTCTTTGCCAATCCTGATCAAATAAATCTACATTCAGTTCTTCGGCCTTCATCCGTTTATCCAGTGATTTAACCGTTTCTTTTGAGGCAGCAAGGCAGACAGGGTTTACATTCTGTGTAGCATATTCCTTAAGTCGTGTTATCAAGTGCCCTGCATCAAAATGATCTGAATGCCCGTGAGTTTGAAGGATATATTTTACATTTGTCAAATCGATGTTATACATATATGACGAAGTTACAACATCGGGGCCAAAATCAATAAGCAAGTCATCATTTATAATTACCGATGATCTTTTTCTAATGTCTTTCCCCTTATTAGTTCTGGCTTTCTCACACACTCTGCATCTGCAGAATGCAAGAGGAACTGATGTTGCAGCAGAAGTACCCAAGAACAGTATTCTCATTTTTCTCACCTAATCTTTATATCTCAAATTTTCAGCTTGTGGAAAAATATCGCTGTCAAAAGCTTTGACGTATAACTCCTTTACACTTGCTATCACTTGCGTCCAGGTCAAATCATCTGCATAACTGTTTTTCTGCTGATATCGGCTCCAAAGATCAGCAAGCACCTGTGACTGCTCTATTTCTCCCATAATATCATCGCCGGTTTTCAAAAGGTGACTATAACTGCCTCTTTTTTCTGCTGTATTTTTAAAAGCTTGGGGAAATAAACTCCAATTGATATCCTGAGCTCTTAGTGCTGTCAATATATAGACATCATAGTAATCTCGCATTCTTGTGTTGGTAGTACTTCTTGATAAGATGGTTTCAAGTTTTTCAGCCAGTACCGTTTCGAGGTTATATGCCAGAATACTTATACTTCTATCTTCAAATAGTAGCCTAAAAGAATACTCAACTGCCTGTGGAGTGATCTTATCGCCTGTAGTAACATCTATTTTCATGACTTGTCTTGTTTTATCAAGAATTGCTTCAATTGATATTCGTATCCCCGGGTATTCTGATTCATCACGAATGTTTTCAAATCCTTTTAGGGTCATTTTCACTCCATCATCTACAGGACTATCTAATATTACTTTCATTGCTTCCGCCAACACTTCTTCGGAGAGCGGAATACCCCTGATGGTAGCATCCATATCCATTGTGGATCGGGTATCAATACCAACCATTGCAGCTATCAGCATGCCCCCCTTCAATATGAATTTATCACGGAAGGGAGACAAGGATATCCTTTTCAATAGCCGTTCAAGTATAAAATTCCTTAATATAATTTCAGCTTGTACGCTTTTTTCCTTTGAAAGATTTCTTATCAACGCCTTCAGTTGAGTTGACGTGTTCATAGCAGCACCTCTAAATAACTCCTTAAAATTTTCTCAATTCTTAACATTCCGGCATATTTCATTAATCTGTTAAGGTCTTTATCCGATCTTCGTACATATCTTTTAAGTGCATCTGATACTACTACAACATCTTGGTTATTTCTATCCCGAAGAATATCGCAAATAGTGCGTTCCATATTATATGTTCTTATGTCGTTTCTGAAGGTCGTTTTCTTAGTACAGATTCCAAGTTCAAGCAATTCTTTTTTGATGGTATATACAATAAGCCCATCTTGCTTTAGCTTGCTGGTATTGTATCCTGTTGGAACCGTCACGCAATAAGCAACCGGATCTCTATCAGTTAAATCGTGTAAAAATAAAGCGGTTTCATGGGAGTATATCAAATTTTTTTTACGTAATTGGTGAATCAGCATTTTATCCTCCCATACATCCGGTGTAATATATATACCGTGAGCAATACGTTCAAGCTTACCCTGCCTGACAAATTCACTCAAGTACTCCCTATGAATACCATGATCAGCTGCCAGCTTTGAAGTGATTACACCTTTACTGTTTCTAATGAATGCATCCAACTTTTCTGTTCCAGTCATCATATCATCCCTTGTTGACAATTTTGCTTAAATTGTAATTTATAAAAGCATAATTGTCAAGATTCAATTGGTATCATTTGTAAAAATATAAAAATCACGATAAATTTCAATGATGAGAATCAAGTCTATACAACATCTATCCTATCTCTTCAACCATATGTTTCCGTGTACGTATCTTAGCCCTTCAGGTCGAGTAAACAACTTGGTGTACATGGTAAAATAAAGTACATAGTTTTTGGCAAGTAGAAATACATAACTTTTGGCAAATAATAATGCATATTTTTCATCGAATAAAAGCCCTTCTTGTAGAAATGCAGTATAATTCTACATGGAGGTGAAGAAAGGATGAAAGATTGGTCAATGTATTACCAAATCCAAAAATTAAAAGCACTCGGTTTCAAAAGAAATGCCGTGAAGAACAAGCTCGGAATCAACCCACGAACCGTTGCAAAGTACTGGGAAATGAGTGCAGAGGAATTTCAAAGATTAAAAGAGGCTGCCGCTACTAGATCAAAGAGGCCGGAGGAATATCGAAGCGACATGATTGATTGGCTGAAGCAACACCCTGACATGTCAGCGGCCCAGATGTTTGACTGGCTGGAAGAAAAGTATGGTAAAGAAGTTCGGTTTAAAGAACGAACCATGCGAAACTACATACATCAACTCCGTCTTGAGGAAGATATACCGAAAGTTCAAAGAAGTCGGCAGTATGAAGCAGTAAATGAGCTTCCACCCGGATACCAGGCTCAGGTTGATATGGGACAGATATGGCTTAGAGATATCAAAGGAAAAAGAGTATGCTTATACTGTTTTGCCATGGTACTAGCTCATTCAAGGTATAAATTCGTATACTGGCAGACGATACCATTTACAACAGCCACGTTTATCGAAGCACATGAAAAGGCTTTCGCTTATTACGGAGGCCGCACACAGGAAATCGTATACGATCAGGACAAGGTATTAGCTGTTAGTGAAAACAATGGAGATATCATCTATACTGCAGGATTCCAACATTACCTTGATATTATGAAGTTCCGGGTGTTTCTATGTCATGGGGCAGATCCGGAATCAAAGGGTCAGGTTGAAGCGGTAGTTAAATATGTGAAATACAACTTCGCGGATCATCGTACCTTTACAGACATCACAGATTTTAATGAGAAATGTCTTGCGTGGCTAGAAAGGAGGGGCAATGGCAAAGAGCATGAAACAACAAAAAAGATACCAGCAGAAGTATTCACCCTCGAAAAGGAATATCTTCAGCCGGTACCAGTGTTCAGAAATATCATTTCTAATGATAGTGTAACCTATGGTCTCAGAAAAGACAATACCGTACTTTATAAATCAAACCGTTACCGTGTACCAAAAGGAACTTACAGCCCTAATATCAGAGTAAAACTTGTTATTGATGGGACTTCTATGGTAATCACGGATGCAGCTACTGGAGAGATTTATGCAAGACACACGATTAGCCAAGAGAGAGGAAAAATCATCTCTTTAAATCATAGCGACCGAGAACTTAATAAAAAGCTTATCGATATATATGAGGAAGTACTCCTGTATTTTACCGACCGTGAAATGGCTGGCGAATTGCTGGAGGGAATTAAAAAGGATAAACCAAGGTATTTCAAAGATCAGCTAACTGTGATTTTGAAGTCCTGTATCGGGTCAGAGAAATGTATAATAGATACCTCGCTGGCCTACTGTTTGAAATATAATCTTTATTCTGCTGGAGATTTCAAGGCGGCAACAGAGTATTACAAAGAATTAGGTAAAGAACCTGAGCGAGCTTCACCTACTCCTATACCAGGACTATCTGATAAATACAAGACTGTACATCCCAAAGTAAGGGATATCAACGAGTATAGGAAGTTAATGGAGGGATAAGTAGTGAAGGGATTAACTACAGCTATAAAAGATGCAGCATCAGTTCTTGGCCTATCTGGTACCAAGGGAGGAATAGATAGCCTTCTGCTACACGCCGAGCAAAGCGATATGACACACGCAGAGTTTCTGAATTATATATTTAGTCAAGAGATTAAATATCGCACAGACCGGGCAAAGGAAAAGAGGATAAAGGAATCGGGGCTCCCTTATATTAAGACGCTGGACGATTTCGACGTAAGTTTTCAGAAGTCAATCAGTGCAAAACAGTTGAAACAGTTATCTGAACTGAAGTGGATTGAACAGACATATAATCTGATGTTTTTTGGGCCTCCCGGGGTTGGAAAGACACATCTTTCTATCTCATTGGCATATAAAGCGGCCCAGGAGGGATACCGAGTTGTATTTACGACAATGACTTCATTGATGCAGTCACTTAGGACAGCAGAGATATCAAAACGGAGTAAAACGAAACTGAATCGCATCTATCATGCAAGCCTGGTCGTAATTGACGAAGTTGGCTATCTGCCAATAGAACGAACCGATGCAAACCTATTCTTTCAGCTTGTCACTGATTTACATGAGCAGGCAAGCATTATTATTACAACCAATAAAGGCTTTGAGGAATGGACAGAATTTTTGGGCGATCCTGCTCTAACTACAGCAGTTCTGGATAGACTTACCTACCGATGTGATATGATCAATCTGGAAGGAAGAAGCTACCGTCTGGAAAACCATAAGTCCTTCTTGAAACAACAGGAGAATAACTAGAAAATATATCAATTATGCAGGGGGCAATGTCCCCCTGTATCAGGATGAAAAATTTGCACTATTATTTGCCGAATATTATGCAAAAGTACTTGCCATTTACATGGATAATAAGCTGGATACAAAACTACAAGAAATCCTCGATTTGCTGGGGGTGGAATAATGGCATATGCAAACGAAATAAGAGATTCTATTCTTCAAGCAGCTATTGAAGGTCGACTAACGGAACATTTGGAAAGTGATAGTTCTATCGAAGAATTAGTCCAAGATATTCATAGTGATAAGCAAAAACTAATAAAACGCAAGGCAGCAAGAGTCGATAAAGAATTTCCGCCTATTTCTGATGATGAAATTCCATTTGAGATACCACATAACTGGAGATGGATACGCATTGGTGAAATTGGAATCTATAAGAAGGGACCTTTTGGTAGTTCTCTTACAAAAAGTATGTTCATTCCTAAATCCGATACCGCAATAAAGGTTTATGAACAGAAAAATGCTATTCAAAAAGATGCTTCATTGGGAAATTATTATATTAGAAAATCGTATTATGAGGATAAA
>DCTS01000041.1:7834-7955 GCA_002329645.1 Lachnoclostridium sp. UBA1434 | reverse complement strand
AACGTATATAGAATAAAGTTAAACATTCACCAGGCTGGCATGGATGCAGAATAAGCTTAGGCATCCGCCTGGCGGATGATGGATATAGATGTCAGGTAACGTATATAGAATAAAGTTAAAC
>DCTS01000041.1:0-7776 GCA_002329645.1 Lachnoclostridium sp. UBA1434 | reverse complement strand
ATTTGCGGCGTTTCGGAATTGATTTTCCGGAGGATTTGCAAGCTGCAATTGAGGGAATGAGCTTTTCTGAGACGGCAATATACTTTAAGAAAAGATTTGGAATAAAGGACAGTCCGGAACAGATAAAAAGCGACTGGAACAGCATGGCATGGGATAAGTACCTGAATGAGATTCCGGTCAAGGAAGGTGTCAGAGAGCTATTGGAATACCTTAAGGATAACGGAATACCTGCGGGTATTGCCACAAGCAATTCAAGGGAGCTGGTGGAGCTTATTATAAAAAGACACAAGCTTGAGGGGTATTTTTCTGTAATCCGGACCTCCTGTGAGGTTCCTAAGGGTAAGCCGTCACCCGACATTTACCTTCTGGTTGCCCGGGATTTGAATGCCAATCCCTGCGAGTGCCTGGTATTTGAGGATGTTCTGCAGGGAGTCATGGCAGGCAGGAATGCGGGCATGAAGGTATGTGCAGTGTATGATAAATTTTCAGAACATTATACTGAATTAAAGCGGAGTCTTGCAGATTATTATATAGAATCCTTTACCGACATTCTGCAGGACCTGTGCTGAAATTATGCAACTTAAGTTTAACCGAAACGTTCATTATATAGATAAGCCGGTATGGTGTTATGTTGTTAAGGTTGATTACATGAAACTTCACTTATACCAACATGCAGGATGTAAGGATTGGAAGGTTGGCAAATGAAGCAAATTAAAGTCGGTGAAAATGAAGCCGGGCAAAGACTGGACAAGCTCTTGCTAAAAATTCTTGACAAGGCTCCAAAGGGCTTTGTATATAAGATGCTTCGCAAGAAGAACATTCTATTGAATAATAAAAAGGCAACGGGATCGGAAAGGCTGAGTTTTGAGGACGAGATAAGCATTTATCTTTCAGATGAAACCTTTGGGAAGTTTTCAAGGGATATTGATACTACAGAAGTAGAATATAACATTGATGCAGATTTAAATATAATTTATGAGGATAAGCATATCATGATTATAAACAAACAGCCGGGGGTTTTATCGCAGAAGGCCTCCGGCTCCGATGTATCTCTGGTGGAGCTAATAATATCTTATATGCTTAAGAAGGGAGAGCTTGAGGCTAAGCAGCTTCAAAGCTTCAGACCGGGAGTCTGTAACCGGCTGGACAGGAATACAAGCGGCCTTATCGTGGCAGGCAAATCTCTTGCCGGTCTTAAGGAAATGTCAAGCCTCTTAAGGGAGCGCAACATAGACAAATATTACCTTGCCATTGTTGCGGGAGAAGTTGACGGAAGCAAAAGGATAGAAGGCTATATTAAAAAGAACGAGGCAGACAATATTGCAGTTGTGAGTGAGAAATTTACCGAGGGTTCGGAGTATATATGTACGGAATATGAACGTGTATCATATACAGCAAAACAGGGTGGTTTCACCCTGCTTCAGGTCAAGCTTATCACCGGGCGTTCACACCAGATAAGGGCTCATCTTGCCGGACTGGGCCATCCTCTGATCGGTGATACAAAATACGGCAGCCCTGCAATTAATAAATATTTCAGGGATAGATACGGTCTTAGGCATCAGCTTTTGCATTCATACAGGATGGTATTTCCCGGGCTTGACGGTGAGCTTACCGCTTTATCAGGCAAAGAATTCAAAGCCGAAGAACCCGAGCTCTTCAAAAGAATAAAAAATGATCTGTTTGGCTGATATTATCACCTTTCAGCTAATAATAAAAGGAGGAAACCTTACAATGCCCTCATGGAAATCCAGGGGCCTTCGGGGCTCGATGCTGGAGGAAATAATAAATCTTACTAATACCAGGTACAGGGAGAAAAAGCTTGCTCTGATCCAGAAGGTTCCCACTCCGATTACACCAATCAACATGGATAAGGAATGCGGCCATATAACGCTTGCATACTTTGAGCAAAAGAGTACGGTGGATTACATAGGTGTGGTGCAGGGGATTCCTGTCTGTTTTGATGCCAAGGAATGTGCAGTGGATACCTTCAGTTTAAGAAACGTCCATGAGCATCAAATCAATTTCATGAAGGAGTTTGAGGAACAGGACGGTATAGCATTCCTGCTGATATATTTCAAGGCAAGGGATGTCTATTATTATTTGCCGTTTGCACGCTTGTATGAATTCTGGAACAGGGCACAAGGCGGGGGTAGGAAGAGCTTCCTCTTCACCGAGCTTGATGCTTCATATATTATACCTGTCGAAGGCAGCTTTTTTGTTCATTATCTGACGGTTTTGCAAAAGGACCTTGAACAAAGGGAGAGCAGAAATTAAGCTGCGCTTACTGTTGACAAAGCGACAGGCATCAATTATAATGGTAAAACATATTAGTTTGGTAGCGAATTATCACGTTACCATACTAAAGCATATACATACTGCAAAGTATTAATCAATAAGAATTAATAACCATAAATATTATCCATAAGTATTAATCATATGTATTAAACAATGAGTATTAAACTATTAGTATTAAACCATAAGTTTTATTCATGGGTTTAATCCTGTATTTTAGTCCATATATATTTTCAAGAGGAAGATATAATAAATATAATGCTTATGGCATCAGGCAAATTAGGAGGGCTGATATTATTATGAAGGATAAGCTTCTTCATATCCCCGAGGGAGTAAGGGATATATACAATAATGAATGTACCCAAAAGCTTATGCTGCAGGATAAACTGCATCGTGTTTTGCATAAGTACGGATATCATGATATTCAGACTCCCAGCTTTGAATTTTTTGATATATTCAGCCATGAGAGAGGTACGGTCGCATCCAAGGATATGTATAAGCTTTTTGACAGGGAGGGCAATACTCTTGTTTTAAGGCCTGACATAACTCCTTCAATTGCAAGATGTATTGCAAAGTATTATAAGGATGAGAGCATGCCAATCCGCCTGTGCTATATCGGCAATACCTTTATAAACACCACAGGCTATCAGGGCAAGCTTAAGGAGACGACCCAGCTTGGAGCGGAGCTAATAAACGATCCCAGTGTTGAGGCCGATGCGGAGCTTCTGGCGCTCACAGCCAGATGCCTGCTTGAGACAGGGCTTGCCACTTTTCAGCTTGAAATCGGAAATGCCGATTTTTTCAGGGCTCTTGTGGAGGAAGCAGGCTTTCAGGATGAGGATGAGGTAAACAAGCTCAGGATACTGATAGAAAATAAGAATATGTTCGGCGTTGAGGAAATGGTTGAGGAAAAGGATATAAAGCCGGAGCTTAAAAACATCTTCCTTCAGCTTACCAATATGTTCGGGACCCTCGACATACTGGCAGATGCCAGACGGCTTACACACAATCTAAGGGCTGTTAGGGCTATAGAAAGACTGGAGAGGCTGTATGAAATCCTGTCCGAATACGGTTATGAAAAATATGTTTCATTTGATCTTGGAATGCTAAGTAAACATAACTACTATACAGGCATTATATTTAAGGCATATACTTACCGTACCGGTGAAGCTATAGCTATGGGAGGGCGCTATGACAATCTTGTCTCGCAATTCGGGAAGGATGCGCCTGCCATAGGACTTGCAATTGTTATAGATCAGCTTATGCTTTCCCTGTCAAGGCAGAAGCTGCTGCCCGAGCCTGAGGCAACAGATACGCTGCTTGTTTACAATCCTGACTGCCGCAAGCAGGCAATTGCCCTTGCAGAGCATTTCCGGCGAGATTTGGTTGCCACCATACTCTTGGCGGCAGAAGAAGGCAGGGATACGAATTCATATCTGGAATATGCCAAGAGGATGAATATGGGCGGTATATTACTTCTGGAAAGCAACGAGACAGTAAGAGTAATTGACGCATCAACCGGAAGCCTTCAAACAGTAAGGCTCGACGAGTTGCTAAAGGATTAGTCCGCATAGTGGTATAATCTCTTATAATATAGAGACAACATGTCCTAAAACATACATAAAAACTTAATGAGCGCAGAGGCATAATGCCTTATATACATTAAACATATTTCATATAAATATTGAGGCATAATGTTCTGCATAATGCATAAAACATTTGGCGTGGAAAGGCGTGATATAATGAGGTATATAACCATAGCCCTGGCAAAGGGGAGGCTGGTTCAGAGTGCAATGGAGGTTTTCGAACATATAGGCATTACCTGTGAGGAGCTCAAGGACAAATCCTCAAGAAAGCTTATATTCGTCAACGATGAGCTTAAGCTGAAATTCTTCCTTGCCAAGGCTAATGATGTACCTACATATGTTGAATATGGAGCTGCCGATATAGGTATTGTCGGCAAGGACACCATACTTGAGGAAGGCAGGAAGCTGTATGAGGTGGTGGATATGGGCTTCGGCAAATGCAGAATGTGCGTTGCCGGACCTGCATCAGCAGCATCCCTTCTTCAGCATGGCGAGCTCATACGTGTTGCCACCAAATATCCCAATATTGCGAAGGATTATTTCTATAATAAAAAGCATCAGACCGTTGAAATTATTAAGCTGAACGGCTCCGTGGAGCTTGCGCCGATAGTCGGCCTTGCCGAGGTAATCGTAGATATAGTTGAAACAGGCTCCACACTTCGTGAAAACGGGCTTGAGGTCTTAGAAGAAATATGTCCGATTTCAGCCCGCATGGTGGTAAACGAGGTCAGCATGAAGATGGAATATGCAAGAATCAATACAATGATAAATGCCCTTAAGGAGCATCTTCATGGTACAAAGCAAAAGAATTCATAACAGATAAGATAAAAGTTGTCATAACAAATATGATATAAGTTGTCATAACAAATATGATATAAGTTGTCATAACAAATATGATATAAGTTATCATAACAAATATGATATAAGCTGTCATAACAAATATGATATAAGCGGTCATAACAAATATGATGAAAGCTGTCATAACAAATAAGATGGTTATAACAAATAAGATAGAAGCGGTCATCACATATAGGACAAAAGCAATTATAACGGAAGGATTGATAACATGAGAATAATAGAGTTAAATGACACAACCAAAAGAAACATACTTGAAAACCTTTTAAAGAGGAATCCGGGTCAGTATGAAACCTATATGAATAAGGTTAATCAAATAATATCCGAGGTACGGGAAAAGGGCGATGAAGTCCTGTTTAAATATGCTAAGAAATATGACAAAGCAGATATAAACAGCGGCAATCTGCGTGTAAGCAGGCAGGAGATAGAGGAAGCCTATGAAAAAATTGGAGAAGGTTTAATAAATATAATCCGTAAATCCATAGCCAATATTGAAGCTTACCACACAAAGCAAAAGCAGAAAAGCTGGTTTGACAGTACTTCAGACGGAACCATACTTGGTCAGAAGGTGACACCGATAGCATCCGTGGGCATATATGCACCCGGCGGAAAAGCTGCATATCCGTCCTCAGTTATAATGGCAGCAATACCTGCCAGGGTTGCCGGTGTCGACCGCATCATAATGACAACGCCTGCCGGTCCCGATGGAAAGGTTTATGCAGGAACACTGGTTGCCGCCAACGAAGCCGGAGTTACTGAAATATATAAAACAGGTGGAGCGCAGGCCATAGCAGCCATGGCTTACGGTACAGAGAGTATATCCAAGGTGGATAAGATTGTCGGACCCGGAAATATATATGTTGCGCTGGCTAAAAAAGCCGTCTTCGGTTTTGTCAGTATAGATTCCATAGCAGGTCCAAGTGAAATCCTCGTACTTGCGGACGAAAGCGCCAATCCAAGATATGCGGCTGCGGATTTACTGTCCCAGGCAGAGCATGACGAGCTTGCTTCGGCTATTTTAGTTACAACCAGCCAAAGCCTTGCCGAAAAGGTCTCAATAGAGGTTGATAAATTTGTTGAAGTCTTGCCAAGGAAGGAAATAATTAAAAACTCCCTTGACAATTACGGATATATCCTTGTAGCAAAGAATATGGACGATGCAATCGATGCGGTGAATGAAATTGCATCCGAGCACCTTGAAATCATGACTAAGGAACCCTTCATTGTTATGACGAAGATAAGGAATGCGGGAGCAATCTTTATCGGCGAATATTCCAGCGAGCCGCTGGGGGATTATATGGCAGGTCCGAACCACATACTTCCGACCAATGGCACAGCCAAGTTCTTTTCACCCCTAAGTGTTGATGATTTTATTAAAAAATCCAGCATAATAGCTTATTCAAGGGAGGCTCTTGAGTCGATACACAAGGATATAGAGGCATTTGCCCGTTCGGAGGGCTTTGAAGCCCATGCGAATTCTATTGCAGTCAGGTTTGACAATTAATTCTCTTAATGTATAATTATTTTATGGTTTAGCTTAAGTCATAAACCATAGCAATTTAGCTGCGGCCATATCTATAAAAAATACAGCAGGGACTCTGTTGCGATATATTCGCAAAAATATCAGCAGGGACAACAATGCAGTTATATTTGTAAGAATAATAGCAGGGACACCGGTTATATCCGAGTGTGTCATGCTTATTAATAATAAGGGGTTGATGGACATGAATATAAGAAGTGCCGATATAAGCAGGAAGACCAAGGAAACCGAGATAAATATGGAATTTGTCCTGGACGGAAGCGGCAAAGCACAGATAGAGACCGGCATCGGTTTCTTTAACCATATGCTGGACAGCTTTGCAAGGCATGGCTTTTTTGATCTCAAGCTTGCCGTCAAGGGAGACCTATACGTTGACCCGCACCATTCGGTGGAGGATACCGGGATCGTGCTGGGACAGGCCATTAAAAATGCCCTGGGGGACAAGGCGGGTATAAAAAGATACGGATATAGCATCATTCCTATGGACGAAGCGCTTATACTTTGTGCGGTAGACCTGTCCGGCCGTCCGTACCTGTCCTATGATTTAAGCTTTTCTGCGGACAAGGTCGGATATCTGGATACGGAGCTTGTCAGGGAGTTCTTTTATGCCGTTTCATATACAGCAGGCATGAATCTGCACATCAGGATGCTTAACGGGGGTAATAACCATCACGTTGTTGAAGCAGCATTCAAGGCATTTGCCAAGGCACTTGACGAGGCAACGAGGCCTGATCCGCGGGTTGATGGAGTATTATCCGCCAAGGGTGTCATATAGCAGAAACAGATAAACAGGTTAACAAGCCACATTACCCTCTATAAAGAAAGGTTGCAGACATGGTTATTTTTCCGGCAATAGATATTAAAAACGGTCAATGTGTAAGGCTCAGGCAGGGAAGCTTCCAGGATATGCAGGTATATTCAGAAAAGCCTGTAAAAGTTGCTAAGCTGTGGGAGGCTTCGGGTGCTTCCTTTATACATATAGTGGATTTGGACGGCGCCCTCATGGGTCGCTCGGTTAATGACGAGGTAATTAAGAAAATTGTCAAGGAGATTAATATCCCCGTACAGGTCGGAGGAGGCATAAGATCGATTAAGGATATCGATTACAAACTGTCACTTGGCATAAAGCGTGTGATAATCGGAACCAAGGCCGTAAGCGATCCGGCCTTTATTAAGGAAGCTTTGCAGACCTTCGGAGCCGACAGGATTGTAATCGGGATAGATGCCAAGGACGGTATGGTTGCAATCGAGGGCTGGGANNAAGATAAGCAGCTATAATGCAGTAAGCCTTGCAAAGGATATGGGCAAGGCAGGAGTAAGAACCATTATATATACCGATATTTCCAGGGACGGAATGCTGTCCGGGCCTAATATAATGCATACAAAGATTATGGTGCAGGAATCAGGGCTGGATATTATTGCGTCCGGCGGGATATCCTCCCTTAAGGATCTGGAAAAGCTGCAGGAGATTAATGTATACGGAGCGGTTATAGGCAAGGCGCT
>DCTS01000102.1 GCA_002329645.1 Lachnoclostridium sp. UBA1434 | reverse complement strand
TGAGTCTTTGACCACTCCATAATGGCCTTAAGCTCCTCCCAGTATGTCACTTCTTCAAACTCCATAAGCTCAACAGGCGCTCCGGTTATTATAAGTCCGTCAAATTTACGGTTTTTAACATCCTCATAGGTAAGATAAAAATGCTCAAGATGACTCTTCGGAGTATGCTTTCCCACATAGGTTCCGGTGGTAAGGAAGGTTATATCCACCTGCAGCGGTGTGTTGGACAGGCTTCTTAGCAGCTGTACCTCCGTATCCTCTTTTATCGGCATTAAATTAAGAATGGCTATCTGAAGGGGACGAATATCCTGGTGCAAAGCCCTGTTTTCGTCCATAATAAATATATTCTCGTCCTCTAATATTCTCTTTGCCGGCAGATCATTTTGTACCTTAATCGGCATAACATATCACCATTTTCATAATAGAATAATTTTATAGAAAAGGAAATAAACAGGAATTCTATTCAATAAAAAACATCATAACATGTATAATAACATAAAGCAACCCAAAAATATCTTACTATATTTACTTCCCAATCAGCCTTAAGGCCTCGTCCTGCGTTATTACCGGGACATTAAACTCCTGCGCTTTGGTCAGCTTGCTTCCGGCATTCTCTCCGGCTATTACATAATCTGTCTTCTTAGAGACGCTGCCGGAAACCTTGGCTCCACACTTTTTAAGCAACTCCTCCATCTCGGTTCTGCCCATATCCGGAAGTGTTCCCGTTATGACAAAGACCTTCCCTGCAAGTGCGCTCTCATTGCCTGTATCAGCTGTCATGGAACTGAAATTAACACCTGCGGCTTCAAGCCTTCTTAATATATCCCGGTTGCCGTGATTGGCAAAGAATTCTGTAATGGACCGGGCTGTAATATCACCCACATCATTTATAGCAACCAGCTCTTCATAAGTGGCATCCTTTAGTTCATTAAGGGATTTAAAATGGGTTTTCAGCTCATATCCTGCCTGCTTGCCGATGTTTCTGATTCCCAGTCCGGTTATAAGCCTGTCTATATCATTATTCTTGCTTTCTTCAATAGCCGCAAGCAGCTTGTCGGTGTTCTTCTCCTTCCCGATTAGCCCCTTATTAATCAGCTCATCCCTGTAAAGATGCAGATAGTATATGTCCGCAATATCCCTTAAGTAGCCTTCCTTTATCAGAACTTCAATATAAGCTTCCCCAAAGCCTTTAATATCCATGGCATTGCGTCCTGCAAAGTTTAAGATATGCTGGACTAACTGTGCAGGACAATTTAAGTTGACGCATCTTGTATCGGCAGTGTTCTCGTCTCTTACGGTTGGGGCTCCGCATGAAGGGCATGTATCCGGAATTATAAAGGGTACCGTATCCGCAGGCCTCTTGCTCTTTACTACCGTAAGCACCTCCGGTATTATTTCACCGGCCTTTCTGACAACTATAGTATCACCGATCCTTACATCCAGTTCATTTATCCTGTCCTGGTTATGGAGTGTGGCTCTCTCCACATTCGTACCGCACAGCCGGATAGGCTCAAATATGGCAGTAGGGGTAATCCTTCCGGTTCTTCCTACGGTTAGCCTTATCTCCTTTACTACCGTCTCCTTTTCCTCGGGAGGATATTTATAAGCTACAGCCCATCTGGGCACCTTGGATGTAGCCCCGAAATATTCACGGTCAGCCAGGTTATCCACCTTGACGACAGCGCCGTCAATATCATATGGAAGCTCGCCCCTCGATTCACCTATTTCGGTTATGGCATCCCAAACCTCTTGTGCAGTTTGACACAGCCTGTAGTTTTCAATTACTTTTATTCCCTGGCTGCTTAACCACTCAAGGCTTTCGGAATGACTGGTAAAATGTATTCCCTGTGCAGCCTGCACGTTAAATACAAACATTGAAAGCTTGCGCTCCTTCAGCACCTCAGGATCAAGCTGTCTTAGGGTTCCCGCTGCGCAGTTCCTGGGATTGGCAAAGACCTTTTTGCCTGCTGCCTCAAGCCTTAGGTTCACGTCTTCAAAATCCTTAAGCTTCATATATACCTCGCCCCTGATTTCAAGGTACGGGACAGGCTCCTTAAGGGATGTTTTTACGTCATCTATCATTTTGACGTTTTCCGTAACATCCTCTCCGTAATTAATGCCGTCACCCCTGGTTATACCCATGGTAAGCTCCCCGTTGGTATATCTTAAGGCTACGGATAAGCCGTCAATCTTTCTTTCAACTACAAATACGGTATCCTTACGTTCCTTCAATATCCGTTCAACAAAATCTTCAACCTCTTCCCTGCTGAATACATCCTGAAGGCTCAGCATCGGTACATTATGCCTGACAAGTACGCCTGCCTCCCTTTTGGCCTTTGCACCTATTACCTTAGTTGGTGATGCTTCATCTGAATATTCGGGGTGCTCCGCTTCAAGCTTTCTTAATCTTAATGACAGCTGGTCGTATTCATAATCGGATATCTCAGGATTATCCTGGTTGTAATACCTGTCATTATGGTAGTTTATAAGCTTTCGTAAGCTTTCTATCTCCTGTTTTATATCCTTTTCCAAATCCGCTCTCCCCTTCCCGGTTGAATATTTATTTCAGCATATGGTTAGCATATGGGCATGCTGCCTTTAATTGATCTTTTTTAATCTAATTGTTCTTGTTGTTCTTGCTGCTCTTGCTGTTCTTATTGTCTGTATTGCTCTTATTGTCCTTATTGTCCTTATTGTCCTTATTGTCCTTATTGTCCTTATTGTCCTTGCGGCTTAAAATAAGTTGGTTCATCTCGGCTATTTCCTTGTCTGTTACGTTCCTCCATGCACCTTTTTTTAGCCTTCCCAGATGTATGTTCATAATTCTGACCCTTATGAGCTTTACAACACGGTAGCCGAAATACTCGCACATTCTCCTGATCTGCCGGTTAAGTCCCTGCGTAAGTATTATCCGGAATTCATATTTCCCTTCCTTTATAACCTCGCACGGATTGGTCACTGTGCCAAGTATCGGTACCCCCCGTGACATATCCCTTATGAATTCGGGAGTAATCTCTTTATTAACCGTAACAATATATTCTTTTTCTGCATGATTCTCCGCCTTCAATATCTTGTTAAAGATAAACCCGTCATTTGTAAGCAATATAAGGCCTTCGGAATCCTTATCCAGTCTCCCGATAGGGTAAATCCTCATACTATACTGAATATAATCAATAATATTATTCGGTTCTCTTCTGTCTGCTGTACATACTACTCCTTCGGGCTTATTAAATGCAATAAGGGCCAGCTTCTCCACTCTGTTTATGGGCTTGCCCTCAATGGTGACAATACTGTCCATTCCAACCCTGGAGCCGATTTCTGCCGTAATGCCGTCAATCTGCACCTTACCCTCCTGAATCAAACGATCAGCTTCTCTTCTTGAGCATATTCCGGCATCACTTATGAACTTGTTTATTCTTATTTCTTCCTGGCTGTCATCGGGAGAAACCAGCCTCTTGGTTCTTTTAGCCATCTTCACCATCTCTTTTATCCGGCTTTTACTGTAAACCTGCCGTGCAAAAACATGCTGTGCAAAACATTTCACAACGACATATACTTTACTTGTATGAGTGTAATTATACTTTATTTAAAGGATTTAGTCCATATTAGAGTTCCCGGGATTGAACTTCCTTCCGCTATACGATGTTCACAGAATTACGCTTATAACTTCATTACATACGGGTACAACCTAAAACTGCTGCCAGGGCGTTCTACCCTAACAGCAGCTTATACACATACTTAATATTATCCCATCTTAGTCATTATTAATTATTGCCGAGTCCGTCAACGCCCTCCCAGTATATCTGCAGATCCTCATCCTGAGCTTTTGCGGCTTTGCCCTTGGCATCTGTCTCTTCCTTAAGCTTCAATACATCTTCGTCAAAGTTCCTGGCATCATAATATGCTTTTTCTTCCGGGCTCAAATCACTTGTTATAATCTTAAAGCTTCCGTCTGCATCCTTAAGCAGGTAAAGCTTGCCCAATCCAGGTGCAAGTGTCTTAATATTGGAAAACTTCACTTCGGAGTAAGCATATACGATATAGGAGTTTTCCCTGTATCCCTTCTTGGCATAAGCCTTTACATTGAAATATTCCTCAATATACATCATCTTGCTCTGAAGGTGTTCAAGCGTCGGCGCATCATCCGGGTCAATATGCATACTTTTAATCTTGTTTATATCCAGTGCAGCCTTCGCCTTGTAAAAATCATCAATGAACTTATCTATCTCTGCATTCTCCTCAAGAGGATATACAGGAACCGGTGTCGGTGTAGGTGACGGAACAGGGGTCGGAGAAGGAGTCGGAGTCAGGGTGGGTGCTATCGTTACCTCTGCCCCCTCCTCATTCAAGGAAACCTCAATATCGCCGCCTTCATCACCGCTCATTAATACAGCAGCTTCCTGGACTGTATCGTCATTCTCCTTGGCCTGAGGTCTGTCCTGACTGATGGATAGCGTAAGTAAACCGATACCCATAGTACTCATCGTTGTTAGCAATATTACCTTTTTATATTTAAGCTTCATATTATCTCCTTGAATTTCATCCAACTATAGCAATATCATACTATATTCTCAAATGTAATAATATCAAAAATCAAAATAAAAGTCAACGGGTGTATTTAACTTTTCTGTAACATTATTTAATACTTTTGTAATAAATAAGCCTGGAATCTGTATTTTTCGTACATGCTCAACTACATTTTCATTATATTCCCATACCTTCTAAATATTCCATTAACAGCAGAATCAACCTTTACAAATACAGCCGGGTTAGTATATAATATCATAGTCCGAAATATTGGGCAACATAAATTCTGCACCTGTAGCTCAGTGGATAGAGCGTTCGCCTCCGGAGCGAAAGGCCGCCGGTTCAAATCCAGTCAGGTGCATAAAGACTCCGCTAATGCGGAGTCTTTTAGCAGAATGATGCCAAGGCATCATTCTGAATTGGTAGCATACTGTATCATCCGCTTATGCGGAGGCTTTTGGCAGCATACTGTATCATCCGCTTATGNNACTGTATCATCCGCTTATGCGGAGTCTTTATTCTTTTTATTTTTGTGCATGATTGATTGATGATATTGTCTTTCTGATTAATATAAACGAAAACACGGCTGCAAGAAGTGTATTTCCCGGCAACATCCATTTAGCTGCCGTATTATCAGGCTTAATGAAGTATGTATAACCTAAAATGTTGGGTATCCAAAGAAGGGCTTCAATATAGGATGCCCCGATAATATACAAAACGTACGGCAGCACGAATATGCCTGCGGCGGCTGATATGACAGTGGTTACATTCCTTGAGAAATGCGAGATGCAGGTAACAAGCGCCATCATAAGCAGTGCAGTAAAAAGTTTTATTGCATATATTAAGCATAGAAAGCCGCCTATTGATATNNTCCATAGCTGTCCAATATGTTGTAAAGCACAGGCGTATATGTTACGGCAAATAACATTATGGTGATTATTGATCCAATTCCCGTTCTGGCTAGCAGCGAGCTGATTCTTCCCTTTTTTGTACTCTTGATAAGCCTGCTTGCTCCACTGGTATTCTCAGCCGCATAAATCGGAGATATGCATNNAAGCCTCTTGTTCTCCATTATGCCAAGAAGCTGGTTATAGCCTGTATCGTACAAAAGCCACGGCTTATTTTTTACATCGTCTTTATAATACGGCTCAAGCTCTTTCACCCTGCCCATCACCTTATGCAGGCCAACCTCTCTTTTAAGCTCGCTATTTATTTGAGCCGACAAGTTGTTATAGACTATAAAATTCATTTTGCCTTCCTTTAGTGCCTGCTGCATTTCTGCGAGTTGCTTCCTTAAGTTTTCATAATGCAGCCTTTCCTTTTCAAGATATTTATATGTATCTTCGGTAATCTCTCCTTTCACCTGTGTTACATAGTATTTATATATTGCGTCATCCTGGATATAAGGCATACGATAGGTTTTATAATTATACCATCCGATAACGGCTGCCAGAATCAATATGACAAGCGCTTTATTGACAATCAAAGCCTTGAAGCTTTCATATGAAAACAAGCTTGAGGACACCCGCCTGTGCTTCAGCAGGAAATCCATTATCTTCTTTATAAGCCTGCTTTCATGGAAGATAACATTTTTTTGCCTTTTGAATATATATAAGTTCAAAACAATAAATAAAAGAATCCCGGCTATAAGGATGAAAAGGCTCATCCTGAATAAATTAACCGGAATATCAAAAAAATTGATATCAAGATAGTCCTTATAGATTTTATTGGTATGCAATATGCTGACCATATTGGCGTACTTCAGCATGCTAAGGTATGAATTGCCGGGTATCAGGACGTATAGCAGCGAGCTTACGGAAGCTGCGGACAAGGTTATAACATAAACCATCAAACCTGTATGGGCTATAACACACAGCAGCACCAGAACCGAAGCAATCAATATATATGCTGCAAGCTTTGTCAGTGAATATATTAAAAAATACCCGCCGACAGTAACCTCGACGGTAGCGCCGAGAAAGCCCTCCACTGATTGAATCCGTGCTGATAAATCCATATTTCCGTACAAATATATGGATGTAAGATAATTACCGATATATAAGATTATGTATATAAAGGCGCAGTATGTGAAAACTGCCGCCAGCTTAGCGCCAAGCAAAGGGATTTGGCCTCTTTTCGTTGTCCTTACTAGTGAGAAAAGGCCCTTTTCCTTCTCATTCAGCACAAGTGTGGTTGCTGTAAAAAATATAAGCAGCAAGGCAAATACATCCGTAAACTCCCTGCCTGTGGCGGCAATAACGGCTTGTGAATTGCAAAAGCTGAGTTTATTGCCCTTAAGGTGCCTGTAAGCAGGAGGAGTCCTCAGGATGCTTCGGTAAGAAAAGCCGTCAGGCTTTCCGAATATTGAAAAATCAATTATATTCTCAGCCCTGGTATCTATACCCTCAAGAAAACTGTCATAAGTCTCTATCCTGTCAAGCTGCATGAGCAATCTCGCATATAATTCCTGACCTTTAAAATCCTCCATACCGCATTCTGCCAGCTTTGCCTGCAGGTACTCCCTGATACCTTCATTGTCAAGCCTTTGCACTGCTATATCCGAATATATCTTTTTATATATCCCTGCATCAAAATACTCATTGCCGGAAGACCATATGCATAACAAGGCGTTAAGGGCTGCTGCCGCAAGCAATCCTGCCCAGAACATCTTTTTTGTAATAATTTTATACATTTCAGATATGTACAGCTTCATATCGTCCCACCCCCTTCAGAAACGGCCTAAGAGGCAAAGAGGCCGTAAACGTCCACGGGGAATCTTTCGTCGAACAGGTAAAGGTACAAATCTTCAAGCATTGGCTTGACAGGCCGGCTGTCATATTCGGGCGGTATACAATCAGACAAAACTCTTATAATAACCGAATCCGAATCCTTTAGAATTGAACAAATCCTGTATTTTGCACTGACTTTAGGCAGCTCATCTTCCTTAAGCCTTAACTCATAAACCTTGCCCTCCATGACTTCAAGTATTTTGTCGTGGGGAGCCTTGGCAATCAGCCGCCCCTCCTTAAGAATAAGGATTTCATTGGAGATGAATTCGATATCCTGCACCACATGGGTTGCCAGGAGTACAAACTTTTTAAAGCTGATTTCAGATATCAGGTTCCGTATCCGTATTCTTTCCCTCGGATCAAGCCCTGCGGTAGGTTCATCAAGTATCAGTATTTTGGGATCGTTAAGAATAGCCTGTGCTATCAATATTCGCTGTTTCATACCGCCGGAGAAGCTCCCAAGCCTTTTACCAGCCGCATCGGTGAGATTTACCATCTCAAGCACCTCATCTATCCTGGTCTTGAGCTGCTTTCCGCTCATCCCTTTTAAAGTACCCATATATCCCAGAAAACGCACTGCGGTAAAGCTGTCAAACAATGATTGCTGCTGGGGCATAAAGCCTATCAATTCCCTGTATTTTGCCCCCATCATCCGTATATCAGTACCGTCCAGCAAAACCTGCCCGGCATCCTGCTCCAGGTTATTCACTATGATGTTAATCAGGGTAGTTTTGCCTGCACCGTTAGGTCCCAACAGCCCGTAGACCCCTTCCGTAAAGGTACAGCTTACATCTTTAAGGGCTTTAACATTTCCATAGGATTTGGATAATTGGTTAATTGTTATTTCCATATACATTCCTCCATAGCTTGATATAATTCTCTATAACGGATCAACCAATGTTATCTTTTCTCTTCCGTTTATAAAGTCTTCCTTAAGCATGTACCCCACGCGCCTATGTATTCCTTCACTAAGGTTGCTATATAAAAATATGTAATAACCATCCCGTTCCTCAATTAATTCAAATTCAGCTTTTTCAGGAGAATTATTAACAACCTTGTTTAATTCCCCTGTTGCAAGATTATATGCATACTCCCCGCACGTGGCTTTGTCAAATGTTATAACGGGTGTAAAGGTAAGTTGACCGATTGCTTCCTTCCCTTCTTTTATAAATAGCATATCTCCCACAGCATCAATAGAGCTTACAGGACCGTTAAATATCAATGTTTCTTCGCCCGTTGCAAAGTTATACGCAACCAGTTGATATAACCCTTCACCAATCTTCTTATTGTAGTAGTAACTATCCTTATATAAAAAGGTAAATACAGGCAAATCTATATCAACGATTTTATGCGTCTTAATGTCATAATAACACATCCCTTCATGGAAGACCTCCATAACATCCTCCATATACCTTCTGTAATTCTCGGTGTCCTCCATAAAGCTCGCCATATCCCCTGTTTTCCCGTAGTCAGCAGGGTCAATTTCCTTATCCATGTATCTGTAATACATAATAAGCTTGTTATCAATGCATCCGAAAAGTATATACCCTATATTGTCGCCTTCCTTTACATGGGTCTTCTTAACGGAATAGTTTTTCATATTTATCCTGTACATGTCATACCTTCCGTTATTTGTTTGAACACCATCCACTATATCGGGCTTGAGAATTAGAAGGTACAGGGTATCACCTATCAGAAAACCGTCAGATAGGTTTATGCCCTCAAAGTCAACTACACATTTTACGTCAGAATGGCTGACATCGCTTTTATACAAATAGGATATTATTCTAACCTTTGAGTCCTTGTCTGTCAAAGAACCTGTTTTAATATAGTATTGGTCATTTCCAATCAGAAAGGTATATGGATGGTTAGCTCGGGCAACACAGTCTACATTATAATGATCACAATTTGGCCTGAAGCAGAAATATGCATTTCCCCCACTGGAAAAATCATAATAGCACTTCCCGTTATCGTCCTCATATATAATTCCTTCATCGGACACGGAACAATGGCTTTTTATTACCCGGACTTTACCGCTACCGCTGTCGGGAACCTTGCCGTCACAGGCTGTATGGCTTGTTATAATTAATATAAATATTAAGAGCAGCAAATGTTTCTTATAGTTCTTGTGTTCTTTAATTATCATAAAACAACTCCTTTCACGAAATAACAGAATTGCATGTAGTTATGAAATCCATACCTATTTTTTACCTTCCAGCCACTTTTCCTTCTGTGAATTCACTTCATCCAGCAGCTTTTGCACCCCGCTGTCATATAGCTGCCTTCTGATATCTTCTATGTATGCATCGAAGTCATCTATACTGTTGTGAATTAGCTCGTCCAGTTTTTCCAGTTCTTCCATTATTTCATTAGTTGCCTGAATCTCCTCTATAACCTCTGTAGCGTCAAACTCAAAATCATAGTATGTATATGGGGTGTTCTCCTGTATATCCCAGTATCTTTCTCTTTTGTCAGGGAACTCATAACACATGGGATAAGACAGATATGTGTTACCTATGTGTTGGCTGTCATCAAGCATATATCGTAAATTTTTCGATATTTTACCATCCACGAATATATAATTCATATTCTCCATGCCATAAAGAAGAAGATTTGTTATATATGGGTCGGTATATACCCTGTTTAGAAAATCAAATGCATAAGCTTTATTTTTCGAATAATTTGAAATAAAGTTTGCCGATTTATTTTTTTCTATATATCTTCCATAATAGTCGTTTAATACTATTTCAATAACATCCTCTTCACTTGCAAATTCACCTTCCTCATTAAAATAGGAACCATACCATGGATTGGCATGGGGCATTGCTGAAACAAAACGTAAATTAATAAAAAACTCAGGCAGTCTAGTGCTGCTTTTCCCTACAAGTCCCATCCCCGAATATTTGTTAAGGCATTTTAATATCTTAAGATACTCAGGGTCATCAATAGCTAACCCTGCTTCCTCATATGGGTCAAAAGGTAAAAATACAGCTTTAGACAGGGCCAAATAAAAACTGCTTATCCCGGGACTATAGTTATATTCTACATCTACTGATATTACTCTGAAATTTTCATTATCTTTTTCTCCTTCCGCAACCTTAAGAAGTATTCCCTCAAGCTCATATATAGGTTTGTTTAAATCATCCACCGTAATGCCATATTTTTGCATAATTTCTTTATTCACTATATATGAAGGAGCACCAACAAGGTTTTCGGATAATCCGGTTATACCATAGATTGTTCCGTTAATTTCTGTCGCCTTCCAATTGTTTTTAGGCATGGCTTCATATAGCTTCCTGCCTTCATCACTGGCAAGATATTCATTCCAGGGCACTAATTTCCCTTCCTTTGTCATATCATAGTAATACTCTCTTTTTATCTGGATTATATCAACCGATTGGATAAGATTCTCCATAAGCTGCTTTTCATTATTTTTTAAAGTAGCAAGTTCAATCTCTTCCCTCGTACCCCTTCTGAAATATACAACATATTCCGCGCCTGATTGAACTAGATATTCATTCAATGCATCGGTTATATAATCATTAGGAATCAAAGAATTCCAGATTGTTAGTATAGTCTTATCCGGATATTGCTGCTTAATTTCCTCTAATGTCCTGATTTCCCTTCCTGAATTGAATTCAAGTTCAGTAAGTGCCTTCTCTTTTTGCATATTTTGCTCCGATTGATCTTGCGACATAACAGCAGGAGTAATTCCTCTGGAATTTATTATTTGTTTCAGAATATTGCTGTTATCATTCAGGGCTGGCTTTATATCCTTATCAGCTTTGCTGCATGAGGATAAGATAATGCAGCATACAATAATAATTATACATATTTTTTTTACCATATATTTCTCCTTAGAAATTATAGGTGCCCATATATTGCCAATTAATAATCATAGAAAAGGTATGAGTCTGGAGGATTCCATGTTGCCAAAACAAATTTTTCAGCATCATAATGATATGATATAGCATCTCTGATTACATATCCTTCCGGTGCATCAATGTTTACACATGCAAAACTGTACATGCTACCTGCTGCATCTCCAGTAGTATATGACCTATCTCCATTAGTAAGACCGACACTAAGAGTAACAGAAACAAATCCAAGCGAGGAATAAGTTGCGGCATATGCCCATCTCCTATAAAAGTATTCTACTTCAAGTGTGGCTATTCCTTTAGAGGCAGCATAAGCCATGGATACAGGGCTAACTAGCATAACTAGTGTAAAACATAATGCCACAAAACATGCTATTATTTTTCTTCTCATCCCGTGGCTGGACATCAGGATCAATTCCTCTGGATTCGTATATTTGTTCCAGAATATTGATGCTGTCATCTGTTACAGGCTTTGTATTTTTATCAGCTTTGCTGCATGAGGATAGGATAACGCAGCATACAAAAATAATAATACA
>DCTS01000068.1:14455-24590 GCA_002329645.1 Lachnoclostridium sp. UBA1434 | reverse complement strand
CTGTCAATTAAGGTTTATAACTCATATCTGGTTTACAACTCCGTCCATAGTAAAATGAGCAATATTAGAAATTTTACTTTATTTTTTTCCAATTCAGAATTATAATGATATAATAGTATATAATTATATATAAAACGAAAGGATGATAATGCCATGAAAAAGTTGGGTAAGTTCATATTTGGCACCCTATCCGTTGCTGCCCTTGCAGCAGGTGCCTATTATATTTATAAGCGCTTTATTAAAAAGGATTCCCCGGATGACTTTGATGATTTTGAAGATGAGTTCGAAGATTTTGACACTGAAGACGAAGCTGATGACGAAGCTGACGAGAGAGAATATGTATCAATCAACATCAACTCGGAAGAGGATAAGGAGGAATCCCCCCAGGATTCAGAATAAGTAAGTCAAAGGGACAGTTGCAGAATTAATCTGCTATTATTAAAGAAAGGGCAATCACTATCCGTAATGCAGCTGTGATGTGTGAGGGGAGTGGTTGACCTTTCTTAATTTTATGTCTGTTATTATGCAACCGCATAAAGCCTGCCCTGTTGCTGTAAAATGATAAAATATCATTGGCAGCTATAAGGCANNTTATTAATGTCAATTAATTATTTGAATATAATTTTATTATTTATATTTGTCAAGCATACTCTCAAGCTCTGATATAAACTGTTCATGATTAATGACACTGTAGCTGTGTTGTGTAGTTTCCTTCTTTGATAACACATTTATAACGGTAACACCCGTTTTATATATAGTTACCGTACAGGCAAATCCGTCGCCGGTTATATCTGCCGTATAAATTGCTTCACCAGGCATTTCGTCAGTCTCAACAAACTCATAGCTCTCATACAACCCGTAAAACTCATCTATTACTGCTTTATTCGATAATACCATGGCTTTTTTGGAGCCGGCCCATATAATGCTTAACTCCTTTGCAGCATCAATCGGTACAGGGCAGATGTCAAAGAATGTAAGAGTCATATCCTGTCTTGTTGTCGTACTTTTTAATATTTCTGAATTCTCTTTAAAATCGTCGGATACAGCAACACCCGCGTCCACTTCGGCTCCCTTCGCTTCCTCTTCGGCAACCGGGGCTTGTTCGGCTTTCAGGCTGCCTGCCGTTTTACTCATATCATCTTTTACACCATCCGCCGTTTCATTTGATGCGGCGCTGTATTGGGCAGAGCTCTCGCTCCTAAGCTGTCCGTTTGTATTGTCCGAGCCGGTGTCATAAGCCGTCATTCCGGCACCCGATTCAGAATCATAGCTTGAGGCATCCTTTTTGGAGGTTCCCATCATCCTGAAAGCATTTACACCCACAACAAGTAAAAGGAGTGCAGCTGCTACGGATGCTATGCCTTTTGCAAATAACGGCCAGGAATATCTTCGCCTGTCGTCTATTACACTGAAGCTGCCTGCAGGCTCAGCCATATTATCGCTAATATTATCCCGGGTATTATCCGCTGTACCATCTGCTGTATAGTCTGCAATATTTGACTGCGCATTCTTTATTGCTTCAAGTGTCCTGCTTATAAGTCTTTCCGACAGCACTATCCCGCTTAAATCAAGAGAGGCATCCAGATGTGCTTTTATCTTCAGATCATCCTTTTCCAAATTATCATTCATATGCTTAAAATTCATCCGAAACCCTCCCTTCCAACAGTTTCTTTAACCTGAGCCTTGCCCTGGACAGCCTGCTCTTGGCAGTCCCTTCAGCAATATTCAAGACCTTTGCCGCCTCGGTCAATGTCATCTCCTGATAATATACACAGAGCACCAGCTCCCTGTATTTTTGCGGCAACGAAAGCACGGCTTCCTTAACCATATTGTTCGTATCCTGCTTCTCCACAGCATCGTAGTCGGAATCAACGGCACCTGCATCCTCCCGGTACTCCGTTACAGGCACCACCCGTCTGTTCCATGCGCTTTTCAGGTAATCCTTGCAGGTATTAATGGTAATCCTTATAATCCAGGTTTTAATGCCTGAATGTCCCTCGAAGGTTGAAAGCTTGGCATGTACCTTCACGAACACATCCTGGAATATATCCTCCGCCATATGAATATCCCTGACATACATATATGCTGTTCTGAGCACGTCATTGCCGTATTGCCTTATCAAGGCTTCAATATCATATTCAGGTACCTGACCGGGGAGATCATCCCTGATTTCCTTCTGCATCCTATTATCCCCCTATGTTATATCTTCATTTGTCATTCCCGGGCTGCTTAGCTATAGTATACAGATATAAGCAAACGATGTAAATGATAAAATTGGATGCAGTAATCCTTTCTGATGATTAGACGCCGTTAAAACAACAAACGTTCCATATATTCAACAGAAAAAAACCGGATTTCTGCATCTTAGTTATTCGTTTCTCTCATAAGTCATTTTATAAAGCGAGGCATATATGCCGTTCTTTTTAAGAAGCTCTTCATGGGTACCTGCTTCCGTGATTCCTTCCTCGGTCAGCACCAATATTCTTTTAGCATTCTTAATTGTTGAAAGACGGTGGGCAATCACAAAGGTGGTTCGGTTTTTTGCCAGCCTTTCAAGGGAATCCTGCACAACCTTTTCGCTTTCATTGTCCAGGGAGGAGGTGGCTTCGTCGAATATCAGTACCGGAGGATTCTTTAAGAAAACCCTGGCTATGCTTAAGCGCTGCTTCTGACCTCCCGAAAGCTTAACACCTCTCTGTCCTATATAGGTATTATAACCCTCAGGAAGCTCCATAATAAAGTCATGGGCATTGGCATTTTTAGCTGCTTCTATTATCTCCTCCACTGAGGCGTCGGGTTTTCCGTAGCTGATATTATCCATAACGGTACCTGCAAACAGATAAACATCCTGCTGTACGACACCTATATTGCTCCTTAAGGATTTAAGCTTTATATCCTTGATATTAATGCCGTCCATTGTTATACAGCCTTCCGTAACCTCGTAAAAGCGCGGAATAAGACTGCACATCGTTGTCTTGCCCACACCTGATGAGCCTACCAATGCCACATACTCCCCTGCCGAAACTAAAAGATTAATATTTCTGAAGACCTCCGTCGCCGTGTCGTTATATCTGAAGGAGACATTCATAAATTCTATGTCGCCCCTGACATTATCAAGCTGTATTGCGTCCTTGCCATCCTCTATATCGGGAGACAGCTCAATAATCTCGCAGAACCGGTTAAAGCCCGTCATTCCGTTTTGAAACTGCTCAGTAAAGCTGATAAGCTTCTTAACAGGATCCACCAGATTGTTTATATAAAGAAGGAAGGTTAAAAGATCTCCAAGGCCTATAAATTCCCTTGTTATAAACAAACTGCCGGCTGCAATTACTGCAATGCTTATCAGGCTTGTAAACAGGGATAATCCCGAATGGAAGGCAGCCATGTTCCAGTAGCTTTCCCTTTTTGAGTCCACAAAACGGGAATTGCTGTCCATGAACTTACCCATTTCCACATCCTCATTGGCAAAGGATTTCACTACCCTGATACCGGACAGATTATCCTCAATTCTGGCATTAATATCTGCAATCTTCTCCCTGTTTTTGCTGAAAGCCCGGTTCATCCTGCCCCTCATGCGATAGGCAAAGAAAAACATAACCGGCAAAAAGGCGAAGACTATCAGAGTCAGGGGAAGATTGATCCTTATCAATATTAGAAAGGCTCCGATAAACTTGATAAGAGATATCAAAATATCCTCGGGACCGTGATGGCACAGTTCCGATACCTCAAATAGGTCGTTGGTTATCCTGGACATCAGCTGTCCGGTCTTCTGATTGTCGAAAAAGCTGAAGGAAAGCTTCTGATAATGCTCGAATATGTCATTCCTCATGTCATATTCCATCTTTGCACCCATTATATGCCCTTTATAAGCCGTGAAATAAATGCTTAAGTATTCCAGAAACGCAAGTGCAAGCATAATGAGCAGCAGCCGTATAATCACCGGCACAGCATCCGAAATACTGTAATTTACCAGCACATTGTTGGTAATATAACGCACAATCATCGGATATACCAGTGTTATGGCTGCTGCCAATAACGCAAAAAACATATCTGCATAGAAAAGCCCCATATAAGGCTTATAATAAGATAATAATCTTGGTAATCTGCCCTTTTTCATCTACAGCCTCTTTGATAAATCATACATATACTGATCTACATCCTTGGTCATTGCAAGAGCTTCCTCGATGTCATAATCCACAAATTTGCCGCCGCTGAAGGCAACCACGCGGTTTGATTTCCCTGCACAAAGCAGATCCACTGCCTTGGAACCGAAGGCTGTTGCATAATACCGATCCCTTGCCGTCGGGCTTCCGCCTCTCTGTGCATAACCTATTACAGTTGCTCTGGTTTCCATTCCTGTAGCAGCCTCAATCCTCTTGGCCATGGCATGGGAATCCCCCACACCCTCCGCATTGATAATAATATGATGCTTCTTACCGGTTATTCTGCGATTCATTATCTTCTTCACAATGCGCTGCTCATCATAGTCATAGCGTTCTGCAATGAGTATGTCCTCAGCGCCGTTGGCAATGCCGCACCACAGTGCAATATGGCCTGCATGCCTGCCCATGACCTCAATAATGCTGCATCTTTCGTGGGAGGTTGATGTATCACGTACCTTGTCTACCGTCTGCATCGCCGTATTAACTGCGGTATCAAAGCCTATGGTGTAGTCCGTACAGGCTATATCAAGATCAATTGTGCCCGGTATTCCCACTGCATTGATACCGAGCCTGGCCAGGTCCCGGGCTCCTCTGAAGGAACCGTCTCCTCCGATTACCACAAGCCCGTCAATTCCATACCTTTTACAGGCCTGCGCTCCCTTTTTCACACCCTCGGGTGTCATGAATTCAGGGCAGCGTGCGGTATAAAGTATGGTGCCTCCCCGTTGAATTATCTCGGAAACACTCCGGGAATCCATATCTATTATATCCTCATCCAACAAGCCCGCATAACCGCGCCTGATACCCTTAACATCCAGACCCTCGGCCAGAGCGCACCTTACCACCGCCCGTATTGCGGCATTCATCCCCGGCGCGTCGCCTCCGCTGGTCAGAACTCCTATTGTATTTACCTTGTTGCCCATTATTTCTCCTCCATATAATAAAATCTAGTGTATTCTATATCATTTAATAGATATTTTCAATACTCTTTTCAGTTATTTGGACATTTTTCTCCGAATAACGTGTTTTTAGCATATCAATCAATTCCCGGCTTGCGGATGTGCTCATGCTTTTGGGCAGCCGCTTGATTTTCCTTTCCTTTTCGCAGTATATGGTAATCGTGTCAATTCCGTCATATGCGCTTATAATTCCCATCAGCTCCGGTTCATTCTTAAGATAGTCCGAAATTGAAGGGAACTTGATCCAGATCTCCCTCGGAATGCTGTCAAACAGGATAATATCCTGGCAAATCAGCTTGGCGTCCTTGTCCTCCTCCACTGTGACCTTCCCCCGGACAAACACCTTCCTGTCCGTTTCAAGTAAATGCCTGAATTTTTCAAAATCCCGCGGAAAGAGAATTACCTCAACCGTTCCGAACATATCTTCAATAAGTACAAAAGCCATTGAAGCGTTGTTTCTGGTGACCTTAATCGTCTTGCCCGTAATCATGCCGCCAATAACCAGCATATCTCCGTCTTCAACCCTGGGGCTTCCTGTTTCTTCATCTATGACAAAGGCCCTGGAATCCGCCGTTACGTTTTTTTTCATCAGTCCTTCATAGGCCTCCAGCGGATGACCGCTGATATATATGCCGAGAACCTCCTTCTCAAATGCCAAAAGCTGCTCCTTCGGATATTCCTCCACCTTTGGAAGCTCCGCCTCAAATTTCGCACCTTTATCCTCCCCTGAAATGTCAAACAGGGATATCTGGCCTGCGATGGATTTTTTCTTGTCTGCCGCAAGGTCGTCAATAATCTGCACATAGCTCATCATAAGCTGCCTCCGGTTATTATGAAGGCTTGAGAAGGCTCCTGCCTTTATCAGGCTTTCTATTGTTCTCTTGTTGACCTCCCTGCCTGTCAGGCGTGCAGCAAAATCCTTCAGGTTAAGATAGGGCCCGTGCTCCTTTCTCTCGGCAGTTATCCCTTCGATAACCGGCCTTCCTATACCCTTGATTGCCGACAGGGCATATCTTATTGCTCCCTCTGAAACGGTAAAAACAGCTTCACCCGTATTAATATCCGGGGGCAGAATTTTTATGTTCATCTGCCTGCAGGTATATATATATTCTGACACCTTACCCGGATTATCTATGACTGAGGTCATCAGCGCAGCCATGAATTCTACCGGATGATAGCATTTTAAGTAGGCTGTCTTATAACATACCACCGCGTAAGCAGCAGCGTGGGACTTATTGAAGGCATATTTCGCAAAATCCGTCATTTCGTCAAAAATATGATTGGCTACCTCCTCCGGTATGCCGTTCCTTATGCAGCCGGGCACGCCTTCCTCTTCATTCCCGTATACAAAGGTATGCCTCTCCTTTTTCATGACGGATTCCTTTTTCTTGGACATGGCCCTTCGTACAAGGTCGCTTCTGCCATAGCTGTAGCCTGCCAAATCCCTTACTATCTGCATGACCTGCTCCTGATATACTATACATCCGTATGTAGGTGAAAGAATGTGTTCAAGCTGCGGGCATTCATATGTTATATTTGCCGCCTCATTCTTACCCTTGATGTACTTTGGTATAAAATCCATAGGCCCAGGACGGTATAGAGCTATTCCTGCAATAATATCCTCAATGCAGCGGGGCTTAAGGTTCATCATGAAGCTTCTCATCCCGCTGCTTTCCAGCTGGAACACACCCTCGGTCCTTCCCGAGGAGATAAGCTCGTACACCTTCTCGTCGTCGAAGCTTATCTTGTCCACATTGAGCAGTTCGTCCTCCGCCCTGTTCCTGTTTACAAGCTCTACGGCATTCTGTATGACGGTAAGTGTCCTAAGGCCAAGGAAATCCATCTTAAGCAGTCCCAGCTCCTCAAGGGTCGTCATGGTGAACTGGGTGGTAATTGCATCATCTGAGGATCTGGACAGGGGAACATATTCCATAATGCTTTCCCTGCCGATAACCACACCTGCCGCATGCATCGAGGAATGCCTCGGAAGTCCTTCCAGCCTCTTTGACATATCAATCAGACGCTTTACATCATCATCACCCTCATACAGCTGATTAAGATCCGGGTTCTGCTTCAGTGCTTTATCTATAGTAATCCCAGGTTCGAAGGGAATCATCTTGGCTACCGTATCCACCTGGGCATAGGGCAGATCAAGGGCTCTGCCCACATCGCGTATTACTGCGCGTGCCGCCATCGTACCAAATGTAATAATCTGTACGACCTTGTCCTTCCCATACTTGGCTGTCACATAATCTATAACCTCCTGCCTTCGCTCAAAGCAGAAATCTATGTCTATGTCGGGCATTGTAAGCCTTTCGGGATTTAAAAAGCGTTCAAACAGAAGGTTATATTTGATCGGGTCTATATCCGTAATACCAAGACAGTAGGATACCAGGGAACCTGCGGCGCTTCCCCTGCCGGGACCCACCATAATATTGTTATCCCTGGCATATTTTATGAAATCCCATACTATCAGGAAATAATCCGCAAAGCCCATGTTCTTTATTGTATCAAGCTCATAAAAAAGCCTTTCCCGCAGCTCGTCGGTTACTATGTCATACCTCCTGCCAATACCTTCCCTGCACAGCTTTTCAAGGTACTCGGGTGCGCTTAACCCCTCCGGGACAGGATATACAGGCAGCTTGTATTCCCCGAAAACTATGCTTACATTGCAGCGCTCTGCTATTTTAACGGTATTTTCAAGGGCTTCCCTGGCATAGGGGAATTTTGCGTACATCTCCTCCGGGGATTTTAAATAATACTGTCCTCCCTCATACCTCATACGGTTCTCATCGGAGATCTTCTTCTGGGTCTGTATGCATAGCAGTATATCATGGGAATCCGCATCCTGTGCATAGGTATAATGCACATCATTGGTAGCTACCAGCTTGATTCCGGTATCGTTGGAAATCCTTAGAAGTCCCTGGTTAACCTCCTGCTGCTCGGACATGCCGTGGTCCTGCAGCTCCAGGAAGAAATTATCCCTGCCGAATATCCTTGAAAACCTTAATGCGGCATCCTTAGCCTCCGCATAAAAGCCTCTCCTTAAGTTTACCGCCACTTCTCCTGCAAGGCATGCGCTTAAAGCAATAATACCCTCACTGTATTTTTCAAGTATCTCATAATCTATCCGCGGTTTATAATAAAAGCCCTCCAAAAACCCTATGGACACAATCTTCATAAGATTTTGCCAGCCGGTATTGTTCTCGGCCAAAAGGACAAGGTGATAATATCGCTCATCGGAGGCCCCCGGCTCCCTGTCAAATCTGGAGTTGGGAGCAACATATACCTCACAGCCTAATATGGGCTTTACACCCTCCATGACGCAGACCTTATAAAAATCAATTACGCCGTACATGACCCCATGGTCGGTTATGGCAAGAGAATCCATCCCAAGCTCCTTTGCACGAAGAACCAGCTCGGTAATCTTACACGATCCGTCCAAAAGACTGTATTCAGTATGCAGATGTAAATGGGTGAAATTCATAGCCCTCCTCCTATATGTCAATCCATTCCGGTGAACCGGCCCGGTGCGCAAAAAATCGGCTGTTCATATATAATCACATATATATGTCCATATATGTCCACATATATATAATATCATATGACAGCTGACATTTAAATAAAAGATTATTGATGTCTGCATCCTGCTTCAGGCCTTACCAGTTCTTTGGCGGCCTCTCCGGATCTATGATTTCAGACAGGTTGAACAAATCAGCCAGTCTCTCGGGAAACTCCAGCATTGCCTGCCCGTCCAGGGGCCTTCTTGTCATTCGCACATAATCTTTTTTTATATGCATCCAGGGTTCCCTGTATACTCCGCAGTAGTAATTAAAGCCCTTTTCCTTAAGAAAATTAAACTTATCGCTGCTGTAATGGCCCATAGTTGTTTCAATATCTACTCCAAAGGGAAATATTAAGATATCCGTAGGACCTATGATCGGAGCTACCTCCTCAAGCCATCTTTCTGTATCCTTCTTAACAAATTCATATGATTTCTCCCTCATATTCTTATGTCCCCAGCTATGGGATGCAAACTCCCAGCCGTTTTCCTTCAGGGCTTCTGCCACTTCCTTAGCCTTGCGTACATCCTCCTCGTAGGTGGGAGAGTCCGGATCATTGGTTCTGTACCCAAGTACACCTTCATAACCTGTCAAGGCAATTATCCCCTTGGCACCGTTATATGAAAAGTCCGGATGTTCCTCAACAAACTCGTCTATTATAGGTATCATGTCAAAGGGGCCTGTAATTATACTGCCGTCATCCGCAACCATTTCACAGGTCGGCTTGCCGTCCTCGCCGATTACAATCCTTGTTGCAAACCCGTCCCCTTCCATATATTCATAATAGCTTACATCATCCTGGGAAAGAACAAAGGGCTTTTTCCCCTGGGGAAGGTAAAACTCCTTTGCGGCAAATTCTCTGGTTCCGTCATCATTGACAACCTCTCCCGCTATATCATGAATGCTTACTAAAACATATCCATCCTCATACATGGATTGAATCATGTTTTTGAACTCCCTTATGGTTGTCATATACATGTTGTAGCCGACACTGTCGCTGTCACCGTCAAAGGCCTTTGAATTATCGGCAATCAATGAATGAAAAAATATATGGTTGATTTGAGTGACTGATGAGTAAACTCCGCCATATAAAACCAGGCTCTTCTTCTGTGCCTCTATATCCGATATTGCAGATACCAGTGACGGGTATACGTTATATCCTCCCTCCGAGCCTTTATAGCTCTTTATAAGTTCTAAAGCCCCGTCATAATCATATCCCAGCATAAGGCGCCTTGCCCTTTCAACCAGGTCATCTCTTTCTTTAATCTCTTTTACTATTCTTTCCTGCTCCTCAAGGGCTTCAAGCTCTTCCTTTGTCTGTTCTTTCTTCTTCCCGACATCAATCTTATCGGACGGCTTGCTGTCCTTTTCGGGTTCACCGGTGTCTTCTGAGGTCTTAGTCCTGCCGTCAAACATGTCCAGCGCCTTATATGCTCCAAACAGGAACAGT
>DCTS01000068.1:0-14433 GCA_002329645.1 Lachnoclostridium sp. UBA1434 | reverse complement strand
ATGCATGACAATTAATCTTATATGCATGACAATTAATCTTATATGCATGATAATTAATCTTATTATGCATGATAATTAATAATATAGTATTATCATTGTTTATTATAATATTTAATATTATGTTTACTATAATAATGTTTACTATAATATTTGTTATAGTACTTAGTATAGCATAACCATATTACTACTTCTTTACATAAACATTAAGATTTCGATAAGAATATATGAATAAAGGAGCTGTTCCTAATTGAATCAGCTCCTTTAAGAGTGTATCAAAACCAATTGATTAGCGGAAAAGCAACTCCTTCGGGATGTTGTGAAGCAACAGATCCTTTTAGCTTTTTGTATAAAAATCCTTCAGCTATTTGCTGCTGAGATATTTTTCAATGTTTTCAATCGCCGCTTTTTCATCAGAACCTTCGGCAGATACGGTTACGGTCTCTCCGGATGATATTCCAAGGCTCATCATTCCCATGATGCTTTTTGCATTCACCTTTTTATCACCGCATGCCACATGGATACTGCTTTCATATTGGCTTGCAACCTGAACGAGCTGCGCTACCGGCCTGGCTTCCAACCCTGTAGGAATATTAATTACTATGTCCTTTGTTATCATAACTATCATCCTCCTTATGTTCCCGATAATATTCAGCAATCATACTTAATTTCCTTAATCTATGATTAACACCGGACTTTCCGATCGGTACGGAAAGCATGGCCCCAAGCTCCTTCAGGGATGCCTCCGGGTGTTGTATCCTGAGCAGCGCTATTTCCTCAAGTCCTTCCGGCAATTCTCCAAATCCTATATTATCCCTTATATAAATTATATCCTCTATTTGTCTTGCCGATGCCTCTACGGTTTTACTTATATTGGCAGCTTCACAATTGACGCGGCGATTAACCTGGTTGCGCATTTCCTTCAAAATTCTCACGTTCTCCAGGTCCATCAGCGCAACATGCGCTTCCATGACATTCAGCAAATCCACTATATGAGAGCTTTCCTTAATATATACCACATAGTTTTTCTTACGCCTTACTATCTTGGCATCAATGGAAAAAGATCTTATCATATCCTTAAGCTGCTCTGCCTTATCCCTGTTATCCAGGACAAATTCAAGATGGTAAGACTTTTTGGGATTGCTCATAGACCCTGAATACAAATATGCTCCCCTGATAAAAGCTCTCTTGCAGCAGGTATTAAGTACAACCAGATTGTCGGCCATGCCTGTCTGTCCGCCTTCATTGATCATATCCGGCAGCTTCAGGGCCTGCAATATCTTCCCCGTCATAACCGGGCCCCTTATGATGATCGTATAAATGAAGGTTTCCCTGGTCCTGTAATTTTTTCTGACGGAAATTTCACTACTTATATTAAAGGTTTTTTTAATTAATGTAAAGTATTTTCTTGCAACATCAATGTTTTCTGTCTGAAGCTTCAGGATATCGACATCCCCGGAACGGATAATCCTGCCTCCGCAGGAAAGAATTGCTGCCAGTTCGGCAAGTCTGCAGTGCCTTGCATCACCCAGCCGCAGAGCCAGCTCCTCCTTCACATTCTTTGAAAATGACATAATATTCCCTCATTCATTCTTTTCTATATCCCTATGCTCAACCTTTATTCCGTAATCTTTATTCTTCAATCCGGCAAACAGCTCATCAGCCAGGGTAACGGAACGATGCTTTCCTCCCGTGCATCCTATGCCTATAACAAGCTGATTCTTGCCTTCCTTAATATATTGCGGTATTAAAAAGAGCAGCATATCTTCCAGCTTATTAAGGAATTCGACAGCCGATGGGCTGTCCATCACATAATCCGCCACCTCTTTGTCTTTGCCTGTTTTGTTCTTAAGCTTTGGTACATAATGCGGATTCGGCAGAAATCTGACATCAAAGACGAGGTCGGCATCAGCCGGTATTCCATACTTAAAGCCAAAGGAAAGTATTGTTATGAAAAAATTGCTGAATTTTTCTTCATCCACATAGATTTTATATATCTGCTCCCTGAGATCCCTTATCAGCAGACGGCTTGTATCAATAATTACATTCGCCTGCTTCTTTAAAAATGCCAGCCTTTCCCTTTCCTGCTCAATTCCCCTGTCTATCCTGCCGGTTCTCGATAAGGGATGAACCCTTCTCGTTTCCTTATACCTTTTTATCAGCACCTCCGAGGAGCATTCAAGGAAAAGTATTTCATATTTAAGCCCGTTACGCCTCATATCCTTAAATGCGCCTTCCAGCTCGTCAGGCATCAGCCCGCTCCTTATATCCAGTCCCAGCGCTACCCTGTCGTTATTTCCCTGGGTAATCAGCTTTGTAAATTTCCTTACGAGCTGAATGGGAAGATTGTCAACACAAAAGTACCCTGCATCCTCAAGCATTTTTAGGACCGAGCTTTTACCTGCACCTGACATCCCTGTTACAATTACCAGCTTCATATCCTGTCTTGCCTCTCCTTATGTTTGGGCCATCCTGAATTGAATTCATCCAGGTATTTGATCTCCGGCTCCAGCCTCACGCAGAACTTCTCTTCAACTATTCGTATAACATCCTCTATCAGCTTTATAAGCTCTCCCGAGGTTGCATTACCATTGTTTATGATGAATCCGCAGTGCTTATCCGATACGGCGGCGCCACCTACCTGGTATCCCTTAAGGCCGGCCTCCTGTATGAGCTTGCTTGCATAGTTATCCGGCGGCCGCTTAAAGGTGCTCCCTGCGCTGTAACGGTCAAGGGGCTGCTTCATGCTCCTTTGCATGTTCAGTTCCTTCATCCTGGCAAGTATTACTTCCTTATCTCCCCTGACAAGCCTTAATACCGCTTCAAGTATTATCAGGTCTTTACCCTGCAATATGCTGGTACGATAGCCAAGCTTAAGCTTCTCATTACTTAAAGTCGATATGTTCCCTTCCTCGTCCATTACGCTAACATACTCTATGCACTGCTTCATTTCACCGCCATATGCACCTGCATTCATTACTACAGCTCCGCCCAGAGTTCCCGGAATACCGGATGCAAACTCAAGACCGGCAAGTCCGTGCTCTGCAGCGATATTTGCAAGCCTGGCAAGCGATACCCCTGCCTGGGCTGTTATGGTGCAGTCCTCATTCACCTTAACCTGCGAAAAATTGCCTGAAAGCTTTATAATAAGCCCTCTGAAGCCATTGTCGTCAACTAAAAGATTGCTGCCGTTCCCGATGACATAGTACTGCTTCCCCATACGCCTGCATAATAAAATCAAAGCCCTTACTTCATCTGCAGTTGACGGCGTTGCCAGCACATCCGCCTCTCCGCCGGTATGGAAGGAAGTGTGGTTTTTCATTGCTTCCTTAAGCCTTATCTGCTCCGGACGAAGAATTTTACTTAACTCCTGTATAAATATATCCTCCAATTAAAGCCTCCTGAATACTATGCTAATAATCCTTATTCATATAATATCAATCTGATGCAAGAATTAGTCCTGCGCTCCCGTATATACCCGCATCATTTCCCAATGAAGCAAGCCTGAACTCCTTGCCCTTAAGTGAATCCATCACATAACCCTCATAGTACTTTTTAACCGTATCAATCAGAATATTCCCCGCCTTTGATACCCCTCCTCCGATAACAAAGGCTTCCGGGTCCACAACCTGGGCTACATGGGACAGGGCAATGGCAAGATACCGGCAGGCCTTATCCACTGCTTTAAGAGCAAGGGCATCTCCTCTTTTTGCATGGTCGAATACATCCTTTGCACTGATGCTGTTAAGGCTCCTCAATGCGGAAGCCTCATCTGACCGGGCCAGCATCTGACCGGCAAGCCACACTATGCCGGTTGCCGAGGCATACTGCTCAAGACAACCCTTCTTTTTACATCCGCATAACCTCGTCTCGCCGTAATCAACCAGAATATGTCCAATCTCACCGGCTGCTCCGTTGCTTCCGGCATGAATTTTACCGTTAATAATTATTCCTCCGCCGACTCCCGTACCTAGGGTAACAAAAACCATACTTTTAAAGCCTTTGCCGCTGCCGTAGCGTATTTCACCTAGAGCTGCCACATTAGCGTCATTGCCTGCCTTTACCTTCAGGCCTGTAAGCCTTTCCATTTCCTCCTCAATATTAAAATGACCAAGTCCGAGATTGGCAAGCTCCTGCACCTCCCCGTTATCCTTAACGGGTCCTGGTATGCCCACGCCAATTCCTTTTATATTATTAATGTCAAGCTTCAATTCATGAATTTTATCCTTTATGAAATCCGCGGCGCTTTTTATTATATCCCTGCCGTCTCCGGTTTTTACGGTATTAAACTCCCATTTGTGAAGCAGCTTGCCCTCCATGTCAAAAAGGCCTGTTTTTATGGCCGTCCCGCCAATATCAACTCCAAACACATGCTGTCCCATATAAATCCTCCTGTGTCTTAATCATATTCGGTTTCGGTTGTTTGCTTAAATCTGTTGGTAACGCGGTTATACATTTCCTGAGCCGCATTATAACCCATTTTCTTTTGTCTGTAATTCACGGCAGCGGATTCACAGATAATTGCCAGGTTTCTGCCGGGCCTGATTGGTATGGAATGGGATACGATACGGTTGCCGAGGATCTCCATATACTGCTCCTCAATGCCAAGCCTGTCGTATTGCTTCTCCTTATTCCATTCCTCCAGTTTTATGATCAGATTGATTGCCTGGGTGTTCTTGACGCTTTCAACGCCGAACAGCGTCTTTACATCAATTATCCCGATGCCCCTCAACTCTATGAAATGCCTTGTAATATCCGGCGAGGTCCCTATCAGGGTATCATCGCTGACCTTCTTTATCTCCACTGCGTCATCTGCTACAAGCCGATGCCCGCGCTTAATCAGCTCCAGAGCCGCCTCGCTCTTTCCTATCCCGCTCTCACCCAGTATAAGAATTCCTTCCCCGTATACATCCACCAGTACGCCGTGGATTGTAATTCTCGGAGCAAGCTCCACCTTCAGCCACCGGATTACCTCCGCCATGAATGAGGATGTGGTCTTAGAGGTCCTGAGAACGGGTATTCCCTTTTCATAGGCAAGCTTAATCAGGCACTCGGATACAGGTATATTCCTGCAAAATACAATGCAGGGTACCTTGTAATCCATCAGCCTCCCCACATTCTCCAGGCATGAGCTCTCACCCTTCTGCTGAAGATATGCATACTCCACATTCCCGATAACCTGTACGCGTTCCGAATCAAAATGATCAAAAAAGCCTGCAAGCTGCAGAGCCGGCCTGTTAACATCCGGCTGTGCTATCCTGATGTTGTCAATGTTAAGCTCGGGAGTGCAGTTCTCCAGGCTCATCTTTTCTATTAGGCTAACCAGTTCAACAGTATACATAATAAGCCTCCTGTAAGGTTTATCTTATTTAACATATTTATTCTTTAAATATTTTATCATAGTTTCGGTAAAACTGTAAGCCCTTATCGGGTTTCGTCATATTTAACCCAATAAGCTGCGGTCATATTGAGAATTATTGAACAGGAGTTTCAGAGGAGCTTTCGGTTTGGTGAAAAAATTCATAAACCTCCTCAGCTGCCCTCCTGTTCATGGAAGGAATCTTCATAAGCTCCTCAATATCGGCAGCCTTTAATGCATCCAGTGAACCGAAATGCTTCATTAATGCCCGCCTTCTTGCAGGGCCTATGCTGCTTATATCATCTAAAATCGAGTGCACCTGCCGTTTCTTTCTTAATGATCTGTGATATTCAATAGCAAACCTGTGGGTCTCATCCTGTATCCTGGTAATCAGCTTGAACAGCTCACTGCTCTTATCTATGGGAAGCTCCTGCCCATTATAGTATAAGCCTCTGGTACGGTGCTTGTCATCCTTCACCATACCGCATACCGCTATACTGATGTCAAGCTCCGACAAAGCCTTAAGAACGGCATTTACCTGCCCCTTCCCTCCATCTATCAAAATAAGGTCCGGATATCGTGTGAATGACCCCAACGAAGCATCCGTTTTGCTTTCATTAAGCTTTATAAGCTCCTGCTGACCGTGAATGAATCTTCTTGAAAGCAGCTCGTACATGCTTGCATAATCATCGGGGCCTGTAATTGTCTTTATTCTGAATTTGCGGTAGTCTGCCTTTTTTGGCCTTCCTTTTTCATATACCACCATGGAGCCAACCGTTTCAAAACCGGAGGTATTGGATATATCATAGGATTCAATCCTGTCTATCATGGGAAGAGAAAGATATTCGGCCATTTCTCTTAAGGCTCCGGTTGTTCTGGCTTCCTCTTTCCTGATTTTCTCAATATCCTGATTCAGCACCAGCCGTGCATTCTTTTGTGCAAGGCTTACAAGCTTTTCCTTCTCGCCCCTCTTAGGCACCTTCAAATGTACCTTCTGTCCTCTTAGCCTGCTGAGCCACTCGGTTATAAGCTCCGCTTCCTCCGTCTCCGCCCCCAGGTATATTTCCTTGGGTATATAGGGCGTGCCCGCATAAAACTGCTTAATAAAGCTGGTAATCACCTGGCTGTCCGTTTCATCCTCTACGCCGCTCATATGGAAATGGTCTCTTCCTATCAGCTTGCCGCCTCTTATAAAGAATAACTGCACCACAGCCTCGTCCTTATCCCGGGCAAAGGCAACGATATCCCTGTCCTCGAGATCGGTATTAGTTATCTTTTGCTTGCTTGCAATTAGCCTGACACTTTCCAGAAGATCCCTTGCCTGAGCTGCTTTTTCAAATTCCAGGCTTTCAGATGCCTTGCTCATTCGCTCCTTAAGCATTTTTTCAACGGCTGCATAATTGCCCTCCAGAAAATCCATTGCCAGATTTATACTGGTACGATATTCCTCACCTGAGATAAATCCCTGGCAGGGTGCGTCACATTGGCCGATATGATAATAGAGACATGGGCGTTCCTTCCCGATATCTGCAGGAAGGCTGCGGTTGCAGGTCCTGATTTTGTATATCTTTCGCAGCAGCTCCAGGGTATCCTTAACCGCAGTAACAGAGGGGTACGGCCCGTAATACTTTGCCTTGTCCCTTTTCATGCTCCTGGAAAAAAGCACTCTGGGATATGCCTCATTAACTGTGACCTTTATATAAGGATAAGCCTTGTCATCCTTGAGCATCGTATTATATTTCGGACTGTATTCCTTGATGAGATTACTTTCCAGTACAAGGGCTTCAATCTCCGAATCGGTTATTATATATTCAAAATGGTCAATATTCTCAACCATACGCCTGATTTTCCCGGTATGGTTCCGGCTGTTCTGAAAGTATTGCCTTACCCTGTTTTTTAAGACAACTGCCTTGCCTACGTAAATGACAGTATCATTCTTATCCCTCATTATATAGACACCCGGACATGCCGGGAGCTTTTTCAATTCCTCTTCTAAATCAAACATGGCATCACCTGTTCTTAATAATCCTGCAGAAATAATGTCAAAAACCTATTATAAGATGTTATTATATACAAGCTCAAGGCCTGCCAACCCGTATTTTGATCGGCAGACCTTCATTATACATCATTATTTGCTGTTGGTATCCTCAGCCGTACCTTCTTCCCGGGCTGTTTTAGCATCCCCGGCTGCACTGTCATCGGATGCCTTAGCGCCCCCGGCTGCACTGTCCTTAGCCGCCTTAGCACCCCTGGCTTTTTTAGCGCCCCCGGCTGCACTGTCATCGGCTGACTTCCCATCTCCGGTGATGCCGTCATCGCTTCCGGTAACCTCCCGGTATATTTCCATAAACTCCTCTCCGGTTATGGTTTCCTTAGCTATAAGGTGCTCTGCAATCGCATCCAGAACCTTTCGATTCGCAGCAAGCAATGCTTCGGCTCTATCATAGCATTCCTTAAGTATCCTCATTACTTCCTTGTCTATCTCGCTTGCGGTTTCCTCACCGCAATGCATGACGGGCCTGCCGTCCAGGTATTTGCTTTCCACCGACTCAAGTCCCATCAGGCCAAATTTATCACTCATACCGTATTGTGTAACCATTGCCCTGGCAAGTGAGGTTGCCTGTTCTATATCATTGGAGGCGCCTGTGGTAATTGAATTAAATACCAGCTTTTCTGCGGCACGGCCGCCGAACAGCGTCACTATGCGTGTCAGGAGCTCATCCTGGCTCATAAGGAATTTCTCTTCCTCGGGCACCTGCATTACATACCCCAGTGCACCCAGGGTTCTCGGGACAATTGTAATCTTCTGTACCGGCTCGGAATGCTTCTCCAAAGCGGTGACCAAAGCATGTCCTACCTCATGGTAAGCTACTATCCTCTTCTCTTCCTTGCTGAGTATGCGATCCTTCTTCTCCTTACCGGCAATAACCACTTCTACCGATTCAAACAAATCCTCCTGTGTTACTACCGATCTTCCCTTCTTAACTGCAAGTATCGCTGCTTCGTTTATCATATTGGCCAAATCCGAACCCACAGCTCCGCTTGTTGCACGGGCAATAGCATCAAGGTCCACAGAGTCATGCATTAGCACGTTTTTGGCATGCACCTTCAGGACATCCACTCTTCCCTTTAAATCGGGCTTGTCTACTATTATTCTCCTGTCAAACCGTCCGGGTCTTAGCAATGCTTTATCAAGCACCTCCGGACGATTGGTAGCTCCGAGCACCACAAGTCCCTTGGAGGAATCGAAGCCGTCCATGTTGGAAAGAAGCTGGTTCAAGGTTTGCTCACGCTCGTCATTTCCTCCTCCGTAATGGACATCTCTGCTTTTTCCTATAGCATCTATCTCATCAATAAAGATTATGCATGGAGCCATTTGCTGCGCCTGCTTGAAAAGATCCCTCACTCTTGACGCACCTACACCGACAAACATTTCTACGAAATCTGAGCCTGAGAGGGAAAAGAACGGAACCTTGGCTTCTCCGGCAATAGCCTTGGCAAGCAGTGTCTTACCTGTTCCGGGAGGCCCCACAAGCAAGGCTCCCTTGGGAAGCTTGGCGCCTATCCTAGTATACTTTGTAGGATTATGAAGAAAATCCACTATTTCGGTAAGGGATTCCTTGGCCTCCTCCTGTCCGGCTACATCCTTGAAGGTAACACCCGTTGACTTCTCAACATATACCTTCGCATTGCTTTTGCCGATACCCATTACCCCGCCGCTGCTTTTAGACACAGCCCTGAATATAAACCACATTACGGCATATATTGCCACAAACGGAAGTATCATTCCCAGGATGTCCATAAAGGTGGTCCTGTTGTCTATAACATCCGAGCTTATATCCTCAACCCCTGCCTGCCTGAGCATCGTCAGAAGATTGGGGTTGTCAATATATCCGGTATAATAAGATATATCATATGCGGCATGAGGCTGCTCCTTTGGTACGAATACAATCTTGTTCTTGTCATATTGTATTTTAACGGATTTAACCTCTTTGTCCTCAAGCATATCCATGAAAAAGCTGTAGGGCTTTTCAATATTGGTACTTTCACGAATTTGGGCTGAAAGGAGAGAATACATGTACCATATAAATAAAGCCGATATCAGTGTTATTATAATAAACATTTTATTCGGCATGCCATTCTTATTGTTTGGCTTGTTATTATTCATTAAATCCTCCTGAACGGAAAAACCTGTTTTTACAATATAATTTCCGTATAACTCATTATAACTATAGAACTAATATAAATCAATAAAATTGTTCTGAAAATTCTGTGACGGGTATATGTATAGCATGCCCTGCACGCTTTGAGAGCAAAGCTGCTTTGAGAACAAAGCCCGTTTAAGAGCGAAGCTCTGAAAGAGTCGTGCAGAAAACTATCGCACCATCTAAGTAAATTCATTATACACAATTTACATCAAAAAACCTTCCGCAATTCTTTCAAGGCTTCTTCCAATCAGGGAGAATGCATTTGTTGCGAAAGGCTTTATCTTGTATAAATCAGGGGCCATATACTGAGTTCATCAATGCTTTACTCCGTGCTGCGGCGCGAGCCCGAGGTAAAAAGCGCAGCAACCGCCATTATCAGGGAGCCGGCCAGAATAAACATATCTGCCAGGTTAAATACCACTTTCTTTAGGAACTTGCAGTTAAAGCTGAAATAGTCCACCACATGTCCCTTAGTAAACCTGTCTGCCGTATTGCTTATGGCGCCCCCAAGGCAAAGAGACAATCCAAGCTTGAACATTTTCCTGTTCTTTTTAGGAAGCATTATTGCAAAGAATATAAGCAGTACTCCAAGTAGGATGCCGGATATGATTTTAACTGTCTTAGCGCTGTTCTCCATAAAGTTCAGGAACATTCCGCGGTTATACTGCTTTCTTAAGATAATGCGTTTGCCTAAGATTTCCTCCCTGTCACCCAGCCTTTTATTCTCGTCAACATACTTTTTAATCCTGCTTTCCAAAAGGAAAATACCCAATACAATTAAAATGTACAGCAATCCTACTCCTCCTTTATTATATACAGCACCGTTACTATTAAGTATCGTCAGGATTCTATGGTTTTAGCCCAGGGTATATAATTTGCCAGAATTTCTCTGTCCTTACGGTTTCTTATGTTTTGCATGGACGGATAATGTATGCGGAAGGCTTCCTCTGATGCTGATGAAGCAAGGCGGTCCTTAAGCTTACTTAAATCCGAATCCAATATCAGTCTGACTTTACCATTGGAGAAAATACTCTCAAGCTGCGTGAAGGCACAGGCAAGCTTCAGTACTCCGATATCGGTCTCATATACTTCGATGTCGGCATCCGGAGCAATTTCCGCAAGCTCTCTTATATGATAACCCATTCCAAACCCAAATACAATATATCTTTCAATACCGTCTTTAAACCAACTGTCAGCCAGCAGCATTGCCTCCTCAAAAATACGTCCGTTGGTATGGAAATAATACTGCCGCTCCCTGTCCCCGGCAGCAAGAGTCATTGCGCCGCAGGAAGTGAATTCCACACGATATCCTTTTTTCAGCAGCCCTTCGGTATCAACGCTCTCAAAATCAGCCTCATCAAAGCCTTCTCCGCCGGCCGTCATACGCTTTACATTGGATATATATTTCTCCTCATCAAAGAATATTTCCTCCCTGCTTATAATGAGCTCCTGCACGCTGCACAGGAAGCTAATCATCTGCAGCTCGAGGTAATCCGCAAGCAAAAGGAAATTCTTTCTTTTCTGGGCATTAAGAATTCCCGAAAGCATATCGGTCACTACGTCGTCGGAAACCAGCTTAAAGTAGTCGCGGTCAGCTACTACTGCCTCGATAATGGTCTTCATCCCGGTGATGGAATCCGCAACAATAGTAAGAGCTTTATCGTGCTGCTGCCTCCTGAAATAAATGATTGCCCTGTCAAGCTCCCTGATTAAACTAATATTTTGAAGATATATATCCCGTATGCTATCCTTCATGACATCACCTCATGTTATAAACGCCGATATAGCTGCGTAACGCAGTTATAATTGCGTAACGCAACTTTGTTGCGTTTAGCTACTTTGTTGCGCTTAAGCTGCGCTCCCTGTATACAGCCTCCTGTTGTTCATCCCCAAGCATTTTGAAGCAATCCGCAAGACGGGACAGGGGGTAAAAGCCTGAATATCTGATATCCAGCTCACATTCGGCTTCATAAGCTGCATTATAAAACCAGATTGAGGCTTCCTTATAATCCCTTATCCCGTAGAAGTATTCACCCAGCTCAAAGCATACCTCACAGGATGCCTTGCCCTCAGCTATGTTGCGGAGGCTATACTTTAACAGGCCGGAAATATCATTCCGTATACGGCATGCCCTTGCAAGGATACATTCAAATATCTTTCTTTGCCTTACACTGCATTCCTTCTCGGTAAAGCCTTCATAATACCTGGCCGCCTCCAGAAAGTCCTTATCCTTCCCCGATATGAACAGCTCCCTTGCATACATCTCGTACAGCCTGGGCGAGAGCCCTCCGTCTCTTTGTATTGCTTTCAGATATATCCTAAAATCCCTTGCCGCATGATTATCCTGCGGCAAATGAAGGATAGTAATATCGCTGTCGTATACTACAGGCGTAAGCAGCACACTTTCGTGCACCGGATCCGTAAAACAGAATGTCCTGAGCCTCTTGTAAAGCTTGGGGCGGTATTCTACATCATAATTATATGTTGTATTGAACTCAAGCTGGTTGGCATATTTCATCTGGACTATTTCAATCTCCGGAAGCAGAGCCTGCTTTAAGGCGAGGAATCGCTGCCTGTTTTCTTCGTCAATCACCTCGTCCGCATCCGCCGAATAGATATATTCCTTGGTGGCTTTGGAGAAGGCCTCGTTCCTGGCAGCGGCAAAATCATCACACCATTCAAAATCATATACTTTATCAGTGTATTTTGCTGCAATTTGCCTGGTTGCATCGGTTGAGCCGGTATCTACAATAATTATTTCATCGGCTATATCCCTTAAGGAATCAAGGCACCGGGCAAGTATTGCTTCTTCATTTTTCACTATCATGCATACGCTAATTGTTATCATATGCTCTCCTGATTATATTCTGCCGGCAGTAATGCGCATATATCATAAGTCTGCTCAAATAAAACCTAATTAATGACATCCGCAAGCCTGGCAATTCTCATCCCTTTGATTCTTGCTCCGCCTTCTGTTGCATCTATGAATTCAATGCCCTTCTCATTGCTGATACGGTTTTCTATCCATATGCGGAACATATTCAAGCTTCTGCTTGTATAAACCATTTTCCCGTATATGTCCGTCACCTGAAGCTGATTATCAAAATCCGCCGCATTCCTGCGGGAGGTACTGCTGGCATGGGCATACCTGTCCGTATATGCAAGATCCAGACCTGCAAAGATAATACGCCTGCAGCCAAACGCTATACCGATATCAAGGGCTGTAGTACTGACGGAGCCGCCGGTGTTAAACAGCTGCCATCCCTTTTCCCCTGCATAATCCTCGGACCTTTGGTAGTCTCTCTGACAAATCAGATATTTCTTCCCCTTATACTTTGAGGCAAAGCCAAAATATGCAGTTGACAGGAGGAGCATGGGTACTTCACTGTTCTCCGCTCCTGCTATCTGCTTATACACCCTGGCATTCGGATCCGTAACCAGTACATAGTCCGGGATTATACCTGCATTTAAAAGCTTTTTAAAGACCGTACCCGTTGCAAGTATAATTCCTTTCCCGTTAATATTTTTAAGCTGAAGATAGTTCTTATCCAGGGAAGGTCCCGCTGCTATAATGTATAAGTCTCTTCCCTTAAAAGCCTCCCTGAGCTCGTCAATGTATCCGTCGCAGTTTTTAATATTCCTTGTAAAATTCCCGTTCAGCAGGGGAAGCTGGCTTTTTACCGAGCTGTACCGAATAAAATAATTCTCCAGCCTTTGCTTGACCGGCCCGTCCTGCAAAGCCTGCAGAGACGGATAATGGATAACAAATTCCGCACCTTCATCCATATTTTCAATGCGTCCGGACAGCCTGGTAAAATCCGGATCATATACGAGCTTTACCCGGGGATTTGAAGAAAGCTTAATATTATCCGTATAGGCACAGGCAAGCTGTATGATGCTGAAATTGCTCTCATATACTTCAATATTCAGGAAGCTGTTTAGCTGAAGCAATTCACTGATATGATATCCCAGTCCCAGGCCATATATTATATAAGTGTTTTTATACGGCAGGTACCAGGAGCGGGCAAGCAGGCATGCTTCCTTCCATACGTTGATATTACTGTGGAGGTATAGCTTGCTGCTGCCGCGGCTTACCGCCGCAGTCATATCACCGCCCGAGGTATACTCAAGACTATAACCGGGAAAGTCCGGTTCCTTTGCTTCGGGCATGGAACTTAGCTTTTCATATGGCACTGAATCTGAATTCCTGATTATTTCAATGCTTTTTATATATCTGCCCTTGTCAAAATATACTTCCTTCCTTTGAAGTATTACCTCCTGAGTATGGGTAAGCATCGGCAAAAGCTGTGCTTCATACAAATCTGACAAAAAAACATAATCCCTGCTCTCCTGGGCATCTATCAGGGAATTCAGTGTCTCCGCAAAATATTCGGTACTTATAGAAATACCCCATTCCCTCAAGGCATCCATGCAAGAATCAAACAATCTCAGGAATTCACTCAATTGCTTAAACATTCCTGATGCCTTTCTTAATGCAAAATCATAGTCCTGCCCTCTGAAGCCTAATATGATTTTCTGTAAGTCTGCGATTATTCCTTTGTTTACTTCAAATAACAGGTTTAAGCTATTATCCGACATTTTTATTCTCCGTAAATCTTTTATTATAGTCCTTTACCTTTTATTATTTTACAGATTTGTTCCACTGCTTCATGTGGAAGATCCGCATAAAGCGGTATGGTAAGTATATTTTTCGAGATATATCTGGCATTTGGAATATGTATGTTTTTATAATGGTTCTTAAAGCATGCCTGATCTAAGGTAAGCGGGTAAAAGTATTTTCTGGAATATATATTGTTTTCTTTCAGTTTATCATACAAATAATCCCGGTCATACCCTGTTTCGTTCTTA
>DCTS01000058.1 GCA_002329645.1 Lachnoclostridium sp. UBA1434 | reverse complement strand
CCGCCGTCTGCACCGCCCGGCTTTCCTCCCGGACAGTCCAGACCCGGTATGCCGCAGTCACCTCCGGGGCAGACAAGGCCTGGCACGCAGCCGCCTTCGCCGCCTCCGGGCTTCACACCCGAGATGCCGCGGGCTGAAGCACAGCCCTTTGCAGGCCGTACGGATTCAAGGCGTCCGGGCGGCGGAATTGGCGGAATATTCCCCGGCTTTCCAAGGGATTTAAGAGGATGCATAAACAGATTCACCTATTTCTGGCTCATTAACGGCAGCAACTTCTGGTTCTATCCTATATTTGCCGGGCGTCAGACAGTTGAAGGCTTTCGCTGGAGACGCAGAGCCTGGGTATATGACAGGATTAACACCAACAGAATACTGTTTTTCAGATGTTTTTAATGTGCATATGCCTTGATGGAATCAAACTAATATGAGTTCAGGAGGAATCTCATTTAAGAAAAAAGGGCTGCTGCAAAACTAACTTTTAATTAGATCTGCAGCAGCCTCATCTATATTAAAGTGGTCCGGCAAGCCGGACCAGCTTGACTTTAGGGGGAATGCCCATGTGTGAGAGAGGTTTCTTCTTATTCAATCGGAATATATTTTTGCTCTTCAATCTTAGCCCTGTTCTTCTCCTTGGGGAATACCAGCTTAAGCACACCGTTTTCGAATGATGCCTTGAAATCCTCTTCCTTCAGGTTCTCGCCTACATAGAAGCTTCTCCTGCAGCTTCCGCAATAGCGCTCCCTGCGAACATATCTGCCCTTCTTGTCTTTTTCTTCCTTGGTTTCATCCCTGTTTGCGGATACGGTCAGGTAACCGTTGCGAAGCTCGGCATGAATGTCCTTTTTATCATAACCGGGAAGCTCAATCTCAAGCCGGTACTCATCTCCCAGATCCTCCAGATTTGTGCTCATCCATCTGCGTGAAGGAGATGAGAAAAATGCAGGGAATGAAAACATGTCATCAAATACATTGTCAATAAAATTATCATTAAAAATACTTGGAAGTAACATACCAATTCCTCCTTAATTTATATATTATTATTTTATCAGGTTTGCTTATAATATATACGGCATTTTCCATTAAGCCGTATTGCTTATCTGCTACCCTTGTTCTATATGTAATATAACACGCATAATTAGCACTGTCAAGAGGAGAGTGCTAATTTCACAAAAAGTTCACAAATATATTTAAATATTATTGTGTTGAAAAATGTGGTAATTATTTATATTATTTGATATAATTATAAATATAATAAGAAGAAATAATAAATAGCGGTATAAAGCAGGATATTCGTTTAGGATCATGAAAACGAATATAAAATTCCTATGATTTTCTATTTATAAAGGATATAATGTTAAGCTCGAAGTAATATTACATACAAAGGAGTGTGCAGGATGTCTCTGCCAAATGTATTCTCGCTAATATTCTTCATAGCCGCAATAATATATTATATTTTTGGATTATATGTCTTTAATATGAATTCCAAATCACCCCTGCACAGAGCATTTTTCTACTGCTGTCTTTCCTTTTCTATATGGGCATTTTCCTTCTGTATAGCAAACTCTGCTCCTGATTATGAAACATGTTATATGTGGAGGCGTATGGCAGCAATTGGCTGGGGCACCTGCTTCAGTTTTCAAATTAATTTTATACTTAGATTGACTGAATCGAAGCTCCTTCGCAACAAACTGACTTTTATATTAATTTATCTGCCTGCTGTAATTAATGTATTGGTTTTTGCTGTAATAGACAGTATTGCAAGAGGGCAGTACATCCTTGTCAATACCAATGTCGGCTGGGTTAATATATTTTCCGGAGGTTTTTTGGATTGGTTTTACAAGCTTCAATATGTAAGCTTTTCAGTGTGGGGATTTATTCTACTGTTAGGGTGGGGTTTAAAATCAAATAAGGTTGATATCAAAAGACAGAGTGTACTTATATGCACCTCTATCTTCATAGCTACAGTGCTTGGAACGGGGACGGAGTTCATTATAAATATGATAAGCGAAACCAAGATACCCCAGATGGCGCCTGTAATAGTGATGGCGCCGATGGCGGTCATGCTGTACTGCATTAAACGCTATGGATTGTTTTACAGGCGTAAATACAGCATAGCAGCCGGCAGGGGAGAGATCATGAGCGAGGCTACACGCCGTAAGCTAAGCATGTATTTATCCTGGGCATATATTTTCGGGGCTATTATACATTTTGCGATTCCGTTTTTTACAAGTCGCGAGCCGGTTTCCTCAACTGTATTGTTCAGCGGTTTACTGATGATTATCGGTATGATGATTCAGGTGATCCAAAGCCTTGTTAACAACCAGAAAATAAGGAATATGCTGACCGATATCATAATGATAGCCACCATTCCGATAATAATATTTAAATATATTGACTATTCAACAGTATATGCATGGATACCCACGGTTGTATTTATAATTATTGCGATTGCTTATAATGAAAGCCACCTTTTAAATCTGATAGTTATTACAACTATAACTTCCTTTGTTATTTTAATGATAATAAGACCTGAAATGACCTCTGCAGTTGCACCTGTTGACCATATTACGAGATTATTGATGTTTGGTGTTATATTCTGGCTTGCCCACTATATACATAATATCTATCTGGACCGGCTTTCCTATAATGAAGAGCAGATAAGACTTCAAAAGCTTGTATCAGATGTTTCAGCAATGTTTGTTACGGTAAATTCAAGCAATGTGGATGACATCGTCCAGAATATGCTGAATATGTGCGTAGAACACTTCAGGTTTGAGTGCTCCTGCCTGTTGTTCCTCAATGAGAACAGAAATAATGTAGATAAAATTTATCATGCCGGAGGCGATGGCTTTAAGGAAGTAGGCTTTATAAACCAGGAAACAGGAAAGGCGGACTGGAATGCCGTAAAAGGGCTTATGGAGATGGGAAGTATATGGATAAGTGATGCAGACGATTTGGCTGATACCGATCCTATAAAGGACTGGTGTAAAAGAATGCAGGTAAAAACCATATGGCTTAAGCCGCTTATTACAGATGACAAGGTGATGGGTTTCATGGGACTTAAGACGTCATCGGAAAAGGTGGCTCTTAGATCGGATCATATGGAAGTGCTGAACATTCTCTCAAACCTGGTTTCGAACCTGTGGTTTAAGATTCAGATGGAGAAGGAGATTAATCATAAAGCCTTTTATGATTCGCTTACCGGTTTGCCAAACAGGGACTCATTTATGGCCAGCCTGCAGCAGGCTGTCAATATAGCTAAAAGAAACGGAAGGCTTGTGGGTGTTGCCTTCATGGATATAGATTCATTTAAGACAGTAAATGACACTATGGGACATGAGGGAGGAGACATTCTGCTTGTACATATGGCACACAGGCTTGCAAGCAGCTTGAGAACCTTTGATATCATATCCCGTTTTGGCGGGGATGAATTCCTGATCATGATATCGCAGGTATCCAGACTCGCAGACATTCTTGAGGAAGCCGATAAGATAATGGAGGCTGTTAAACGGCCCATAAGAATAAAAAACCAGGAATTTTTCGTTACTGCAAGTATGGGAATTGCAGTATATCCGATTGACGGGGATAACGCAGACGAGCTTGTCAAGAATGCCGATCTTGCAATGTATGCATCTAAACAGAAGGGTAAAAATATGTATTCTCTCTGCTCCACCGATATGAAGAAGGATATCATGCAGAATGTGGAGCTGACCAATGAATTGTACCATGCGTTGGATAAAAATGAGTTTATGCTGTATTACCAGCCTCAGGTTAATTCTAAGACAGGTGAGATAACCGGAATTGAAGCCCTGCTGCGGTGGGACAATCAGAAGAAGGGCATGGTGCCTCCGAGCAAATTCATATTGATGGCAGAAAAAACAGGCCTGATAAATCCTATCGGGCAGTGGGTTTTGCGGACTGCCTGCAGGCAGAATAAATTGTGGCACGACATGGGGTTCCCAAAGCTTAGAATAGCCGTTAATTTGTCCATAGCCCAGTTTATTAATCCTAATATCTTTAGGGTAATTAAGGAAATACTTGATGAGACAGGCCTTGATCCCGGTTATCTTGAGCTTGAGGTTACCGAAAGCATAGCAGGCAACGGAGTTGACTATACCATAAATAAGCTGAACGAGCTGAAGGAGCTGGGAGTATGCATTACAATGGATGATTTCGGTACGGAATATTCCTCCCTCAGCAGAATAAAAATGCTGCCCGTGGATCGTATCAAGATTGACGGCCAGTTTATTCACGGCATTACAAAATCTGTCAAGGACGAAGGAATAATAAAGGTAATCATACAGCTTGGCAAGAGCCTTGATCTGGAGGTTATCGCTGAAAAGGTTGAAACGAAGGAGCAGGTGGAATTCCTTCAGAACAATGACTGTGACTATATTCAGGGCTTCTATTACTACAGACCCATGCCTGCCGAAGATATAGAGAGAATACTTAGTGATAATGCCCGGAAGGGTTAAAACAAAATCAACAAGAAAAGATAAAAATCCCGCATGCACAAAGAAATAATAGCATGCGGGGTTTTTCGCAGAATCAATTGGGATTAACCGGCAGGCTAAAGCCTCGCCGGAGAGGATTATTCTCCGTACATGGAGAGAAAATCCTTAGAAAGCATGGCGGACGCTTCCCTGTCGAGTATAACGGTGGCATCTCCCTTGAACAGTTGAATAGCTGAAGCCGTAACTTCTTCCGTAACGGGGCCTTCAAGCGCCTTAGCCACAATTTCGGCCTTCTTGCTCCCGTGAGCAAGCATCATAACGCTCTTGGCTTCCAGAATGGTTCCGATACCCATGGTTATGGCATAATGGGGCATATCTTTTCTTGATATGCCGGACTTTTTATAAAAAGCCTCATAGTTGTCATCCAGGGTTTTCTTATCCAAAGCCTGCACTCTTGTTCTGGAGGAAAGAGACGAGCCGGGTTCATTGAAAGCCCAATGCCCGTCACCGCCGATTCCTAACAATTGCAGATCAATTCCGCCTGCCTTTTTGATCTCCTCCTCATACCAGGAGCAGAAGCTTTCCGGGTCTTTCGCAAGCCCGTCAGGAATGTGTATATTCTCATCTCTGATATTAATATGACTGAAAAACTCCTCGTACATAAACCTTGCATAGCTCTGGTCCTCACTGTATGGCTTTGATAAATCAAGGCCAATGCCGAGATATTCATCCAGATTAAAGGTTTTTATGCGTGAAAAATCAAGACCTTCCCGGTGTAATCGGATCAGCTCCTTATATGTTCCTATGGGAGTTGCGCCGGTAGCAAGCCCGAGAACACAGTCCGGCTTTTTTTCAATCAGGTCTGCCATAATTCGTGCGGCACGCATGCTCATTTCACGGTAATTTTCTGCAATTATGACTTTCATAACAGGACCTCCAATTGTTAACATTATCATATAACCATTATATTATTCTAAGGTTTTGTTCCCATAATATCAAGTATATTTTGCCGTTATAGATTAAAAAGGTGTTACATTTGTCACTATTCATTAAGAAAAATATAAGTTACAATATTAAAAACGGATAAATTACCGGTGGAGGCAGATAAAGATGACCTTCTATCAAAAGCTTGGCATCATATTATACATAATCCTCATAATGCAGGGTGTAGCAACTATTACCGTGCTGTACATGAAAGCAAAGAAAACGCGATTATTCTACAGTCTTTTTGCCTGCCATATAGCAATGCTTTTATGGCTCTTATTTGCAATTATTGAGATTTTTTCTGTAGGAAAGCCGTTTTTTAATATAGCCATAAGATTTACATTGGTACCAATCATGTTTATCGGCGCTTTATTCTTAATATTTGCACTTTATTATACAGGAATGATAAATATTAAAAACAAGCCTGTAACAGGCATACTGCTGATTCCATCAATTATATGTTATCTGCCGCTTATGACTGAAAGCTCCTCATACCTGGTAATGAAGGAAATGATTAAGGATACCAAGGTAATAGAGTGGGGAAGCGCATTCCTGCTTAACACGGTACTTACGCATATTTATATTGTCACAGGAGGCATCCTAATATTATATAAGGCATTTCGAAAGAAAAGCCATATAAGGCAGAATATTATGTTATGTCTGGCCCTTTTTATTCCCGGGGCACTTAACATTCTTCAGGGCACCGGAATAATACAGACAGTAGGGTTTGACTATGTTCCGATAAGCTTTTCGATAGTACTTGCAACCCTCTCAATATTAATATTCAAATATCAGATTATTAATATTGTTCCCATAGCATCCTATAAGCTTTTTAACTATATTAATTCGGCTGCATTGATTATTGATTCCGAGGGTTATATAGATGACTTTAACAATACATTTGAAGAATACTTCAGTCAGTTGTTAAACTCAAGAACCTGCAGGGATGTATATTCACTGATTGCGTATCTGGATAAGTGGAACAGTACGGAACCTATTCCAATTCGGATTACAGCATATCCGTGAAGGAGAATGTACCGGGCAAGCCATCCGGCCTGAAGGTAAGCAAGACTTCAAAAACATCGATTACACTTACATGGAAGGCAGCAGCTGATGGAGTAAAGTACCAGGTATATCGTTCAACTAAGAAGGACAGCGGATATAAGCTTATTGCCACAGTAAGCGGAACCAGCTATACTAATTCAAAGCTTTCGGCTAATACTACTTACTACTATAAGATACGTGCAGTCAATGGGGATGGGTATACCGGCGCCTACAGCGGTGTGTTGACGGCAAAGACTAAGAAATAATGAAAGCTTGGCTGTTAGAGAAATAATAATTCATATATTGCATATAGGGCGGTCTTATGACCGCCCTATATGTTTGCTTGAACAGGTTACGTATTATAAAAGGAGCCATGCAATAATAACAATAATGGTATCGTCAGCTCGGTTTTATTGTTGAGGGGTCCGTTATTTGAGTTGTACGTAACCGAAAAATACGGTATAATTGTGTCATTATGAAATTAACATGGGGGGTATAAAAGAAATGAAAAAGATTAGTATTATCCTTCTGGTATTACTATCAGCAGCTTTATTAATATCCTGTGCAGGGCAAAAGAGCTCAAAACAGGGTAATGAGGATGCGATTGCTGATGAAGATACAGGAGATGATAAAAGCGGTGAAGTCGCAGAAGGTACTGCCGGTAATAATACTGACTCTGACACCTTTAAAGAAACAGAAAATGCTGGCAGCGGGGAAAAGCAGGGAGCAGGAGACAATGAACAGACCGGAGAAGGAAGCGGAGCCAGCGAGGCGTCCCAGGGCCCAAATCAGTCAGATGAAGAGCCGGTTCCGGTTGAGCCGGCTGAGCCGGTTGTTATAGATGGATATGATATTACGGCATCTGTTACGGGAAAAGCTCTGAAGGATGCTTACAAGGATTATTTTTCGTTTGGTGTCGGGCTGAACGGCAGCTCCATAGAGACATCAACCGTACGCTCACAGGCAATGTGCGAAATAATTAAATACCATTTTAACAGTGTTACATACAGTAACCTGATGAAGCCCTCCTATCTGCTTGACCAGGAGGGGAGTATTAATAACTATAAATCAGGCAACACTGAGCCTGCGGTAAAATTCGACACCGCAAAAGACGGACTGGAATTCTGCAAGGACAATAACATCCGGATGCGAGGGCATGTGTTGGTATGGCATAACCAGGTTCCCGAATGGTTTTTCCGTGAGGGTTATGATTCAAGGGGCAAGTTTGTTGACAGGGATACTATGCTCCTGCGTCTTGAAAGCTATATTAGGCAGGTACTGGAGTATACACAGGATAACTATCCCGGTGTCATGTATTGCTGGGATGTTGTGAACGAAGCGGTTGAAATCACAGCCGGAAGCTTTGAATCGGATACCGGCTTCAATATAAGGACAAAGTATGACGGCACCAAGGATAACCTGTGGTATAAGGTAATTGGCACCGACTACGTCGAAAAATCCTTTGAGTATGCACGAAAATATGCAGACAGCAGTGTGAAGCTTTTTTACAACGATTATAATACCTTCCAGCCTCTCAAGACATCGAAAATTTATGATTTGGTTTCGTATCTGAAGGATAAGGGGCTGATAGACGGTATCGGTATGCAGGGTTATATGGATCTCACTTATCCGGGAATAGTCGGCGGCAATGACAGCTTTATGACGGCAGTTGAGAAATTTGCAAAGCTGGGGCTTGAAATTCAGATTACAGAGTTGACCATAAGAAGCGAGACGAAGGATGAGGCTTCCATGGAGAAGCAGGCCAGAAGATATGAAGCGTTGTTCCAGGTTCTTAAGCGCCTAGATACGGCTAACGGCGGCCCGGCCAACATAACAAACGTGACAGTGTTCGGCCTGATGGACGAATATCTTTTCTATACCAATGACAAAACCTACGCCAGGCTGTTTGACGGCAAGCTGCAGCCAAAGCCGGCCTTTTTCAGCATAATGTCCGCAGCAGAATAAAGATAATAAGTTTTAGAATAATGATAGTAATAAATACAAATAAATAGCGCATAAACTTTCATTTTGCATCTTTAAAAAATAAAGATTATAACATGTATGCATCAGTCTGTCAATACAAATTGCATTTGAAATGTAAGCCGGGATTTTGGTGTTTACGTTGCATCGTCAAAATTGTATATTTGTTATAAATAAAAGACATGAAAGTTATCAAAAATGATAATGTTGAACAACCGGCTTTCCTCACTTAATATTACATAAATAAATACATAATATTCATTTTTGATACTTTCATCTTTTATTAGACCATATATGGTATGTAAGTTTCCCAATGAATGAAAAGGAGGAGCAAAATGAAAAAGTTGCTAAGTGTGTTACTATGTATTACTATGGTTTTAGCACTGCTTGGCGGATGCAGCAAGAAGGAAGAATCTGGTAATGATAATAAATCATCTGACAGCCAGAAGCAGCAGACTTCCGATGATAAGAAATCCACCACAGATGAGAAGAAGGATACAACATCCGGCGGCGATGCTAAAGAAGCAGTTACCCTGAAATGGGCGTCATGGGTATTTGCAGAAGAGGCTCAGTTACCGACCTACAAGGCTATGTCAGACAACTATATGAGCAAAAACTCCAATGTCACCGTAGAGCTTGATTCCAATCCTTATGCACAGTATCTTGACCAGCTTCTGATTGCCGCCGCAGCAGGGAGCACCCCTGATGTGGCTCACATTAAGGCTGAATGGCTTCCGCAGTTCTTGGAACTGGGTGTAGTTAAATCTATCACCGGTCTTGTAAGCAACGATGTACTTTCCGATTACAGCCAGACTGCAATAGATGCTGTAACAGTAGACGGACAAATGATGGCAATGCCTTGGTTCAACAATACCTACTGCCTGTTCTACAACAAGGCACTGCTTGAGAAAGCCGGCATTACCCAGCTGCCTCAGTCATGGGACGAGCTGCTTGAAGATGCTGAGAAGATATCTGCCCTTGGTACTGACGAGAACGGCAACAAGATATACGGACTTGCAATTGCTTCAGGCGGAACGGAAGCAGGCGAAGGATACAATGTATTCCCGGCACTATGGGCTAACGGCGGCAACTTCCTTGATGCCAGCGGCAAGATTAATCTTACGGATGACGCTGCCATCAAGACCTTCACAGAGCTTCAGAAGCTTTTAGTTGACGGAATATCTCCTTACGGAAGCTCCTTCAAGGATTTGCGTAACCTGTTCGGTCAGGGCGTTATAGGCTTCTATTGGGATATCGAAGGTTGCATAGCAGCAGTACTTCAAAGCGCTGCAGATCCGGATGCCTTAAAAGAGGATATGGGCTTCGCAGTTATCCCCGGAAACGGCACTCCTTACGGACATGGTTATCTGATTGACCACCTGCTTATAACCTTCAATACAGTTGATGAAGCTAAGACGGATGAAGTTATGAAGTTCATGGAATTCCTGACAGGACCCGAATGCATTAACCAGCTTTACGTTGACGGCAAGGGAAAGATGTCATCCCGCTCAGGAGTAATGGCCGAGGTGTTCAAGGATGTGCAGGATCCTACCGCAACATATGTTAAGGCCATGGAGACAGCAAAAGCACTTCCAACAGCAGGCTTGCATTTCATGGATGCCGACGAGAAGATAGTTGAAGCTCTGCAGCAGCTGGCTCAGGGCAAGGATGTAACGACTGTCATGACCGAAACCCAGAAAGCAATCCAGGATTTATATGACGGAAATTAATAATACAATAATGCAGTAACATGAGATTATGAAGGTGTCAGGTAATATGGGCCTGCAAGGAAATATTGCCTGGCACCTTTAAAAGTGAAGGAAGAGCTTATAATGAAAAAGAACGCAAACAATTTATCCAATGACAGAACAGGTAAGATACGCTTCCGAATGAATAACAGCTTTTTCGGCTTCTTTCTGACCGTACCTGCGCTTATCGTGCTTGTAATTGTGGTTGCGCTGCCAATACTTAAGGGTATATATGTAAGCTTCTGCAATTATACAATAAGCAATCTCAAAGATCCGGTCTGGAACAACTTTAAGAATTATATAAAGCTTTTTGAAAAAAAGGATATATTCGGCTATTTCCTGACAACAATAATATTCGTACTTCTTACTGTTGTAATACAGACAGTACTTGGCCTTGCCATAGCCCTTCTGCTCAATACCAAGCTGCGCGGCAGAAATGTTTTCAGGGGATTATTCCTTATACCCTGGACCATACCGTCGGTTGTAGTTGCTTTGTTGTGGAGATGGATGCTCCACCAGCAGTTCGGCGTAATCAATTATGTATTGCATAAAGCCGGCATAACGGATACGGTTAATGTTTCATGGACCCTTACCGGTATTCTTGCCATGGCTTCCATAATAATAGCAAGCGTATGGAAGCAGCTTCCGTATATGATGGTTATGCTGCTTGCAGGCATGCAATCGGTGGATGCGTCACTGATTGAGGCTGCCAAGATAGACGGCGCCGCCAAGTTCAAATTATTATGGCATATAATTTTACCTTCCATTCGTGCTGTCATGGTATCCAGTATATGGGTTGCCATTATGAATAACTTCCAGATGTACACGATTATCTACAACATGACCGGCGGCGGTCCGGTAGATGCTACTACAACATTATCAATAGCAGCTTACAAATCTGCCTTCCAGTCATATGATTTCGGCAGAGGAGCTGCGATTGGCGTGCTTTGGCTTACTTTACTGATGATTATTACTATAGTTATGAACCACTCAAATCGCAGGGCTGTCAACGATTATCAATAAGGAGAGGAGGATGAGCAATGCAGACATATAAGAAAAAACGTGTTTCTATAAGGAGTATAATAAAATACCTGACAGTAATTATTTTAGTTGCAATACTTCTTTTCCCTATATATTGGATGGTTGTTTCATCAGTTACTCCAAGCAATTTTCTGATGAGTCTTCCTCCGCACCTGCTGCCGATAAAGACAACCCTGATTAATTACTCGAAAATATTTGCAAGGCCGCAATATGTAAGGTTTTTCATTAACAGCTTTGTTGTGTCCGGAGGAACCGTATTACTAGTGTTGGTGATATCAATTCCGGCAAGCTATTCATTTTCAAGGTTCAACTTTGCATTTAAAAACGCAATAATGACATCCATTATGTCTGTGCAGATGTTTCCGATAGTAGTTATTCTGATCTCGCTGTATACATTCTATCTTCAGTGGGGACTTATTAATACTTACCGCGGACTAATACTGGCAGATGCGGTTTTTGCACTGCCGCTTGCAATAATGCTTATGAAATCTTTTTTTGATACACTACCTAAGTCACTGGATGAATCTGCAAGAATTGACGGCGCAGGCAGGTTTCAGACATTATTCAGGGTTTTGCTGCCTCTGACATTGCCGGGAATTATAGCAGTCGGCATATATACCTTCCTGTCTTCATGGGATGATTTCCTGATGGCATTGACCATTATGACCACTGATACCATGAAGACCTTGCCCGTAGGACTTGCACAGAGCTTTATGGGTGAATATGCCCATGATTACGGCGGGCTGATGGCATTCTCGGTTGCCGGATCCCTTCCGATTGTTCTTATGTTCATTTTCTTCCAGAGATATATGATTGAAGGTCTTACTGCCGGAGCCGTTAAGGGGTAATACATGAAGAAAGAAAGGGACATGGTCCAGTTTGGGGACAGCAGAAAAAATAAAATATTGAATCCGGAGACTGAATCCGAATGGTTTACCTACATGCTTAAGTTCTATTGGAAAGAGCTGATAGGTATGAACCTGCTTACCCTTTTACTTTTCCTGCCTGTTGTCACATATCCCGCAGCAATCTGCGGAATGACGAATATAATTATGCTCAGGCTGCGGGAAAAGAGAGTGGAGTTTTGGAAGGATTACTTTGCCGAGTTCAGAAACCAGTTTTTTAGGCGCCTGCTTTGGGTACTGATATTGACAGCAGCCCCGTTATCACTTTCACTTTATCCTTATATACTTGGTTTTGAAAAGGGCGGATCCGTAGTGCTTTTACTGGCCGGAGGCGTATCCTTTCTCATACAGGCATATATGTTCCCAATGATGGTTACTGTGGATATTCCTGTAGCGAAGGCATTTAAGAACTCATTGATAATAATGGCAATCGAATGGAAAACCACCTTGAAGATCCTTTTCACCTCAGGAGTCCTGATTTTGCTATGTGTAATCTTCTTCCTGTACATGATTCCCCTGGTGGTTATAATCCTGCTTTCGCTTGTACAGCTGATAAACTCTATTTATTCTAAAAAGGCAATAGAAAAATGGGCAACTAAAGATGTTAAATCTCAATAAATGTACTTCAGCAGGAATAATTGCGGCGGCCCGGGATTGCATTGATACCGGAGTCGCATTGAGACCCGGGGTTGTATTGAGTCCGAAGAACATACTTTGCCCGCAGGGTACATTAAGAAAGAAAAGGCTGTTAATATGCTATAAGCATTTTGACAGCCTTTTGAAACAAATAATAATATCACAAAGTGTTTTATTTGTCAATATCAATTTTTTATGCTATGCATTTAAATCATGATATTGGAATTAAGGCATCTTATTTTTACAATATAATTAGCACAAGCCTTAACACACAAGGAGGAGAAATTTAATGAAAAAGGTTCGCATAGCAATAATAGGAGCCGGAATGATTGCAAATTCCGCTCACCTTCCGGCAATAGGCAATTTAAAGAGACAAGAGCTTGCTGAGGTTGTGGGAGTCGCCGACATACGGCCTGAAGCGGCAAGGGAGACGGCACAGCGTTATGATATACCGAAGTGGTACGAGGATCCTCAGCAGATGCTTGACGAGTTAAAGCCGGATCTGGTATCCGTATGCACTCCCAATGTATACCATAAGGAATGGAGCATTAAAGCACTTGAGGCCGGAGCTCATGTAATGTGCGAAAAGCCTATAGCATTGACTTATCAGGATGCTAAGGAAATGTTTGAAACAGCCGAAAGGTGCGGTCGTATCCTTTTCCCCTGCCAGTCACGCAGGTGGTCGCCGGATATGGTATTTGCACACGATGCAATCAGCCAGGCCGATATCGGCAAGCCTTATTTTGCAGACATAAGCTTTGTAAGGCGCTATGGCATACCTACCTGGGGCATGTTCCACATGAAGGAGCATAACGGCGGCGGGCCCTTCTGCGATCTTGGAGTTCATTTCATAGACGCTCTTTTATGGATGACAGGAAATCCCAGAGTAGAGGCGGTCAGCGGCAAGGCCTTTGATTATCTTGCAAAACAGGGTAATGACATACTTCTTTCCATCAAGGAAAGCGGAGCTTACACGGGAGTATTCACACCCCGTCCGTACGATCACAGGGAGTTTAACGTTGAGGAATCAGCAATGGGCACAATCCGCCTTGAAGGTAATTTCCTGGTAAACTTCCGCTTCACATGGGCACTCAATTATCCCACATCAAAGAGCTTCCTGCTATGCGGAGACAGGGGAGGCATTGATGTTGAAAACTTCATGCTTTACAAGAATGTGGGCCATTACCAGGCAGAAACAAAGCTGAAATTCTTCGATAACAGGCCTTATACCGACAAGGCCTTCGACGGACACTGGTATATGTACGAGCATGTACTCAAGGTGCTGGAAGGCAAGGAGGAACGCGTCGTGAAGCCTGAGGAGACCCTGAATATAGTATCCGCAATAGAATGCTTCTACCGTTCGGCAGAAGAAAACCGTGAGGTGGCATCAGCGGAGCTTAAAGATTATGGCAAAGCATAAGTAAATATGAATGGATTATAAGAGCTTAAGTTTATGTGCAGCAGCTGACTTAAGCTGCGGATACAAGTAATGAAAGGACAGCCGATTATGGATAAGGGACTTATCTTTGATATTGAGAGATTTTCAACCAAGGACGGACCGGGGATAAGAACGGTGGTCTTCTTCAAGGGCTGTAATATGTCATGCTATTGGTGCCATAACCCTGAGGGCATAAGAGGAGTCCCTGAGCTGCGTTTTGAACCGGACAAATGTGCAGGCTGCGGAATATGCTTTAAGATATGTCCCATGAGAGCTCACAAGATTGACGGTGAGAGGCATATTATTGATGAAAACCGGTGCACCCTGTGCTTTGCATGTGCAAACGCCTGCACTTACGGCTCTCTCACGCAGGTTGGAAAATGGATGAGTGTTGACGAGATTTATATAGAGATAGAGGAGGACAGGGCTTTCTATGAGCGCTCGGGCGGAGGAGTAACATTATCGGGCGGCGAGGCCATGAAGCAGAGCGACTTTGCCGCAAAGCTCCTCAAGCGCTGCCATGAAGGCCTGGTCCACACTGCCATGGAGACCAACCTTTCATTTCCCTGGGCAGATTATAAGAAGCTCCTTCCACATACCGACCTGATTATGGGAGATATAAAGCACATGGACGATGCTGCTCACAGGAAGGGAACCGGAGCAGGCAACATAACGGTACTTGACAATGTTAAAAGGCTGGCTGAGGCGGGAATACCTCTTATAATACGCACCCCTGTAATCCCGGGATACAACAATGACGTTGCAAACATAAGAAGCACAGCCGAGTTTTTAAAGGATATCCCGACACTTAAGTATTATGAGCTGCTGTCCTATAATCCTCTTGGCAATTCTAAGGGTATTCTTATAAAGAATCCCTATAAGCTGCCTGACATACAGGTACCTGAAAAAGCCGGGATGGAGAGGCTTGCCGATGCGGCTATGGAATACGGTATAGAAGTATACATCGACGGGCGAAAAAGGACAGGCAGCAGATAGGATGACCTTAATTACACCTTTAGTTATGAGGTGCATATTCAACAAATAATAAATCAGGTAATTGCGAAGCTTAATAGGTGTACACAGGCAAGTCAATATCAGGGTTTCGTAAGTTGCCTGCAGTAAATGGATATGAGAAGGGAGAGTAATCATGAAAAAGGACAAATACAAGGTTGTTATAGCCGGATTGGCACATGTGCATATCAATGACGTGGCAAAGCATTTTTCAGACAATCCACGTATAGATTTGAGTGCCTGTGCCGATACGGAGCCGATCGTCAAGGAAATAAAGGTTGGACCCTATACAAGGGAATGGAATGTAGACTACTGCTGTAAAAACTATAACCTGAAGCGTTACGGCGACTACAGGAAGATGCTTGATGAGGAAAAGCCCGATTTATGTGTGGTCAACTCTGAGAACGCCTATCATGTTGAAATAACCGAGGAGTGTGCAAAACGCGGCATCGGGGTATGTATTGAGAAGCCCATGGCAACAACGCTTTCGGACGGGCTTAAGATGTACCGTATAGCAAAGACCTACGGCACGCTCTTGATGGTGAACTGGCCTATTACCTGGAATGCCGGTATGCATACAATAAAAAGACTGATTGAAAGCGGCAAGGCCGGTGATGTAATTGAAATCAAAACCCGTATGGGACATACCGGACCCCTTGGTCCGGGAGCCAAGCATAAAATAGCTGAAACTGCCGCACCTATGACCGAGATCGAAAAGGCAAGAACCTGGTGGCATCAGCATGTATGCGGAGGCGGAGCAATGGCAGACTATTGCTGTTACGGTGCAATCCTTGCATACTGGTTTGCCGGATGCAATGCCGTTGCCGTGAACGGAATGAGGGTCAACAGCATCACAACAATGGGGGATGCCGAGGATAATGCGGTAATGATGGTACGCTTCCCTAATTGCTATGCACTTCTTGAGGGTACATGGACAACCTACAACCATACCTTTAAGAGCCCGATCGTATACTGCACCAATGGCTCAATAGTCGGTGATTACAAGAGTGACAAGGTAATATTCTATAATACCGAAGGTCAGGTCGAGGAGATACCCAACGAACCGCTGCCGAAAAAGCTTGTGGATATATCCGAAGCCTATGTACATCATATGGATACGGGAGAGCCCCTCCATTATACCACTCAGCCCGAGTTTAACCTGGATGCGCTGGCAATACTGGATGCCGGTATACGCTCAAGCGACAGCGGCAAAACAGAACTTGTTGATAATATTCATTGGAGGATAGGATAATATCCGGTTGTTTCCGCAGGACAGGATAATATCCGGTTATTACCGGAGAACAGAATAATATCAGGATCTTATCGGAGGATAGATTAATATCCCGTCATTATCGGAAGATTGGATGGCTTGTCCCGTCTGACAAGGAGGTTGACAGATGAATACAGAACTTGAATACAGCTTTGAAAACAGGCTGACGGCTCTTCGCAGGAAAAAGGAAGAGCAGACTTTTGAAAAAATAAAAAGGAACGGATACATGGATGAGGATGATTACGGAAGTGTACCCGCACCCGAAGGGTTTGAATTCCATCCGGTATTCAATGACCCGGTAAACAACACCTTTTACGGGGCTAAGCATTGGGCCATGAATTTCCGCAATCTTATGGAGGCTCACCCGGTATATGTGGATCCCAACGATGCCCTTGCGGGAAGATGGATGTTCATACTACAGCGGCTTCGTCCCTTTGAAAGCGCCACATCCGTGAATAATCTGGAGATGGCTCCGATATTTGACTTCTCCCATCTCAAACCGACGCAGAGGAAATATGACCTGCTTCCCGGCATCGGAAAGATGCATCATTTTGCCCCTGATTATAAGATAGGACTGGCGCTGGGATGGAAGGGGCTCCTTGAGAAGGTCAGAAAATACCACTCTAAGTGCACTCCCGAGCAGGAGGAGTTATATCAGGCGGAGGAGGATGTGCTGCTTGGCATAATCAACTGGATATCACGCACCATTGATAAAATATGCGAGATGGAAAAAGCCGAGAAGGATCCTAAGGTCAGAGAAAACCTGCATATTATGGCTGAGACCAATAAAAACATCCTTGAAGGGCCGCCAAGGACCTTAAGAGAGGCTTGTCAGTGGATAGCCTGGTATAACATGGCAGGCAGAACATATAACCGGGCAGGAGCAGGCTGCCAGCTTGATGAAACCCTGCGCCCGTACTACGAGCATGACAGGCAGGAGCTTGGCCTGACCGACGAGGAAGCCGAATTTATAATTGCATGCCTGCTGCTGGTTGACCCCCATTATTACCAGATAGGAGGTCCTGACAGAAACGGCAGGGATGTGACCAGCAGGATGTCATTCATCATCCTGGAGGCTGCACATAAGCTTAAATGCACCGCCAACTTAACCATAAGAGTGCATGAGGGCTCCGATGAAGGGCTTATTAGAAGAGGTCTTGAGATTCTGTTTGAGGACAGGAAGGCATATCCCAGGTTTTCCGGCGATAAAGCCCTGGTTGAAGGCTTCTGCAGGAACAACTATCCCGCAGAGCTTGCACGGGAAAGAATTGCGGTAGGCTGCAACTGGATGTCCCTTCCCGGACTGGAATATACGATGAATGATCTGATAAAGGTCAATATGGCCAAGGTGTTTGAAGTTGCCTATACCGAATACGAAGCCGGAGAGGATGCTTCCACGGAAGGGCTCTTCGAGCTCTTTGGAAAACACCTGAAATGTGCAGTTGACTGTCTGAAGGAAGGCATTGATTTCCACCTTAAGAACCAGTACAGGAATGCTCCCGAGCTTATGCTGAACCTCATAAGCCATGGGCCTGTTGAGAAAGGCCTTGATGCGTCTAACGGAGGATTGGAATATTACAATATTTCAATAGACGGAGCAGGCCTTGCAACCGTTGCGGATTCCTTTGCCGCCCTGCAGCAAAGGGTTGAGGATGAGAAGCTGTTTACCTGGGAGCAGTGTAAAAAGGCCGTGCTTGATAATTTCCAGGGAGAGGAAGGAGAAAGAATAAGATCCATCCTGGCAGCATCCAAAAAGTTCGGATACGGGAGCTCCTGCGGAGACCGGTGGGCAGTTCGTGTATCCCGATTATTTACAGACCTGGTTGCAAAGGAAAGGACCCCTGACGGTTATCTTACCATACCCGGATTATTCTCCTGGGCCAATACGGTTCCCTTCGGCAAAGCAGTCGGAGCAACTCCGAACGGCAGGTTAAGCGGTAAGCCGATTTCACACGGAGCCAATCCTGATCCCGGCTTCAGGAAGGACGGAGCCTTAACTGCCATGGCTAAGGCAATAGCAATGGTGCAGCCCGGATACGGCAACACTGCTCCCTTCCAGCTTGAGCTTAACCCGACCATAATTAATTCGGATGATGCAATAGACAATGTGGAAGCAGTGATAAAGGCTCATTTTGACATGGGAGGAACCCTGGTTAACATAAATATTGTGGATGCCGAACAAATACTTGAGGCCCATAAGGACCCGTCAAAATATCCGAACCTTATAGTGAGGGTTACAGGATTCTCAGCTTATTTTGCCGCCCTGTCACCTGATTTTCGTCAGTTGGTGGTCAACCGTATAGTATCCGACCGGTAGGAATACTGTTAATACATTACCTTTGCTTATACCCTTATCTTATTCCCCTAATATATAAAATATAAAAGAGAAGAATTCGAAGCCAAATATAACTTGATTCGAATTCTTCTCTTTATATAGCTGCTTCATTCAACATAGATTTATTTACAGGCAAAACGGATTCTTGCTGCCCAGATTGCTGCGTATCAGCTGCAGGAATTCCTTCCGGCTGCTTACCCCGGCATCCTGATAAATCTTATTAAGCCTGTAGCGTATGGTGCTGACACTGAAGAAGTATTTCTCTGCAAGCTCCTCATAAACCATGCCGTTAAACAAATCAATAATAAGCTGGCAGTCAATTTCATCCCTATAAGCCAGACAATTTTCTATATTCATCATCGTCTGTATGGAAGGGTCCGCATAGAACCTGTCATATACGGTCGTATCCTTCAATATGGAACGGTAGCTTTCATATTCGGACTGCTGGTCGAAAGGCGCAAAGCTTGTACTTTGTCTTATCATAAGCTTGCTTGGCACATCCATCTTGCATACCAGACTCCTTGGAAGATTCTTATATATGAAATCCCACACATTATAAGCCTGCATACCGATAGATTCATAATCTATTGCCACCGAAGTCAGGCTCGGTGTTGAATATTGGCCGATTTTCATATTGGCAAAGCTTGCAACATATAAATCCTCGGGAATTCTTATACCGTTATAGCGGCAATATTTAATGAAGCATAATGCGGTTGCGTCGTTGGGACATATTATTGCTTCATAATCCTTTGCCAAAGGCAAAAAATCATTAAAGCAATCCTCAAGATTATCCCCGGTAAAAAATACATCATTATCATTTATAAAGGCTTTTAGCGTTATGTAGGAATTAAGGGCGGCATAATAACGCTCCATATCATGGAAGCTGTCCGTCCTGAAGCCTACAAGAGCAATACGGTTTTTACCGCATTGGCTGAAATATCGTATCAGTATTCTGGTATCCTCTACGCGGTCCGACGTGACACAGCTTATATCTGCTCCGAATTGCGAAGCATTGGCTCCTGCAACGACTATTCTTTTCCCGGCTTCCTTTAGTAAATCAATAGAAGGAAATGCGGCCCCCGTCAATACAACCACGGGAGGTATGGAGTCCAGCTCGCTCTTAAGCTCGGTATCTGAAATAGGCCTGATCTTGATGTGCTGCTGACGGGCACTGTTCCTCATGCCGGTTATTATCTCATTGTACCAGCAGGAAGACATGTAGGTGATATCTGATATGACAGGAACATAAAGTTCATCCATATTGCCTCCTCAAATTCAGAGAAAATAAGCGTTTACGACACATTTGTAACATACTACTATACCATAAATCGAGAATTATGTCAACGTGAAATGCCACAAAATTTTAAGAAGTCTTTTCTGAATTGTACGTTATATTTTAGCTTTGTATACTTTATACAAAAGGAGGCTTATGTATATGCCGGACGAGAGTTTGCTTGAAATAAAGGAACATAGTGAAAGCAATTACAAAGCATTAATCTTTTATGATAAATGGCGGGTGGCATTGCTGAATACCCATGAGAGGTTTAGAAGAGAAAACATGTACCAGATGGAGCGACATGTCGAAACGGACGAAACCTTTGTGCTTCTTAAGGGAGCGGCGGCGCTTTATATAGGAGACGGGGGCAGCAGTGAATGCGGCAGCATAACAATGGTAAAGATGGAGCCGCTTAAGCTTTACAATGTCAAAAAGGGTGTATGGCACAATATTGTAACTGCCGACGATACCAGCGTACTTGTGGTGGAAAACGCCGACACCGCACCGGACAACAGCCCCAAGATCGGCATACATCCGGATATGCTTCCGGAATGTGTTTTTTAGCGGAAGGAGGAGATTTGATGAGCTCATATATTACAGTTACAGAGAAGCTTCCCGTTGCCGGAAGATATGATGTCATAGTGGTTGGCGGAGGAATAGCCGGAGTTGCGGCAGCCATGGCCAGCGCCCGTCAGGGGAAAAGTACCCTGCTTATAGAAAAGTCGGTAATGCTGGGAGGGCTTGCAACCCTTGGCTATATCGTAATATATCTTCCGTTGTGTGACGGTAACGGAGTTAAGATGACCGGCGGTATAGCAGAAGAGCTGTTATGGTTATCAATTAAGGACAGCTACAATACTCTTCCTGATGAATGGCGATCAAGGCCGGATAAAATTACGGGAAATGTCCGTTATCAAACCCTGTTCAACGGACCTTCCCTGACAATACAGCTTGATAAGGCTGTTAAAGACAGCGGTGCGGACATTCTTTTTGATACCCTGTTTTGCAAGGCTGTCATGGAGGGAGATGTATGCACCCATATAATTGTGGAGAACAAGGACGGAAGGCTATGCTATGAATGCGGCTGTGTTGTTGATGCAACAGGAGACGCCGGCGTATTCCATTCGGCAGGAGCAAGGACCACAACAGGCAAAAACTTTCTGTCATACTGGGGATATTACACAACCCTTCAAGGGATTGACGAAGCTGCAAAAAGCAGGGATATAACCCAGGCGGTTAAAATGTTTACGCTTGGCTCGGACTGTAACGGAGCGGGACAGCCCGAGGACGTACCGCTAATTACGGGAGATACTGCTGCAGATATTAATTACTTCATCTTAAGGGGAAGGCAGGAGGCTGAGAAATTCCAGCTTCAGGCAGAACAGGCGGCACCCGGCTCCTTTGCTTATACGGGCCTTCCGGGAATGCCGCAGTTTAGGACGGTAAGGATGATTAACGGGGCATATGCACTTAAATACAGCGACAGTGGAAAGTACTTTGAAGATTCTGTCGGCTGCTGCGGAGACTGGAGGTATTCGGGAATATCCTTTGAGCTTCCCTTCAGGACTTTGTACAGCCCGGATGTAAAGAATATGCTGGCTGCAGGCAGGAATATATCCAACGGAGACAATGAAGCATGGGAGGTAACCCGTGTAATACCCGTTGCAGCATTGTCAGGCGAAGCGGCAGGGATGGCAGCTTCCATGTATGAGAACGGAAGCATTGCCGACACAGACATTAGTAAGCTTCAGGAGAAGCTGTCCGCCGCCGGATTGAAGATACACCTGTAGAGGAGGAAAAGGCATGAAGACAGAAATAATAAGGGCAATTGAGGATTATAAAATAATAGCAATTCTTCGCCGGATCTATATGAAGGATTTCCTGCAAACAGTGGATGCACTGTATAAGGGCGGCATACGGCTTATGGAGGTAACCTTCGATCAGGCAGGGGGTTTTTCTGAAGAAACAACAGTTGAGCAGATAAAGCTTATAAAAAGCCATTACAACGGACAGGTCCTGGCAGGCGCCGGTACAGTTATGAATACCAGGCAGGTAAGGGCTGCATATGAAGCGGGAGCAGGATATATCATATCGCCCAATACAAGCAGGGAAGTAATAGAAGAAACCGTAAGGCTCGGACTTGTATCAATGCCGGGTGCCCTTACACCAACGGAGATACAAAACGCCCACGAATGGGGTGCGGACTTTGTCAAGGTATTTCCTGCAGATGATTTGGGTCCCGCTTATATTAAGGGCATATCGGCGCCTCTAAACCACATAAAGCTTATAGCTGTCGGAGGTATAAGCGCCGATAATCTGACGGATTATATCAAGGCAGGAGCGGTAGGAGTTGGTGTCGCATCAAGCCTTGTAAACCGCTCACTTATTGATAGCGGTCAGTTTGACAGCCTTACCGGACTGGCACGGAAGTTTACGGATAAATTAAGCTATTAAGGGGGCCATACTATGAAGAAAGCAGTATGTTTCGGAGAAATAATGATTAGGCTCAACCCGCCCGGATATACACGCCTTGTACAAACCGGACTGCTTGAGATGTCATTTGCAGGAGGGGAAGCCAATGTGGCAGTGTCGCTTAGCAACCTGGGAAAGAAGGCTTCATTTGTAACCAAGCTTCCCGACAATATGATAGCAAAGGCAGCCACAAGGCAGCTTAAGGCTCACGACGTGGATGTGTCAGACATAGTATACGGCGGAGACAGGATGGGTCTGTATTATGTTGAAAAGGGTGCTTCACAGAGAGCATCCACAGTATTATATGATCGCAAGTACTCGGCAATAGCCACTGCCGACAAGTCCGATTTTAACTGGGAGCATATTTTCAAGGATGCGGACTGGTTCCACTTTACCGGAATAACCCCCGCCCTTGGCGATAATGTGGCGGAAATCTGTCTGGAAGCATGCAAAACCGCTAAAAAGATGGGGATTACCGTCAGCTGCGACCTTAATTATCGTAAAAAGCTCTGGTCCTCCGATAAAGCAGGAGAGGTTATGGGCAGGCTTATGGAATATGTGGATGTGGCAATTGCCAATGAAGAGGATTGCGAGAAAGTATTCGGAATAAAGGCTAAGGATACCGACATAACCGGCGGTAAGCTGTCGTCGGAGGGCTACCGGCAGGTAGCGGAGGAATTATCCTTGCGCTTTAACATAGAAACAGTCGCAATAACACTTAGAGGCAGCATATCGGCAAGTGAGAATGACTGGGCTGGTATGCTTTATCACAGGGGAGAAGCTTATTTCTCAAAAAGCTACAGGATACATATAGTAGACCGTGTCGGCGGAGGAGATTCCTTCGGCGGAGCGCTGATATATGCTCTTTCAACCGGCTATGAGTCTCAGAAAGCTTTGGAATTTGCCGTAGCGGCATCCTGCCTTAAGCATACAATCGAGCATGACTTTAACGAGGTTACCCTGGATGAGGTATTAAGCCTTATGAAGGGCGACGGTTCCGGAAGAGTTCAGAGATAGGAGCAGGACTATGGTAAAATTCAGAAAGGTAATAAACGACATATATATCCTTGAAACTCCCTTCGGAGGCGTATGGAGCGGAATAGTCCTTGTCATGGGGAACAAAAAGGTCCTAATCGACAGCGGCGGTACAGCGGAAATTATTGATGAATACCTTATCCCGGCTCTGAATGATATGGGGCTTGAGCTTAAGGATATCAGTTATCTCCTTAATACTCACTGCCACGGGGACCACATCGGAGGCCATTACCGTATAAAAGAGCTGTCCAACATAAGGATAGCCTGCTTTGAGAAATCCCATGACAAGATTAAAGACCCGCTAAAATACAGCAAGCTTATACGCGCTCGTTTTCCGGAGTACAGTCCGGCTCCCCCGCCGGTACTGCTTGGAGTTGAGCCGGACGAGCTTATAAGTGAAGGAGAGGTGGTGGCAGGCCGGCTTCGCCTTGTGCGCACTCCCGGACATGATGACGATGCGGTATGCTGGTATGACATTAATACAAGAAGCATTATAAGCGGAGATTCACTGCAGGGCAACGGAACTGTTACACAGGGTATTGCGCTATATATGGACCTGTGTGATTATGAAAGCTCTCTCTCCAGGCTGATGGAAATGGACATAGAGAATATAATAACCGCTCATCCCTATACGGTTACGGGAGCAGAGGCCATCGGAAGAGAAGCTTCAGTTAATTTCTTAAAAAAATGCTGTGAGATATCAAGGCTATATGATGCATTTATACATGCCTCCGTTATGGCAGGCGAGACGGATGTGGCCGTAATAGCTAAACGGCTGATAGAATACACCGGGGGAAAAATGCCTGACAAGCTGTTTCTTGCAATGTATACCGTACAGGCACATATGAATCTCTTAAAAAACTCAAGTTAATCGCTGTTAAGGCAGAACTTAAGGCATAAATATAAAAGCTTTGCTAAGTGATTGGAGGATAACATTATGAACAGAAACGTATTGGTGACCGGTTCATCAAGAGGTATAGGAGCGGCTATAGCAATAGCCTTTGCCAAAGAGGGAGATAATGTCGGAATTAACTATTACAGTGACGAAGAAGGTGCCCTGGAGACAGCTGAGGAGATAAGAAAGCTGGGTGTAAAGGTAAACATATATAAGGCTGATGTCAGGAGCAGGGCTGATGTGGAAAAAATGTTTGAAGCCTTCTTCAATGATTTTCAAACCATAGATGTACTTGTTAATAATGCAGGCGGAGGGCTTAAGATTCCCGAGGGCGAATTTGACGACATGCCCCTGGATTACTGGGACAGCATGATTGCCTTGAACTTAAGCGCAGCGGCATACTGCTCACATCATGCCATTAAGAACATGAAGGCAAACAATATAAAGGGCAGCATAATCAACATAAGCTCAATTCACAGCGCTGTTACATATGTAAGGAGAAAGGCATTTCCCTACTGTGCCGCCAAGGGCGGTTTGAACATGTTCACCAAGACCCTTGCGGTGGAGGTAGCCAGGTACGGTATACATGTCAATGCTGTGGCACCCGGCCTGATAGTAACACCGGTCGTAAAAAGATATACGCCTGAGGAGATGGAAGGCTTCGTAAGAAAGATACCTGCAGGAGTGCTCGGAACCGTAGACGATATAACACCCATGGTATTATTCCTGGCAGATCCCAAAAAGTCAGGCTTCATAGTAGGACAAACAATATTTATTGACGGCGGACAATCAATAGACGGCACAATCGACAGAATGCTGGATCAAAAATTATAATTCGGAAAGGAGAATATCAATGAGTAATAATACCAATAAAGTTTCATTAAGAAGCCAGTGGGAATTTGGCGAGGCTTCAGAATGCCGGAGAGGATTAATGCTGGGAATGGGATACTCGGAAGAAGAGATGAAACGCCCCCTTATAGCAGTCGTTAATTCATGGAACGAATATAACCCCGGACATGTCCATCTGGACAAGCTGGCTGAAAGAGTTAAGCAGGGAGTAAGAGAGGCAGGAGGACTTCCCCTTGAGGTAATGACGACAGCCATCTGTGACGGAATGGTTTTAAAGGATCCCAAGTATATAGAGATACCAAGCCGCAACTCAATAGCGGACCAGGTAGAAATAACGGTTGAAGGCAACTTCTTCGATGGTATGGTAATGCTGTCAACCTGCGATTCAATTGTACCCGGCCATCTGATGGCAGCTGCCAGGCTGGATATTCCCACCATCATGGTAACAGGAGGCTACATGCCTCTTGGACAGTGCAGGGGCAAGGAGGTAGTGCATATCCATGCTCAGGATAAGGTAGGAACCGCCCAGGAAGGCAAAATCGACATGGATTATTACAACGACCTGATATCCAAGTCCTGGGGTATCTGCGGAGCCTGCACCTCCATGACAACAGCCAACAGCATGTGCATGATAGCAGAAGCTCTTGGAATTTCCCTGCCCGGCAATTCCAGCACATCAGCGGTAAGCTCCCAGCTTTACCTGATGGCATATGAAGCCGGTAAGCAGATAATCAACCTGGTCAATAATAATATAACAGCAAGAAAGATAATGACGGTGGAAGCAGTCAAGAATGCAATAAAGCTGGATATGGCTGTAGCCGGATCATCAAATCTGATATTGCACATACCTGCAATAGCCCATGAAGCCGGGTATGACCTGCCATGGTGGAGGTACTTTGACGAGGCTTCACAGCAGATACCTCTGCTTTCACACCTTGCTCCAAGCGGCCCCTATTCACTCAAGGATTTCGACCTTGCGGGAGGAATGCCTGCAATGCTGAAGGAGCTGCTGCCGGTGCTTGACGGTGACTGCCTGACGGTAACCGGAAAGACATTAAGGGAGAATGTACAGGATGCTGTCAATTACAACAAGGAGGTTATCCACTCCCTTGACAATCCTGTAATGAAGGAGCCCGGCATCGGAGTGCTTTACGGCAACCTTGCGCCGGAAGGCTCGATAATAAAGATTGCAGCAGTACCGGAAAAGCTCATGAAATTCAGGGGTAAGGCCAGAGTATTCGATTCCCTGCATGACGGGCTGGATGCCCTTAGGAGCGGACAGATAAAGCCGGGAGATGCAGTAATACTGCGCTTCCTGGGACTAAAGGGAAGGTTCGGAACTACAGCATTCACCTTCCAGGAGGAGTTAAAGGGTATTCCTGAGCTTTACAATACCTGTGCCATCATATCAGACGGACGTTTTTCAGGCGGTTCATCAGGCTTAAGTATCGGGTATGTATCACCTGAAGCAGCTCTAAAGGGTCCGCTTGGAATAGTGAAGGACGGAGATATCATATCGATAGACGTGCCGGCAAGGAAGGTAGAGCTTGAGGTGGATGAGGAAGAGATAAAGAAGAGGCTTGAGGAATTCAGTTGGGTATTCCCCGAGAACGAATATCCGAGATATCTTAACCTGTTCGTAAAGAATGTAGGCTCAATGGCAAAGGGCGGTATCTGGGAATAAGACCTAAATTTTAAATTACAGCGGCTGCCACTATGACCGGAACGTATTGTGGCAGCCGGTTTTATAACATAAATGCACGATATCGCCAGTGAGAACAGGATTAAAGCATTACAACCCGACAAACACCTATCTTTCAATAACATTACAAAGGTAAAGTGTAAAAAGGTTAGGCGTAACAATCCGTCAATTCTTTCGGCATAACATCACATGCAAATACTTATATAACAACATATATTACAGCTTATCTAACAACTTATAAACTTATAAAAATTTAATGATATAAGGAGGCGCACAGGATGGACATACGGCACATAGAGACCGATGCTCTCATAATCGGAAGCGGGCTATCGGGACTGATGGCAGCATACAGGATAAGCAGGGAGCAAGGAACGAGGGTGCTTATACTAGGCACTGGAAGCGGCGCCTCGCCATTTGTGCATGGCTTTAACATTCCCTTATATAAGGACGATTCGGTGGAGACCTTCATAAATGATACATTAAGAAGCGGACAAATGCAGTCTGATGAGGAGCTGGTAAGGAAGCTGTGTACGGAAAGCCTTGCAGTCAAGGAGGAGCTTCACAAGCTTGGGATCGAGCTGGATAAAAATGACGAGGGCTATGCATTGCTAAAGCCGCTCGGCTCCACATATCCCAGGGTGGCCTGCTCCGGCAATGATACCGGTCCTGCCATAATGAAAGCGGTTAATGCAATCTTAAGGAGCAGGGAAAACTACAATAAGATATCAGGTATGCGTGCCTTAAGGCTAATGTCAGCTGATAACAGGGTAAGAGGAGCGCTTGCATATGATACCTCTGCCAATGAATTTGTATTTATAAGTGCAAAGGCAGTGGTACTTGCGACAGGCGGCTTCTGCAAGATATTCAGGTTTTCGACGAACACCCCGGACATAGGCGGCGACGGAATAGCAATGGCATATGAGGCGGGAGTCCCTCTCACAGACATGGAATTCATTCAATTTGAGCCAAGTGCAGCTGTTTATCCCGAGGAGCTTAAGGGCAGGGGAGTGATCACCACCATGTTCTATGACGGAGCCGCATTAAGAAATGCCAGAGGTGAGCGTTTCATGCTGGCCTATGGCAGCGAGGGCGAACGCGTCAATAAGGATGTAATGTCGTACCGTATATATGAGGAAATACTGAAGGGAAACGGAACGAAGAACAAGGGTGTATACTTTGATGCGACAGGAGTGGGGAAAGAGAAGCTGATGGAAAGCTATTCCTCCTATGTTGAAAGATATAAGCGCTGCGGCATAGACATAAGCCAGGAGATGATGGAGATAGCGCCTGCGCCCCATACATCCCTTGGAGGAGTCAGGATTGACGGTGAATGCAGAACTAAGGCGGAAGGATTGTTTGCCTGCGGCGAGATATGCGGCAGTATACATGGCGCCAACCGTATCGGAGGCAATGCAGGCCTTGAGACGCTAGTATTCGGGCTTCAGGCGGGAGAGACTGCAGGGAGCTATTTACATAATACAGAGTCGGATTACAACCCCGATTCAGATATCTGTCAAGCCTGGGCCAGAGAGGTTCTGCTTGGGCAGAGCTCTGTAAAAGTTGACGAGAGCCGTCTGGATGGAATTCGTACCCGCATGCAGGACATACTGGAAGAACATGTGAATGTAATAAGGAACGGGGACGGACTTAAGAAAGCCAAAAAGGAGCTTTCCGGACTGTTATCCGAGCTTTCGGAAGAGATTGCCGGCAATGATATTCAGAGCATCCATGCTTTCGGTATATATAATAAAATGAGACTTAAAAACGATGTGCTGACAGCGTATCTGGTTACGGCAGCAGCCCTTGAAAGGAAGGAAAGCGTGGGATGCCATGTAAGGTCGGATTCCCAGGCTGCGAATAATTGTGAAAGGTACAGGCTCCTGATGGAAAAAGACGGTGAAGATGTAAAGATTTCAAAGGAGCCGATAAAACAATACTAAAAGCAGTACTGTAGACAGTACTAATAAGCAGTACTGTTGACAGTACTAAAGAACAGTACTGTAGACAGTACTTATGATAAACTGACTGGACAAAATATAAGACAGGGGGATTTAAAACGATGAAGAGGATTGTGATAGAAAAAAACAGATATGTAGATTCTGTCACGCTGATGTCGGTGGGCAGTAAGCTGCTGGCACTTGAGGGAATTGACGGAGCAGATGCCCTTATGTGCACCCAGGCCAACAGGGAGAGCCTGACAGAATTGGGATATGAAATACCCGGGGATGCAGGCCCTAATGATCTGGTCATTGCGGTAAGCGGTGATACGAATGAGCATCTGGAAGCAGCAGTAAAGCTGGCTAAGGATATATTGGACCGTAAGACAGGGGACGAAGGAGAGAAGGTATACCGTTCACTGGACGAGATAAATCTTGCCGAGGACAGATACAACCTGGCACAGATATCCCTTCCGGGTGAATATGCTGCCGCAGAGGGGAGGAAGGCACTGAACATGGGGCTTGATGTATTCATGTTCAGCGACAACGTATCCTTTGAGGATGAGCTTGCAATGAAGAAGCTGGCAGAAGATAAAGGGCTGCTGATGATGGGGCCTGACTGTGGAGTAGCGCTAATAAACGGCATAGCCCTGGGAGCCGGGAGCATTATCTCGGACGGAGAGATTGGGATTGTAGCAGCTTCAGGAAGCGGAGCCCAGGAGGTTGGCTGTATAATAGAAAAGCTGGGCTACGGAGTATCAGAAATAATCGGAACCGGAGGCAGGGATCTCTATCCTGAAATAGGCGGCATAATGATGCTGCATGGTATAAAGAGGATGGAAAAGGATGATCATACTAAGGTAATAGTGCTGGTATCAAAGCTAGCGGAAATATCCGTAATGGATAAGGTCCTCACATATGCAGACAGGGTAGCAAAGCCCGTTGTTGCTGTATTTCTGGGAGGAGATGCCGACCTGTTTAAAGGGCATAAGGTAAATGCTGCATACAGCCTGGAGGAGGCTGCAGTTAAGGCTGTGGAGCTTTATAAGGGAACGAAGGCTGACTTCGGCTTCAGTGATGATGAGATAAATGAAATAGTAAGCAGAGAGATAAAGAAATATTCAAAGGAGCAAAGATACTTCAGAGGCCTGTACTGCGGCGGCACCTTCACGGAGGAAGCGATGATATACTTCAGCAAGAACAATGCCAATACCGTAATGTACAGCAACCTAAGCACAAAGTACGCCAAAAAGCTTGACACCCACCATATGAGCACCGGTCATACCATACTTGACCTGGGCGCCGAGGATTTCACGGCCGAGGCTCCGCATCCCGTATTCGACCCTGAGATAAGGCTGAAGAGACTTAGGCAGGAGCTTTCAGATCCCGGGATTGCCGTAATACTTCTTGACTTTATAATGGGTCCCGGAGTGCATGAGGATCCGGTCACCCCATTTGCAAAGATATGCCGTGAAGTAAATGAAGAGCGAAACGGTTCAATCACCTTTATTGCAAGCATATGCGGCTCGATAAATGACCCCCAGGACATCAGGAAGGCGGAGAAGCTGCTGGAGGATGCGGGAGTAATAGTGACAAAGAGCAATTACCAGAGCACCAGGCTTGCAAGCGCATTAATAAAGGCGCTGGAAAGGAGATAAGCTATGAATAATGACTGCGTTAGTAAGAAGAATGAATGCTCAGGTATGAGTAATGATTGCATAATCGAGAATAATGACTGTGTTAGTAAGAATAATGACTGTTCAGGCATGAATAAGAACTGTTCAGGCATGAGCAATAACCGCACAACCAAGAAAAATGACTGCAGCAGGAAAGCTTCAGATCTGAAGGTTTTAAACATTGGCCTTAAGTTCTTATATCAGGCTCTTAAGGATCAGGACGTCAAGGTCACTCAGATTGACTGGCGGCCTCCCGTAAAGATCAGCAAAACCATGGAAAATGCCATTGAGATACTGGACAGGGAGGATATCAGGGAAAAAATAAAAGCTGCCAATGAAAAAGCGGTAAACTATATAATTAATTCTGATCCCGCATGGGTGGATATTCTGCCTGCGGGAGAGGTAATAGAAGGTCTTGAGGACCATATGATAATTCATTCGGGACCTCCTATTGACTATGAGGATATGGTCATGCTCCACCAGAGAGGACTGGTAAGCGGCTGTCTGTTCGAGGGCTGGGCCGACAGCAAGGAGGATGCAATAAAGCTCATTAAGTCCGGAAAGATTAAGATAACCAGCGCTCTTGACCACAACACGGTGGGAGCGGGCACTGGTATTATAACAAAATCGGTTGCCATGATAGTAATTGAGGACCGTGCCACAGGAAAGCGTGCAGCAACATTTCCTGCCGAAGGACCCTTCCAGGGCGGTTTCTGCGGCTGGGGCCTGTATTCCGAGGAAATAGCAGAGAACCTGCGCTATATGAGAGAAGAGCTGTTCCCGGTTATGAGGGAGGCCTTGAAGACAAGAGGTCCGCTGCCTATTAAGCCCATACTTGCCGAGGGCATGCAGATGGGTGATGAGAACCATACAAGACAGAATGCAGTCGACCTGCTGTTTATAAAGCAGTTCCTGCCGGACCTGGTGCGAATGGACATCCCGAAGGACAGGCTGCTTAAGGTAATGGATTACATTGTAGACACACCTCGTTATTTCCACTGCTACGGACAGGGCGCAAGCCGTGCTGCCCTTTTGTCAGCGGAGAACACGCCTTATTCTACCATGGTAACGGCGGTATGCGGAAACGGAGTGGAATTCGGCATCAAGGTGGCAGGGCTGGGAGGCAAATGGTTTACAGCCAAGGCTCCCATGATGAAGGGCAGATATACCTCCTCAAGGTACACCATAAAGGATCAGCTGCCCTGGATAGGAGACAGCTGCGTGGTGGAATGTGCCGGAATGGGCGGCCTTGCCGCAGCTACAAGCCCCATCGTATGCAACTTAAGGGGATTAAAGCTAAAGGATGCTATAGGCATTACCAGGGAAATGGAGAATATATGCATAACAAAGAACCATAACTTCCCTATACCCAATCTGGATTTTGACTTCCTTCCGGTGGGTATAGATATTCTGAAGGTGGTAAAGACCGGTATTACACCGGAGATACACGGCGGAATGTTCAACCACGAGGGCGGACTTATCGGAGCAGGCAGTGCAAGGGTGCCTATGGAATGCTTCGAGAAGGCAGTAGACGAATTCGTCAGGGTTTACGGTTCAGATAAAGGCGGGTTGGTATTATGAAAAAAATAATGGTCCTGAACCTCGGCTCCACCAGCTTTAAGTTTAAGCTGTTTGAGATGGGAAAGGAAGCATTCCTAATAGCAACCGGGGCTGTAGAGAATATAGGAAGGGAAGGCGGAGCCTACAGGATATCTGCCGGTGAAAGCAAGGAGGATGGAAGCTGCAGCTTAAAGGATCATCTGGAGGCATTTGAGCTGTGCAGAGACTTTCTTATACAGACAGGTACAATCCGGTCCATGGACGAGCTGGATGCGGTAGGTTATAAAGCAGTGCATGGAGGGCCTGTCAGCGGTGCCAGACTGGTGGATGAGTCCCTGTTATCGGTGATGGAGAGCTATTCAAGCCTTGCCGTGGCACATAATCCCATATATATAAGGATGATGAGACAGATAAGGGAAAGCTTCCCGAGCCTTAAGCAGGCAGCATATTTTGAAACCTCCTTCCACTCCGCCATACCCTTAAAGAGGGCGGTATACGGTGTACCCTACGCATGGTGCAAAGAGGGAATACGCAGGTACGGTTTCCATGGTTCAAGCCACAGCTACATTGCAATGAGGATGTCGAATCTTGAGCCCGAAGCAAAAAGAATTATTTC
>DCTS01000076.1 GCA_002329645.1 Lachnoclostridium sp. UBA1434 | reverse complement strand
GTCCTTGATTAAAGCGTTCCGGATTCTGCAGGTGCCCTCTATTACGTCGACAAGGTTATATACAATGCGGTTTTCAAGACCCATTACGACATCCAGATTTCTTAAGCCTATATCGGTATCGATTAAAACAACCTTCTTCTCCAGCATTGCTAGGCCTGTACCCACATTTGCAGTTGTTGTCGTTTTGCCGACTCCGCCTTTACCTGATGTAACAACAATTACTTCTCCCATGCTTAATAACCTCCTGATTTTTGGAGTAAATCTATATAGATGCGGTTATACCGCTATCATACATATACGGCCTGATATTATTATGATTTTATATTGTTACGGTTCGATATCAATATAGCCCGATATCTGTACAGCTTAATACTGATGGTCCGGCATCCTTACATCCTTATATCGTTAAGGATACTCTTGGTCAGCGGCTCGATATATATGCTGCCTTCCTCGAGAAATGCTATCTTGGCTTCCTTTTTCTCTTCCCTGACAGGATTGTCAGGCGCCCGGGCAATTGTATCCGCAATCCTTATCTGTGTAGGCCGCATATCCAGCGCCACAACAAATGAATTCGTATTGCCGCCTGCTCCGGCAAAGGCATTGCCTCTTAAAGAGCCCAGTACTATGATGTTTCCCTTCGATACCACTCTTGCACCATGGTTGACATCGCCGATTATTATTACGCTGGTTTCGAATTCCAGGGATGCACCGGAACGCAGTATTCCCTTATAAAACTGCCCCGTATTGTTTTCCAGCTCCATCAGCTTTTGCTCAAGAGTCTTTTTAAATAATTTCTCGGTCTTCTCGTCATTGTCTATTACGCAGACTATCTGCATAGTGGTATTTTCACCGATTATATCCAGGATCTCCTTTTCCTGTTCACACGTGAGAGCTCTCCCCTCAAACTGTATGGCCATCTTGGCATTTTCAAAGAACTTGTTTGATTCCGTGAACTTTTCCTTTATTATGGCTTTTAGCTCTTCATAATCAAGTTTAGGATCCATGACTACGATAATACCATACTTATTGCCTTTAATTATAACAGAGTTATTCACTTTTTTCATAGGCCCATCCTCCTTTAGTCCGAAAAAGCAGCAATATGATGCTCGGGTATGGCTGCTTCCTTTTCAACCAGCTCGGCAGGATCCTCAAGTTTGTAATACAGCCTGTATATATCCCTTGCCAGCTCGGCCGCATTGCCTGAGGTATGGCCGTTGGGAATGACGGCGGTTACGNNGGATATCTCGGGATCCTCATATGGCGCGTATGATATGAACAAAGCGTTATTGGGATTGACCTTGCTCTCCTGGGAGGTACCGGTCTTGCCGGCAACGGTAATGCCCAGATTATTGAATATGTCATATACCGAACCCTTCGGATCGTTTACAACCATATACATTCCCTTCTGGATTGCATCCCAGGTTGCCTTTTTGTAGCCTGTCAGGTCCTTATAAACCTTTGCGCTGTTATCCAGAATTACGTTGCCGTCCTTATCGGTTATCTTGTCAAGCAGGGTAAGATCATAGTTGATTCCCCTGTTTGCAAGGGTTGTGACATATCTGGCCATCTGTACGGGAGTATAGTCGTTGGTGCCCTGCCCTATTGCCGAACGTACCGAGTCCTCGTCCGAAATATGGGGGGACTTCTCACTAAGCTCTATACCTGATTTTCTATCCAGCCCGAACAGTGAAGCATAGGACGACAATTTATCAAGCCCCTGCTGCGTGTTAAATCTGCCCGATGAGTCAATACTCAGACGGTATCCCATCTCATAGAAAAAGTAGTTGCAGGAAACCTTGATTGCATTGGATATATCCACAGATCCGTGGGATCTGGGGTAAACATAGCATTTCGGTGCAAGGCCGGTAATCTTATCAAAGATACCTAGATCCCTTACGGTTTCGGTATAGCCTACTACCCCCTCCTCCAGGGCTGCAAAGGCGGTTACCATTTTGAAGGTGGAGCCGGGCGCGGTAGATTCAAGGGTTGCTCTGTTCCAGTAAGGAAGGGACTTGTCCGCATAGAGCTTTGCATAATACTTCTGGTCTATCTTATTGGCAAGCTTGTTATTATCATAGCTGGGATATGAAACAAGAGCAAGTATATCACCTGTTTTCACATCCGTAATAACCACTGCTCCGCTGCAAGGCTCCAGGGCAAGCATCGCCGGGGTAATCTCCAGCTTTATGATCTTTTCCTTCATGAACTCGTAAGCCGATATTATGCCGTCTTTCAGGTTATCAATGTCTTTCTTGTTATATTCTAACACACCTTGGTCAAATAATAAAAGACAAATTTCCCTTCCGGTTAATTTATACGAAAACACCAAATTTCGATATATTTTTTTATTAAATGTGCTGTCGGATTTAAGGTATTCCCACATCTTATCCAGGAGTATCTGGTAAAGCTCCTCCGAGCTGTACCAGCTTGAGACTCCGAGCTTGGACAAATCAATATAATTACTTGCTATTGCATGCGCAAGGAAGGTGCTTAAGGGTACCCTGCCGTTCTTGTAGGAGCGGTAAACGGAATCGTCATTAGGTATCTGGTCCTCAAGAAGAATTTCCCTTTTACAAAGAACCTCGTAATAATAATTAAGAAAGTCCTCCATATCACCTGCTTTGCCGTTGGTGACCGTATTATCCATATTTAGCAGGGAACTCAGCTTGTTATATACATTATTTAAGTTTTCAATATATTTATCGTAAACCTGCTTCTCAGTCTCGGAGGCATCGGGCTCGTTAAGCTGGTTTATGTCGATTATATTGTTGTTTATCAGAGCATTATAAACCTCATATATGGGTATCAGGATGTCGCTTGCGCTCTCCCCCTTCGTCCCGTAATTAAGGTCCGGCTGCAGCTTGGATGCAAGGACTCCGGCAATCTTATTTTCAAGGATGTGGTAAGCCGACCTTTGCAGGTCACTGTCGATCGTAAGGTATATGTCATTACCGGCAACCGGCTCCTGCCTGTCAACCACATCTATAACCTTTCCTGAATTGTTGACGGTTACGGTTTCATAGCCCTTTGCGCCGCCTAGCTCCTTCTCAAATTTTCTCTCAAGGCCGGCTTTCCCGATAACATCGGTTGAATTGTAATATTCCTCATCACCGGTGTTCATTTCAGCAAGCTCTTCGGCGCTGATAAGCCCCGTATAGCCAATTTTATGAGCAAAATACAGGCTGTCATGATATACCCTTCTGGTTTGCTTCTCTATCTTGACCCCGATCAGCTCCGAGCTGTTTTCCATGATTTCGGCAACCGTGGGCTCGGTAACGCCTGAAGCCACGGTTATCGTCATAAACTTCGGATAGTTGCAGAACAGGGCGTATCTTACACTCATTATTTTAAGGGTTTCATCAACCGTATAATCTTCGGAAATTCCGAACATTTCAGTATAACCGTCACCTGTTCCGTGCTTTAAGAAAAGGTATACATCAAATGCATTGGCTTTTTTTTGCTCCTCGGTAAGCTCTCCCTTATCATTCAGGACATAGGCATAAACGTTTTTCTTGAAGCGTGTAAGCGTATTGCCTTCTATAGTAAATTCATACAGTCCCTGATTGTTTCTTTTAATGTAAAAAGGAAGATCCAGGGTATCTCCGTTTTTTTCTATTATCTGAATCATCTTATGGATGATTGCGTTGCGCTGGTCATTTGAGGTGATTTGCGAGCTGTCCTCCATAACCACCGAATATGACAGCATATTTGATGCAAGGAGTTTGCCGTTCCTGTCATATATATTGCCCCTGGTAGCCTTAAGCTCCCTGCTCACGTTGTTCTTGTATTCAAATTTTTGCGCAATAACAGGACCCTGTACAATCTGCAGGACAAATAAACGATATATCAAGACTCCGAACAAGGCCATAAATATGATGGCTACGGGAAAAAGCCTTGATTTCAACACTTTTTTGAGCCAATCCAGGAAAATGTCAAACAATCTTATTCCTCCTGCTTAAGCTTTCTGTCAAGGAGGTTATTAATCCCGTTCAGAAGCTTGTATACAATGACTGATGCGGCAATCGTATAGATAACCTCCGGAAGCATGAATTTGATAAAATAAAAAGGAAGGTTAAGCCTGCTCCGCAATAAAAACTCAAATACATAATAGAAAAATGTATATAAGAGGTCGCCTATACCTATAAACAGCAAAGGCAGCGTATAATCATCTTCGGAATATATCTTGTTGGCGTAGCCGGCAAGATAACCTATAAGCATGTACATTAAGGCGTACAGCCCTACGATTGAGCCATAAAACAGATCCACAAGCAGCCCGCTGAAGAAACCAACAAGCAGACCGGGAAGTCTTCCCCTCATATATGCGATGGAAACCACAAGTATAAGAATGAGGTTCGGCATAACTCCGGCAAGGCTGATGTAATGGAACAGGGAGCTTTGCAGCACAAAGCATATTATAATTTCTATGGTATAAACAATGAATCGTTTCATAAGTATAAACCTTCTATTAATCAATAAGCTGTTCCTTAAGCTCCGTAATTATCAGGACCTCTTCCAGGTGCTCAAAATCTACTGCGGGAGTCAGATATGCGGTCTTGGTCATATTACTTGAGTCAAGCCTTATGTCACTGACATACCCTATAAGTATTCCCTGCAGGAACTTCGGACTAATATGGGAGGTGACAACCTCATAACCGTCGTATATATCCGCATCCTTGCTGATCATTTCCACCCTTATCCTGCCCTGCTCCATAAGCTCAAGATCTCCGCGGACTATACAGGTGTCGGAGGTTTTAAGGAACATGCCGTGTACGTTGCTCTTATCGTCAATTATTGCCCTGACCTTGGAATAATTATAATGTGCTTCTACAATAATCCCGGCCAGGCCGTTGCCTGCAAGCACGTTCATATCCACCGCAAGGCCGTCCCTGGTTCCCTTGTCGATTGTAAAGAAGGTGTACCAGTTGTTGGTGTCCTTGCTGATGATCCTTGCAGCAACCTTGGGATAATCCAGGTATTTCTGGTCCAGCTCGTACAGCTCTCTCAGCTCGTTAAGCTCATATTTATCCTGCCTTAACAGCTTGTTCTCATATGAAAGCAGGTTGACCTGCTCCTTTAATTGTTCATTTTCCTCCAATAACTCGCTTATATTCTTTAAGTTGTCCAGCTTGTCGGAAATAAAGCTGCCAATCGAGTTGATCCCCTTTTGCATAGGAGTTATCACATATCCGACTGCGGACTTGACAGGTGCAAGCCTCTCTTCGTACCGGAAGGATAAAATGACTAGTCCGATGCATATTGCAAGACAGGCAAAAAGAACATATTTAGGATTTATATGGATTTTTGTCCTGCGCCTCATAGCTTCTCCTAACACTAATTCGTAAGCATTTTAGGCTTAAGCACATCCGCCAGGGAGTTAAGCCTGCTTTCTTCCATAATCCTGCCAAGGCCCAAAGCAACAGTTTCCGCAGGATTTTCGCATATATTTATTTTCAGGTCGGTTTCCTTGTGTAAAAGCTCGTCCAGGCCGAATATCCTGGCGGAACCGCCTGTAATATATATTCCGCTGTCTATGATATCTGAGGATATCTCCGGAGGCGTCCTCTCAAGGATTATCCGGATGGCATCAATAATGGTGTACAGGTATTCGGAGATTGCCTCATATACGGTTTTGGAGCTTATCTCCGTCTCGGTCGGGAGTCCGTTGACCACATCCCTTCCGTATACCTTAACGGAGGCCTTAAGGGAAGGAAGGGCGCATGCCAGCTTCTTTTTAACATTCTCCGCCGTCTTGTCCCCGATATAAAGGTTGTACTGGCGCTTCACGATACCCTTGATGGCTTCGTCCAGCTTATTGCCTCCTACAGGGATGAGCTTGCTTAAGACTATTCCGCCCAGGGAAAGTATTGAAACTTCAGTGGTATCGGCTCCTATGTCCACAACCATGACTCCCCTTGCGGTCATTATGTCAAGACCGGCTCCAAGAGCATCGGCTATGGGCTTTTCAACAATTTTAATGTGGCCTGATTTGATGTTGGAGCTTGCAATCAGATCGTAGAAGGAACGCCTCTCCACCTCGGTGATATCAGTTGGGGTTGCTACTATATAATCAGCCGATCCGGGCTTTTTTAAGCCGCTTATCTTATACATGAACTGGCTTAAAAGCGCCATCATGTTTCCTACGTCGGCAATCACTCCGCTTCTGACGGGATATGTGACCTTAATGTTGGCAGGAGCCTTTTCATACATTTCATATGCTTCATCACCGGAAGCTATAATCCTGTCGCGGTCGGCAATGGCAATTACATTACGTTCGTTGAGTACGATACCCTGCCCCTTTCTGCATATTTTTATAGTGCTCGTCCCAAAATCAATCCCGTATGTTTTTGAAGCCATCAATCAATATACCTCCTATACTTTCATGAAAAGATTTATGTCAAAAAAGGCTGTTGTGTACGATAGCTTTAAGCTATAATATGCCCTGTTCCTTAAGGCTTACATACTTATTATCACCAATAATGATATGATCCATAAGCGCAATTCCAACCAAATTACCGGCTTCCTTTATTCTCCTGGTGACTTTTATATCCTCCGGACTCGGTGAGGGGTCCCCGCTTGGGTGGTTATGCAGGATAATAATACTAACAGCCTCATACTTAACCGCCTGTATGAATAATTCCCGGACAGGCATAATTGAAGTATTGACTGTTCCTGCTGAAATAACCATATCCTTAATCAGCTTACTCTTAGTATCCAACATAATAAGAAGCACCTGTTCAATGGAAAGATGCCGCATATCCTGCATATAATAATCTGCTATGCTTCTCGGCGAATTGAATTTCAAGGTTTCCTGATGAATCTCCCTTGACATTCTCTTGGTAAGCTCCGCCAGGCATAAAAGCTCGATTGCCTTAACCCTTCCGACTCCGCTTATTTTTGTAAGCTCCTTCATAGTCAGATAATTCAAACCCTTAAGGCCTTTGTATGTACCCGGGTAGTTCAGTATCCTTGCAGCAAGGTCCACTGATCTTAAGTTCTTTGTCCCCGTTCTTAAGATTACGGCAAGCAGCTCGGCATCTGACAATGAGCCCGCACCGTATTTCTCGCATTTTTCATAGGGACGTTCTGATAAAGGAAGCTCCTTTACCGTTAAGTGATTGTTGTTCATGAATACCTCCCGATTTCTTCTCTCTCCGGGAAATCAGTCGGTTCATGAGATATCATTTCATGAATATGCTACAGCTTTTTATATAAAAAAATTGATGCTGCAACACCCAGAATGCTGCCTATGGTTATCTTAATCACAAAACCGAAATGAATAACCAAAGCATCCAGGTCAAGGGTCAGCACATTGCCGCCATTCTTGTCACCGATGGCAAAATAAACTCCTTCATACAGCCAGGACAGGAATTTTACGTTCCGCGTCAGGTATCCGATAATGTTGCCGATTGCAATACCTGCCAGGATTAACAGAAATAAAGCCCATTTATTTTTACCGCTTGTCCTTGCCATTTTGGATAGCCTCCATAGAAAAATATCATATTTCATTTTATCATAAGAACGTGAATTTGTATACAAGGAATAAAGACCGTGCTGCGATCCTTCCATGGACTTTGGTCATGAAAATACGCAGCCTGCTGTTCAATTAAAGATGAATTAGCCCCTTATCATAAAGCTTCTGGAGAGACATTAAAATGCCGAATTTGGCATGGTACCAGGTGAGCCCTCCCTGGAAAAAGACCGTGTAGGGAGGCTTAATCGGGGCATCTGCGGACAGCTCGATTGAAGATCCTTGTATAAATGCTCCTGCAGCCATGATTACATCACATTGATAGCCTGGCATTGCCCAGGGCTCGGGCGTGACATAGCTGTCAACGGGAGCCGCGGCCTGTATTCCCTTGCAGAAGGCTATAACAGCCTCCGGACTGCCAAGGGTTATCGCCTGAATTATATCGTAACGCTCGCTTTCTGCCGCAGGAAGCAAATCAAATCCGAGACGTTCATATATACTTGCGGCATAAATGGCCCCCTTTACCGCACCCGACACCACCTGGGGAGCCAGAAACAAGCCCTGGAATAAGGAGGTGTTAAGGCCAAGGGTAGCTCCGATTTCCTTGCCAAGGCCGGGAGCTGTCAGGCGGTAAGCCGCATTTTCAACATATTCCTTCTTACCGACAATATAGCCGCCGATTGGAGCAAGCCCGCCGCCTGGATTCTTGATAAGTGAACCTGCACACAGGTCCGCCCCTGCATCTGTCGGTTCATCAAATTCTACAAACTCACCGTAGCAGTTGTCCACCATGCATATAATATCCGGCTTAATACTTTTTATATAATCAATCAACATTCCAATCTGTTTTACCGGGAATGTGGGACGGCTGGCATAGCCCTTGGACTTTTGAATTGTTGCAAGCCTGGTCCTGTCATTGATGGCATTTCTGATACCCTCAAGGTCAAAGCCTCCGTCAGGCAAAAGGTCCACCTGCCTGTAGGTTATGCCGTATTCGGCAAAGGAGCCCCTGGACGGGGTTATGCCTATAACCTGCTCCAGCGTATCATAGGGCTTTCCAACCGGTGATAGTATCTCGTCACCCGGCCGCAGATTTCCCGACAGGGCAATCGTAATCGCATGGGTGCCGCTCATAAGCTGCGGCCTTACCAGGGCATCCTCGGCATTAAAAACATCGGCATATACCCTTTCAAGGGTATCTCTGCCGATATCATTATATCCGTACCCGGTGGTTGCGGCAAAATGCATGTCGCTTACGTGATTTTTCTGCATCGCCTTAAGCACCTTCAGCTGGTTATATTCTGCTTTTTGGTCAATATGCCTGAACCTTTCCTCAAGCCCGTTTTCGGTTTCTGCCGCAAAGCGTAAAACCTTCGGATCAATTCCCATGTTCTCATACATTTGATTCATTGAATTTGTTCCCGCATTCTTGCATTCATTTGTGATGTCGTTACTTTTATCACTATCGCACATTACGTAGTATTCCTTTCTGCCTTAGTTAAAATCTGTTTTCTTCATACTTAAGCAATATTCTTTTGTACTTAACCTAATATCATCCTTTATATTAATATCATCCTTTATATTTAACCCAATATCCTTTATACATAAATATACATTCCTTGAAACATAACTCAATAATCCTTTGTGTTCACTCAATATTACTTTTTACTTAATTGATAATCCCTTCCTGCTTAAGCCTTTCTATCATATAATCAAGTATTTTTTCCTCATTATCGAAGCTGTCCTTATCCACCCATATGACATCCTTCTCACGCCTGAACCAGGTAAGCTGGCGCTTTGCATAATGCCGAGTTTCCTTCTTAATAAGGTCTATTGCATCCTCAAGGCTTAATTTATTATCTAAATATGCCAAAAGCTCCTTGTATCCAAGTCCCTGCATGGAGGGGAGATCTTTCTTATAACCCATGGCTGCCAGGCTCTTTACCTCGTCAAGTAAACCCATATCAAGCATCTTGTCCACCCTGCTGTTGATGTCCTCGTAAAGCCTTGCCCTGTCCTTCGTAAGCACAAAAAAGCAATATTTATATGGTGAGGTCCTTTTCCTCTGCTCCTTATTATGCTCGGATATCTTCCCCGAGGTGAGACGGGCATATTCCAGAGCCCTGATTATACGCTTTTTATTGTTGGGGTGTATGTTTTGTGCGCTGTCGGGATCAACCTCTGACAACATGCTATGAAGGTATGGGCTTCCCCTTTCTGCTGCAAGCTGTTCAAGCTCCCTGCGGTAAGAATCATCTGACTCGCTTTCCGTGAAGTCAATGTCATACAGCACGGCCTGAATATAAAAGCCCGTTCCTCCGGCAATTACGGGAATCTTACCTTTTTCGTGAATCCTTTGAATATATTCTCTGGCATACCTTTGGAACTGAAAGACGCTGAACTCATCCTCCGGTTCCAGCTCGTCAATCAGGTAATGGGGAATTCCCGCCATCTCTTCCTTTGTAAGCTTTGCCGTGCCTATGTCCATATGCTTATAAACCTGCATTGAATCGGCGGAAATGATCTCTCCGTCAACAGCCTTGGCAAGCTTTACGGATAAAGAGCTTTTACCCACAGAGGTCGGGCCTGCCAATATAATCAAAGGTTTTTTATCCATGAATTTCACTCCGGTATAAAATCTATATATTTATGAAAAGAATGTTGAATTAATTATATTATCCGCTTAAACCTGCGTTCAAGCTCATTCCGGCTCATAGAAACGATTACAGGTCTGCCATGGGGGCAATGGTATGGGTTTTCTAATGTCAAAAGCTCCTTGATCAGTGCCGAGGCTTCCTCAAAGGATAAGGTGTGATTAGCCTTTACTGCAGCTTTACAGGACAGCGAAGCTGTCTTTTCAAGTATCGAGGAGGGATCTGCTGATTTTTTATACTCCTCTCCCAGCTCGTCCAGAAATTCCAGAATAAGCTCCTTCTCAGACAAGCCATATAAATCCGAAGGCACTGCCCTCACGGAGAATTCATTGCCGCCGAAATGCTCGAACTCATATCCTATGCCATTCAGAAATTCTTCACAGCCTTTCAATATTTCCTGCTCACGAAGATTCAGAGTAAGTATTATCGGAGGCATAAGAAGCTGTGACAAGGGCTCCTTATTGCGGGCGCCTGCCATAATCCTCTCATAAAGCACCTTTTCATGGGCTGCATGCTGGTCTATTATAAAAAGCTCATTATTATATTCAATAAGCCAGTAGGTTGAAAATACCTGGCCGATTATCCTGTGCTCCGCAAATGCCTGTTTTGATAGAAAAGGCGCTTTATCATCCGGCCCGCTTCCGGAGAACAGGGATAGTTGCTCTGTAGTACTGCCGCCCGTATTTTCAATAACAGAGCTTTTATTGTCTACAATTGTAGAATAATCTGTTTTATCATGCAAAATATCTCTTTCGGACTCCATGGTACCGGCAGACCAGCCTGTATCATCGGATGGAAGGTCATTGACTTCTGAAGAACTGCCTCTTACATTCGACAAACTGCCTTTAGTATCGGATGCGCTGACTATTGCATCGGATACGCTGCTTTTTACACCGGTTGAGCTGCCGGGTGCAAGATTTCCCAGATACGGCAGGCCCGATTTATCAGATGAGGCTTCGGGAGCCAATATTTCAAGGGCTTTAAGCTGCATCCTGCGGTTTGCTTCAAAGGGCTCGGGCGAGTGCCATCTTAAGTTATCCTTACCTTCTTTATATGAGGTATTTGAACCCTTGCCGCTTAATCCTCCGCTCCCTGAGCCTGCTTCACCCTCAGACACTCTCGGGATCATTTCTTTTCCCGATAAAGCATGCCTGATAAGGTTCATAGTTGCATGATATACGGAGTCGCCGTTCTTCAGCCTTACCTCAAGCTTCTGAGGATGCACGTTCACATCTATATCAGAAGGGTCGATTTCATAATAAAGAGAGGTAAAGGGATATTTATGCTGCATAAGGAAGGGCTTATATGCCGCTTCAATTGCTGCTGTAATTATATTGCTTTTTATATATCTTCCGTTAATGAAATAATTCTCATAATTGCGGTTGCCTCTGTTAATAGCCGGCTTTCCGATAAAGCCCGATATTTTAAAGGAATCGAAGCTTTCGCTGACAGGCAATATATCGTTTATGATATCCCTGCCGTATACCTGGTACAGGATGTCCTTTCTGCTATTATTACCGGAGGACTGAAGCTTAACCTGGTTGTTTACGATAAATTTCATCGATATATGAGGATGCGATACCATAAGCCTCTCCATCAGGTCATTTATGTGACCTGCTTCGGCAGCTGCAGACTTTAAGAACTTCCTTCTGGCCGGCGTATTGTAAAACAGATTGCGCACTACAATTGTAGTACCGGAGGGACAGCCGATTTCTTCAAAGGTCTTCTCATCCCCGCCTTCGATTATATATCTGAAGCCGTTAAGCTGCTCCTCAGTCTTGGTTATCAATTCCACCTGAGCTACAGCCGCAATGCTTGATAATGCCTCGCCTCGAAAGCCAAGGCTTGAGACAGACAAAAGATCCTCTGCTGTTATAATCTTGCTTGTGGCATGGCGAAGGAAGGCATTGCGGATGTCTTCCCCGTTTATTCCCGCTCCGTTGTCGGTAACACGGATAAGGCTTATGCCGCCGTCCTTAATTTCAACCGTTATGGCAGAAGACCCTGCATCTATTGAATTTTCAACCAGCTCCTTGACAACTGCGCCGGGCCGTTCTATGACCTCTCCCGCTGCTATCTGGTTGATTGTGGCCTCGTCAAGTATATGAATATTTGCCATAACGTCACCTGCCCTTCCTGACAATTATAGTCGTTTATGAATATAATTGCCTGTAAAATAAACGTCTGTAAATCTCTATTTCTCTTCAATGATATCGAGGTGGTATTCGCCTGTGAATGGTATTCGTCTGTAAATAATATTCATATGTAAATTTTAATCGTCTAAAATTATACAACTGAAAGATGTTAATTAAAATCTTGCTATCTATTTGCAGTTTATAAATGTTATATCCTGTCGCGTATTCTCTTCTGTATCTCATACAGCTTGTTCAAAGCCTCAATAGGCGTAATTCTTGCGATATCAAGATCGCGAAGCTCCAGCAGTATGTCATCGTTTAATGTGATGTCAAACAGGGAAAGCTGTTCATTGAGGATTCCACCGGTCTTTTTGCCGTTTTTCTTCTTGCCGGTACCGTTGCTTACGTCATTTCTATTAGTGTCATATTCTTTGGTCACAGGTTTTCTTTCCTCCGAACTGCTTATTGCGGAAGTATCAATATTCTCCGCCTTAAGTGCTATATCATTGTTGTTAAGCTCGGTTGCTATCTCTGAGGCGCGCTTTAGTACCTGGGCAGGCACGCCTGCCAGTCTTGCCACTTGAATTCCGTAGCTTTTATCTGCGCCGCCCCTGATAATCTTACGCAGGAATACAATATCGTCCCCCTGCTCCTTGACTGCTATACAATAATTGTTTACGCCCTCAAGCTTTCCTTCCAGCTCCGTAAGCTCGTGATAGTGTGTTGCAAACAGCGTCTTGGCGCCTAAAAGGGTCGTATTGCTGATATGCTCAACTACCGCCCATGCAATGCTTAAGCCGTCAAAGGTGCTTGTACCCCTGCCGATTTCATCCAGTATAAGCAGGCTGTTCTTTGTTGCATTTCTTAATATATTGGCTACCTCGGTCATTTCCACCATAAAGGTGCTTTGGCCGCTGGCAAGATCGTCCGAAGCCCCAACACGGGTGAAGATTCTGTCCACTATACATATATCTGCACTGTCCGCAGGGACAAAGCTGCCAATCTGAGCCATCAGCACTATAAGCGCGGTCTGACGCATGTATGTGGATTTACCTGCCATATTCGGGCCTGTTATTATGGAAATGCGGTTTTTATTGTTGTCAAGGTAAGTATCATTGGCTACGAACATGCCGTAGGAAATCATTTTCTCAACGACCGGATGCCTTCCGTTCTTTATGTTGATTATTCCGCCAGTGTTCATAGATGGCATCACATAGTTGTTTTGCTCGGCAACAAGGGCAAGGGAGCAAAATACGTCCAGCTTTGCTATTGCTTTGGCTGTCTGTTGTATTCTTATTACCTCCTGTGAGATTACGTCCCGAATCTCGCAAAACAGGTCATATTCCAGGGAAAAAAGCTTGTCCTCCGCGCCAAGTATAATATCCTCAAGCTCTTTAAGCTTTGGTGTGGTATAGCGCTCAGCGTTTGCCAGGGTCTGTTTCCTTATCCAGTCTTCCGGAACCAGATTCTTATATGAATTGGTCACCTCAAGATAATAACCGAATACCCTGTTGAACCTAATTCTTAAGTTCTTGATGCCAGTTGCTTCCCTTTCGGCAGCTTCAAGCTCCATAATCCAGTCCTTGCCTTCCGTCTTGGCCTTTCTAAGCTTGTCCACCTCTTCGTTATATCCGGTCCTTATTATGCCGCCTTCCTTAATGTTGACAGGCGGTTCTTCATTAATTGAGCGCATTATTAGGTCATGGATATCCTCAAGGCTGTCAAGCTCGTCATGTATTTCCTTCAATAAGCCGCCTTCAGAATCCTGCAGCAGGAGCTTAATATGGGGCAGCATAGCCAATGAGGAGCAAAAAGCAATCAAATCCCTAGGATTAGCGCTTTTATAGCTGATTTTGCTCATAATACGTTCCAGGTCATAAATCGGATTCAAATATTCCCGAAGCTCTTCTCTTAATATCATGTTCTCTTTAAGCTGCCTGACGGCTTCAAGACGTTCATTAATCATATCATAATCAATAAGGGGCTGTTCCAGATAATTGCGAAGCAGCCTTGCGCCCATTGCCGTTTTTGTCTTGTCCAGCACCCACAGAAGGGAGCCTTTCTTCTGCTTTTCCCTGATTGTTTCGGTAAGCTCCAGGTTTCTGATGGCGGATATGTCAAGAACCATGTATTTTTCATATGTATATGGCGTAAGCTTTGTTATGTGAGAAAGGGAATTCTTCTGGGTTTCCCTCAAATACAGCATAACGCAGCCTGCGGCAATTATGCCTATGGAATACCCGTTCAGTCCTATGCCGTCAAGGGAAGCAACATTGAAATGCTCCTTAAGGGCACGCACACAAAGCTCATCATCATAATACCAGGGCTCAAGGGCTGTTATTACGGTGTTATTTACGCTCTTTACGGCTTCCAGGTCCACGGCAGATACAAAGAAGGTGTCGTTGCAAATTATTTCCGAAGGCGACCATTTATATATCTCGTCCATAAGCTTGCGCTTGCTGTCAACCTCCGTAACAAAATAATCCCCGGTTGTGACATCCACAACGGAGATACCGTAAGCATCGGTTGTATGTACAACCGCCATCAGATAGTTGTTCCGGGCCTCGTCCAAAGTCTGTGTGTTCAGGCAGGTACCCGGGGTAACTATGCGGATGACGTCTCTTTTAACAAGTCCTTTTGCCAGCTTGGGATCCTCAATCTGTTCGCAGATGGCAACTCTGTAGCCGCGGCTTATAAGCTTGCTGATATAGCTGTCGGCGCTGTGGTAGGGAACACCGCACATGGGAGCCCGTTCTTCCTTGCCTACGCTCTTGCCGGTAAGCGCTATCTCCAGCTCCCTGGAACAGGTATGTGCGTCCTCGAAGAACATTTCATAGAAATCGCCCAGGCGGAAAAAGAGAATCGCATCCCTGTGCCGGGCTTTTATCCGCCGGTACTGGTCCAGCATGGACACGCGTTCAGCCAAAGCACTGACCCCGCCGCAGCTTTATTGCCCGCCGGACAATGCTTGGATCACCTTATCGGTGATATCCACCGAGGGGCTATTCCACAAAACAAGATCCGATTTTTTATCCTCGGTCGCGAGATTGAGGACGAGAGAATAGCCCTCGGCCTCGGCGACCCGGGCTATGGTCGAGCTCAAGCGCTGGACGAAGCTCAGGTACGCGCCTACGACCTTCGCCAGGATGTCCAGCTCGTTCTGCCGCTGGGCGGCGAATTCCTTGATCGCCGCGGTTTTCCTCTCAATTTCCTTTCCGTACTGCTCGGCGGTCAAGACGGCCCCCATGGATTCCAGCTCGGTTTTCCGGGCGCTCAACTCCCGCAGCTCCGCCGTTTTCGCGTTGATTTCGGCTTGAATCTCCGCTTTTTTCGCCTCGAATTTCTTCAACGAATCCTGATCGATGGGAAAAGCGGCAAGAACTCTTCCCATATTCAGAACCGCCACCCTGGTAATCTGCTGAGCCCGCAAAGGCAGGCCGGCGCCGATCATGAGGATCCCGGCGAAAACCATCGGCAAATACCTTCTAGAAAGCCCCGAGGCTCTCCGTATCATACACAAACCTCCCAATTCGATAGTGCAGTCTTAATACAGGGGCTGGGTGATGCTGAGCACGAAGTCGAAGTCCCAGCCCTTGGTCTTCCAGTCTATATTCACTCCGTCGAAGGAGAAGCGTTTTACGAAATAGAAGCGGAAAGGAAACTGGGGAATGGTGAAGCGCAGCCCCGCGCCTGTGCTGAAGGCCATATTGCTCCAGCCGAGGGAAGAAAATCCCGTATTGGGAATGGCGGCGGGGGTTGCGAGAGTCATATCCAACATGCCGGTCTCAGTTTTCATCGCCCCGGCGTCCACGAAAAGGTCAAGCCAGAGCATTTGCTCGACGATAGGCATACGTAATTCAAGCGAATTCTCCCAAAGCATGACCCCCTTGGCGCCATAAAGCTCGTCCCAGCCCCGGGCATTGAAGGTACCGTCCAAGCTGATCCAGTCTTTAGTAACTTTGAAGGGGTACCAGGGTTGGCCGAAAAGCGATTGGAATCCCGTATGGGCCATGAGAACCCATTTGAAGTTCCACGTTTCACTTAAGGGAATCTTAAAAAGGGTATGGTATGCCTCCAGCTTGGTTTCCGACTTGAGATAGTGCTGACGCTCAATGGGCAAAACTCCCGTAAGGGTAAGCCGTTGGCCGGCGTAATACCCCGAGGAAGGGTTGTACCAATAATCGAGGTTGTTGAGATAGAACCTTCCGTAAATTCTGTCAGTAAGGAGCCACTGGCCGTTGGTACTTCTGAACTCGGCTTCGTAGGGCCGATATTTCGTATCGTCGTACTGAATCATGTCGAGCCCTGAGCTTACTCCACCGGCAACGCCCAGGTCGCCGAACCGATACTTTTGCGTATAGCCCAAATTGAAGCCAAGGCTGAAGTCCCAGTTCTCGTAGGGCATGAGGTACTGATCCGGGATCGAGGAAAGAGAACCGCTCCATTGTCCCGAGCCACTCACCAAGGAGGTGAACGGATCAGGAATGTCTTCATCGGTGAAGATCGGGGCGATTATGTCCTGACCTGTCGTCTCGGAACTGTGGCTAAAACCGAAGCTAAAGCCCCGGGAGATACGCTTTCCAAAAAGCCAGCCCTCGCTGAACGATGTCTCTATCTTCTGCTCGGAGGGAGAAAGGGTCAGATTTACCGCCAGATTGCGCCCCATTCCGCCTAAATTTCTATCGTTCCACTTGACGAATCCCGAGACCGGAAAGCTGTCCTTGCTGCCTAAGCCGGTCAAGGTGACTCCGAATTGAATATCCGCGGTGCTCATTTCCTCCACGTTGACCACAAGGTCCATGAGGTTTTCGGCGCTTCCCTGATAAAACTGGGGTTCGACGTTGGAAAAATACTGGAGGTTGTATAAATTTCTTAAACCTTCGATGATTTTAGTCTGGGAAAAGATATCGCCCTCTTCCAGGGGCACCTCTCGGGCCAGGACAAAATTTTTGGTTTTTTCGTTCCCCTTGAAACTCAGGCTTTCTATGTGGGCCCTGTCGCGCTCTACGATGGAAATCCGATAGGCGATACTACCTTCGGCTTCGTTGCGATTCTCGGTCATGGCAATCTGGTTATAGATATAACCAGATTCGTAATAGAGATTGTCGATCTTCTGCTTATCCTGTACAAGCCGCTTGTAATTGAGAATAGCACCTTCCTTTAAGGATACGAGGTCTCGGAGTCGGCTTTCTTCAAATATATCGTTGCCATTAAATGAAATACCCCCAAACTTCCACTGTTTTCCTTCGGAAACGGCAATGGTTAGAATAAGCCAGTTTTTTCCGCTGTCATCCTCTTTTTCGTATTCTTTGAAAACGTCGATTATTTTCGCGTCCACATACCCCTTGGATTGATAATAATCGATAATCGCCAATTTACTCTCGTTGAGCTTCGCCTCCTGGAATGCGCCGCTCTGGAAAAGGGCCGCTTCCTTAAGGCTCATTTGAGACTTCAGCGTCCTTTCGGATATCGAAGTGTTCCCGGAGAACCTGATGCTCCGCAAAGCGACCTGCCCCCCCTCCTTGAGGTCGAAATTGAGTACCAAAAGGGAGGGGTCGGAGCTGGGGACGATTTGATGCGATACCTCCGCGTCGGGGTAACCTTTTTCGAGATACAGCTTCTTTATCGCCATATCGTCCAGATTCGCCTTGCTTTCGTTATAAATATCCCCCGCCTTGCTGGATATGACAGCGAGAATTTCCGAACTACGAAGCCCGGAATTACCCGATAGACGAACGGAAAGAACCGAGGGTTTTTCCTTAACGACAAAGAGAAGCGCTAGCCTGAGCTTGGTCTCGTCCAGGGCGATAGCCTGGGGTTCGATAGTTTCAAACCAGTCCAATTCATATAGTTTAGCCTGCATTTCGAGCCACAGCTCTGGAGTGAAAGGACTGCCGACATAGTTTCTGAGCAGACTGTCCAGCTCGGACTTATTGGCTTTTTTCAGTCCATCCCATCGAATGGATTCGATCGGTTTATTCCAAAACCATTCCGCGTCGGTTTCCTGAGCCACCAGGGATCCGCTGAGGGCTAGGAGTAAAAAGGCTGCGATTATTCCCACTGTTCTTTTCATTGCGATATCCTCGTCCCCGCTAATACGCTAAACGCCAGCTAAGGCTCAATTCTTGTCCGCTGACTAGCGAGCCCTCTCCCATGAAGGGCGTAATGCTCCAATTTATCTGTCCGAAAGGCGAATCGAGCTCAATACCAAATTCGGAGTCTAGACGCAATCGGGAGGAACTCACAAGGGGGTCTTCTCTAAAACGCAGGCTCGCATGGAAAAAGGCCGAATCGGTGAGATACCGACCTATGTAAAGCTCGCTTTGGTCCAGGTACCTGGCCAGAGGGTCCTCGGCGTTGGGTTCGGATGAGGGCTTGGTCAAATCCAAAAGCCAGCGCTGCATAAAGGAAGACCGGATGAACACGATATCCATCCCCAGAGCCTTCTGCACCCGCTGTTCGAAACTCTTGAAAATATTCAGCTGGGGAATGAATTCCGACGACGCGATGGCCGCTTCCCGTATGGTAAGGCTTTTCGAAGTATCCACCGCCAGGACTCCCCCCGACATTATGGCGATAAGCTCGGTTTCGCTATAGAAGGGAATCGAGCTGAGCCGGGGATTGAGGTTGGAAAGGGGGGCTTTTTCGGTCGAAAGGTTGATACGCACCAATCCTTCCCTTCCCGACTCCCTGAGCTCGGCGTCCACGGTAACAAGGGGGTTGAATTTGTTGCTATTCTCGGCGAATTCGATGGTGGCGCTGCGGATAAAGAAGTTCCTGAGATAGTAGAACACGTAGCCGGAACGTAGATCGATAGCTCCGTCGAGGGTGAATTCCCCGGAGCCCGAATCGAATTTCAAGTACAAGAGGCTCTTAGGCAGCGTAAAGCCCCGTATGAGGGGCAGATTGGCATCCGGAAGATAGACTTCCAACTGCTTCCCGAAGCTTATGGAGGCATCTATCCTAAAAGTCGGGGCGTTGGGATCTATCGGTTGCTGGGTTTCGGGGCCGAAACCCTGGGGATCGATCAAAGCCTGCCCTCTATCTAGATACACCGAACCTGTCGCCACCAATGTTCCGGCGTCCAGGCTGAGTGCTATCTTCAGTTGCGCCCTGGCATCGATAAGGGTTATTCCCGCGATCTTGGTGGACAACACCACCACGGAATCATTCCGGGTCACAACATTGAATCCCAGGTCGGACAAGGTCCAGTTATCCAGAAGCCCCGAGGCGGATACCTCCACTGATCCGGTGCTCAAAGGAATCACCGTCGGAATCAGCTCGACGTTTCTGCCATTGAAATTGACATAACTATTAAAAGGTCCAAACCGATCCTTGAGCAAGGCTGTGGACTCAAAGACGCCGCCTCGCACAGCCAATGCGCCGTTTATCTCGGGATCGACCAGGGGTCCGTTTATGGTCAAAGAACCCGTGAGATCCCCATTCAGGACCTTTATGTTCTCTATAGGAAGAAAAGAGCCGAATTTGGCAAGATCTATTCGGATATTATCCACCTTTGCCGAAAGGAGATTACCGTCCATGCGTCCCTTCGCGCTGGCGAGAATGGGAAAGTCGTCATCCAGGGACAGTTCGAAAGAACCATCGGGAGAAAGAGCCGCTCGCAGGTCCCCGCCTCCCCCCTGTAGTTCAAAGCCTTCATTCCCATATGAACCAGAAAACGTCCAACTCCTCACCAAGGTTTCATGAAACCTTGGTTTCGCAAGGGTTCCGCTGAATTCGGTGGAAAAAGTTTTGGCAGCCAGCCCCGTAGCGCCGCCTTCAAAACGGAACTCCGCGTCTCCAACGATGGTGGCTTCCAGCTTTTGCGCTCCGAGGTTCTTTCGATAATCACCGACAAATTGGGCCTTGCCTTCCTGCAAGGCTACCTGGGCAGCCAATTTTTCAATGCGGTGCCCGGCATAGTCTATTGAAGGTGCTTCGAGGCTCAGTTTTCCCCCGACGAGGCTCGCCTTGAGGCTCAAGGCCAAAGGCCGATTCTTGAATTCCCCATTATCAAGGCTTGTCTCCAACGACAGGCTGGGCAGTCTGCCCCATGGCAGGGCTAAGCCATCCAAAGCAGAGATATCCAAGACGGAAATATCCAAAGCTCCTTTTAGGTTTAGCCTCCCTCGCAGTTCGCCCTTAAAGTCTTCGGGAGCGAACCTCGACAAGGAAAAGCCTTTAAAATCAATCTTTGCATCGATTACGTCGCCTGAATACAGCGCATCGAAAAGATAGCTCTCGTTGGAATTCGCTAAGCCGTTGAAATTTCCGGCGAGTTTGATGTCCGGCAAGCGGCTCCCGGCCGGGACAGTTTCGCCCAGGCTTGCCTGGAGGGTACCGGTCAGTCCGTATCCCTGCCCA
>DCTS01000111.1 GCA_002329645.1 Lachnoclostridium sp. UBA1434 | reverse complement strand
TACCATATTATTCCTTCTTTCTTTTATATATTTAAAAGCCTTTCACAGGCTTATATACCCACTCCCAAATATTTATAAAGCAGCTCAGGAGTGTTCAGGAGACGTTCGTAGGTGTCCTTGTATGCAAATGTCCCGGTAAGCATTACATTGGCATTTTCAGATACCGACTTTGCAAATATCAGATTTTGCTCAACCAATAACAACGACATCTCTGTTTTTTTCAACTTGTGACAAAACTCAATAAGCTGGTCTATAATTACTGGTGCCAGTCCTTCAGAGGGTTCATCCATGATAAGCAGCTTTGGATTGGTTACCAGTGCACGTCCTATTGCCAGCATCTGCTGTTCACCGCCGGACAGGCTGGTGCCCTTCTGCTTATAGCGTTCCTTAAGACGGGGAAAAAATTCATATACTCTTTCTGAATTCCATTCGCTTGATCCGTCGGGATTATTCCTTGCAACAAAATTAAGCTGCTCATCTACGGTAAGTGAACTGAATATACGCCTGCCCTGAGGTACATATCCAATTCCTTTTCTTGCTATTTTATACGAAGGAAGGTTGGTTATATCCTCACCGCAGAATTCAACAGTACCCTTAGCTGCAGGAACCAGTCCCATAATTGTTGAAACAAATGTCGTCTTCCCCATTCCGTTTCTGCCGACAATAGTGGTAGTACCCTTTTCAAGCTCCAATGAAGCCCCCTGCAAAACATGGCTTCCTCCATAATATACGTGGAGATTGTTAACTTTCAGTATCGGCTTCATTATATGGCCCCTCCTAAATAAATGCGCTGCACCTCTTCGTTGCTTTTGATTTCATCTTTGGTGCCTTCTGCAAATATTTCACCGTCATACATAACAGTTACGTAATCGGCTATTTCAAATGCCATTTCAATATTATGCTCAATCATAACGACAGTAACCTTCCTGTCCAATGACTTTATGAGTTTAAGCATAACCTGCTTTTCTTCTTCGGACAGTCCTGCTGCCGGTTCATCAAGAAGCAGTAATTTTGGTTTGGTTATTATTGCCAATCCGAATTCAACCTGCCTTCTTTCACCGTGTGAAAGGGAATCAACCTGTTCGTCAAGCTTTTCATATATGCCTACAGCTCGTGCCTGTTCCTCAATTTTTTTATTCTTATCTCTATCCAGCCTGTGGTTTTTAAACATGCTTAAATGATTCCATACTTTCCCATCCCCAAGCAGTGCTAAATAAAAATTCTGTCTGACGGTAAGGGCATTAAACAGCTCGGAGGTCTGATATGTTCGACGCATACCCAGCTTTACCCTTTTTGCAACAGGCATTTTCGTTACATCCTGTCCGAATAAGATAATCTTACCGGAGGATACGGGCAAATCACCTGCTATTAAATTAAATAGAGTTGTTTTGCCCGCTCCGTTTGTGCCTATAAACAGTCGGCGTTCGCCGTAAGCAACATCTGCAGAGACATTGCTTACAGCCTTAACGCCACCAAAATTTTTACATACGCCTTGCAGTGAGAGGATCGGTTGAGAAGTATTTCGATTCATCATACTTCACTCCTTATCCTTATTACTATTTTGCCAATTCTGCACTCTTGATGCTTTCAAGTGTAGGATTCTCCCTGTCAAATGAAGGCTGTGACTGATACCATTCAGGATCATAAGGTCCGAACTGGGTTTGGTTCTCATAGGTCTCAACTACTACGTTTCTTAATACGCCATTAACATCCTGAACCTGATTAATATAAACATTTTCAATTACATTGTGGTACTCATCAAACTTGAAGGGGCCACGAGGTGTAGGCATTTCAACCTTAAGCAGAGCTTCCCTGTATGCTGTCTGGTCTTCGATTTTGCCGTCCACTGCTTCAAGAGCTGCCAAAGCAACCTTTGCTCCTATATAATAATCTGCTGCAAACAATGAAGAAGGTCTTCCGAAACGCTCATTGAAGTCTGTATCAAATTTCTCGAATTCAGGATAAGGAAGAACCTGTGCATAATGTGAACCCGAATAAACTCCTTCGAGAAGAGCGCCGGCATCGGTGGATATAATGGAGGTATCAACAGTAATTGATCCGCCGAGAATATCAATCTTGCCCTGTAAACCAAAGTCATTAAACTGCTTGATGAAGTTGATAGCATCGGTTCCGCCTAAAGCAACGTAGATTGCATCTGCGTCCTCAGGTATCTGAGCGATAATCGAGCTATAATCCGTGGTTCCTACGTTAACCCACAGACGATCAAGCACTTCGCCGCCCTTGCGTACAAAGTTAAGCAGGAAACCGCCAACCTGGGAGAACGGGAAGTCATAGTCTTCAGCCAGGGTAACAACCTTTTTGTAACCGAGAACATCATATGCATAGTCGCCAAAGGCAAACATTGTCTGTGCTCCGGTATAAGCTGTTCTGAAGATATTATCAGGAACTCCGCGCATGGTAACATCTTCGGATGCTGCACCGGCAACAACGATAGTTGTATCCGGGATACGATCGGCATAACCCTTGAGGGCAGTTGCCTCACCACCTGAAAGAGGTCCAAGAATAAGGTCAACGCCTTCTCTTTCTACCAGTCTCTTTGTTTTCTGAATGCAAAGATCCGGATCGGCAGCGGTATCTTCAAAGAAGAGTTCGATCTTTCTTCCGGAAACCGTATAATCGATTTCCTCAAATGCCATCTTGGTTCCTTCCATTCCGTCAACACCCAAAGCAGCAAATGCACCGGTAAGCGGTACCAGCACACCGATCTTTATCGGGTCCTCATTACCAGTGTCTTTTGTTTGATCAGATGAGCCCGATTTATTATCACCTGATGCTCCGTTTTTAGAATCTGCTGCCGGGGTCTTGTCATTGTTTTTTGATGTGTTGTCCTTTGCGCATCCGGCCAGCAATGCTGTCATGAAAACTGCTACTAATAAGATGCTTATCAGCTTTTTCATTGATTATCCTCCTCTTTTTACATATGTATTCATATATTCCTTGCTCACAAAAAGCAAGGTAATATATAACATTTTGTAACAGCACGTCATATAATGTTAATGAATTGTTAACATCTGGGCTCTATATCCAGTATAATTGTGACTTGTTAACAATTAATTACTCATTTGCCGTTCTGTATTGTAATAATACCACATATTAAATCATAAGTCAATCATATATAACATTAAAATTGATAATTATTTTGTTAAAATAAATTTCAAGGCAATATAATGTTACTATATTGTTATTTTTATTGTGTTTTTGATGTCTTTTTGTTATTTTGTTATGGACAATTTAACATATTTATATTATAATGAACATATCAGTAAAATAATTTATTATAACCGTCATAATTAACATGCATAAAAATATATTTTGTTAATAATAACAGTTGTAAATATATAGCTATTGGGGTAGAATTTAGTATATGTCATATAGTCGATATATATACATAACTGTTTTAAGCATAATAGTGATAATGTTAGTTATTGAGGTTGAATTAGTTATAATAGTACATTTCTGAAATTTTAATGAGAAAAAATATATGAGAGGGAGACAGGATGGGAAAGAAAGATATTCGCCTTAACCTTATTATTGAAACGCTTAAAGCAAAACCTAATATATCTATAAAAGAGCTGGCAGATAAATATATGGTGTCTGAGATGACCATCAGGCGCGATCTGCATCAAATTAGCAGCAGCGGGATGATGAACGCAAGCAAGCCGCTGTATGATATAAAAAGCGACTATATGTTCAGCAACGAGCAGATCAAACATTATGAGCAGAAGGAGAGAATAGCGCAATTTGCAGTTTCCCTGATAAGTCCGGAGGATGTGCTTATTATAGATTCAGGAACTACAACAAGCGTACTGTCCAAGCTGCTGCCGGAGGATATTAGCGTCACAGCCTTATGCTATAACTTTCAGGTATTGAATCAACTGCATACCAAGCCTAACGTATCTATTATATTCGCAGGAGGATATTACCACCCTAATGATCAGATGTTTGAATCAGCCGAAGGTGTATCGCTTATACAAAGAATTCGGGCTACTAAAATGTTTGTATCAGCATCAGGGGTACATAAGGAGCTTGGTATAACCTGCGCTAATAATTATGAGGTAGTCACAAAGCGCGCAGCACTGAATTCATCATACCTTAAGATACTGCTTGCCGACTCAAGCAAATTCGGTGCAATCAGACAGGGTTATTTTGCCCAGCTTAAGGATATTGACGTAATCGTAACCGATGATGCCCTAAGCAGTGACTGGTCACAATTTATAACTGAACACGGAATTAAGCTGCATTTGGTTTAATAAGCGTCTTCCATGAAGGTACATGAGCTTCCGTGAAGACCAATGAATTAAGAGATGTATAGCTTAATATAATAGAAGTAAATAAATCAGGCTGTTGCATAATAACAGATATGATACTAAGAAAGGACAACCTCTTCCCTCACACATTAAACGTGCATTACGGGGAGCATTGCCCTTTTCTTTTTTTAGTAATTAGATTTTACAATAGCCCAAATTATTTTTTATTGATAAACTTAATCTTACAGCTTCATATAACCATATCCGTTTACTATTGCCTCCAGCCTTTGCTTAGATTCGCATAACGGACAGCAGCTGATATCGTAGCTCTTGTAATCCGGAAGGTCCTTTGCCCGGAAAATCGAATATACCGGAGTCCCTTCAATTGCATCTACGGCAGAGAACACCCCACTTATACCGCTTATCTCCCCGCCATAATACTTAATTCCATCCAGGTTCCTTCGGATAGTATCACCTGTTGTCGCCGAAGCAACGAGCAGCAGCACCTTTTTTCCATATATCAGGGGCTGCAGATTCTCCCTGAAAATCATCTGGGCATTGGTATTGAACTCCGGTGATATTATATATATGGACTGGTGCTTGTTCATCGAGCGTATACCTGCCCTGGTCAATTCCTCGGCCAGAAATGCTCCGATTACTTCACAGCCCTCCATGCATATGATAGTATCTATCACCACAGTATTCATATACTGTGCCGCCAATACCTTAGCTGTTTCATAAGCCTCGTTAAACCTCGTCTTTGCTGCTGTCAAGTCAATATACAAGTTGATGTGGGAATGGCTTGTAGCAAAATGTCCAGGTATAACCTTGAGAAAAATCTTTTTGCTCTTGGGTGAATAAATCTTAATAGACCTGCTTTCCATACAATACCTCCCTTTGATATATAATACTATTATAATGAACCAATTTCTCTTATATATACATTATATTCCATAGTATCTAATATATCAATCCCTGCATTGGCTTCCGGTAGAAGGCAAACCGTAAATATGCGATGCATCTCAGGCATATGCAGATCAAAAAGAACAGATTATAGTATAAGCCGCAGCTTACTCAGGCGCGGGATATAACAGGATATCTTCCCTTTCCAAGAGGATTTTTCCCTCGTACAAAGAAGGTTGTGTCTTCCTCAATGAGCTCATTGCATTCAAAGCTTGAGTCATATGGGGTGAAGCCAAGCGTTACCTTCATTTCCGGCTTGTCCACAAGGGCGCAAATAACTGAAGTAAGGTCATATCCCCTGTCTGAAAAGACATCCATCAGATAAAGCCCCCCATCCTCGTATGAGGCGGCAACCGCCGCATCCATCTCTTCTATATAATAAAAGTCCTCGGTCATAAACCTTGTAAAGTAGAACATAACAAGCCCCGGATTATCCAGCATGGCAATTCTGTATGAGGGATATGCTCCGCATGCCAGACGAATCATGAGCTTCATATCCTCCGGATCTGAAGGATCAAGCCTCCTGACAGTATAGCTCGGACCTGCCTTTAAAAATACACGACTATGTACATATTCCATGTCCGGCACAAAGCCAAACTTGGGATAAAACCCGAGAACCGAAGGGTTTGCATAAAGATATATGGTTTCATATTTATCAGAATACTCATCCATAATTCTGTTCATCAGTTCCCTGCTTAAGCCCTTATTTCGATGGGCTTCGTCTGTCATAACCGTTCCTATCTGCAACGCCTGCCTTATCTCGCCGTCTATAACAAATTCCAGCTTGTTAACAGAGGCATTGGCTACAACCTCTCCGTCACTGATAATGGAATAAGGGATATATCTCTTCCCCCACCAGCCTCCCTGATACCACTGTTCAAAATCAACACTGAAGGTCCTTTTTGCCAGAGCAGAAAGGCTTTTCCTGTACCGCTCATTATCCTTATAATCACTTATGAATTGATATGACATTCTTTTTATCCCCTGTTCGTTAATATATAGAATACTTTCCTACAAAAAAAACTCCTGTAATTCATTTAATTCCATTGCGTTCTTAATTTCTTATCTGCCTGCCGTTTATAAATACAGCCTTTACGGATAAATCCCTGTTAAGCAGTACAAAATTGGCCTTCTTTCCTTCGGACAGGCTTCCATAATCCTTAAAAATGCCGATCCTTCTGGCGGGATTGACCGCAGCGCACCTTATTGCTGCCTCCAGAGGAATTCCCATGTCCACTGCCGACCTTACGCATCCCATCAGGCTGGTTACGGAGCCTGCCAATGTTCCGTCTTTAAGCGTTGCCAGATGCCCTGCAACTTTCACCTCCTGCCCGCCGAGGGCATACTCTCCGTCCGGCATGCCTGCTGCCATCAGGCTGTCACTAATCATTATAATCCTTTCCTCACCGAACAGCTTGAAGGTTGCTCGGACAACGGCCGGATTAATATGGACTCCGTCACATATCAGCTCCACATGGCAATCCGGTGTGTCAAAGGCTGCTCCGATAACTCCGGGCGACCGGTGGGTAAAGGGCGGCATTGCGTTATAAAGGTGGGTTACATGGGAGGCGCCTCTTTTGAATGCTTCCATGGCTGTATCATAATCCGCTGTCGTATGTGCAATGGATATTATGACACTGTCCTTAACACTGTCAATGAACTCCATTGCCCCTTCCTCTTCGGGGGCCAGATCCACCAGCTTTATAAGATTTCCCGACAGCTTTTGAAGCCTCCTGAATAAAGCCGCATCAGCCCTGCGTATATATGCTTCATTCTGAGCTCCCTTTTTTGCCTTCGATACAAAAGGCCCCTCCATGTTGATGCCGCAGAGGGCGGATCCATATGCTGCGTCGGCAGCATCATATTTGGAGGTATATTCAGCCGCAGCAGTACATACCCTTGAAAGCACATCCTCAGGAAGTGTAAGCGTAGCGGGACATATCTGGGTAACACCCTGGGATGCCTCATAACCGGCAATTATCTCAATGGCCTCCAATGTCCCTTCACAAAAATCATGCCCTGCACAGCCGTGAAAATGTATATCAGTGAGTCCCGGTATGGCATATGCCCCTTCTCCGTCAATTACTGCATCGTCCCTGCCGGAACAGTCACACAGCCTGTCCCCGTCAAAGCATAGTTCTCCGGGATGGAAGCGATAATCTTCGCCATATACCAAAAGGTTTTTAATAATCATATTCATGCCTCCTGTTCATTCTGTCAGTAATAAAGAAATTAAGATAATCAAGGCAGCTTATTTGATCTGTGCAACTCCTTCCTTAATTGCAATGGCTGCCACAGCCTCTGCAACCACCTCTGCCACCCTCTTGTCAAGAGCAGAAGGAATAATGTATTCAGCCGAAAGCCGCTCCTCGGGTATCATGTTTGCAATGGCATATGCGGCGCTTTTCTCCATGCCTTCCGTTATCTCCCTGGCTCGTACGGACAGCGCCCCCTTAAAAATACCGGGGAATGCAAGCACATTGTTTATCTGATTGGGATAATCCGATCTTCCTGTTCCTATTATAACGGCTCCTCCCGCTATAGCCTCCTCGGGCATTATCTCGGGTACGGGATTTGCCAGGGCCAATACTATGCCCTTGTTCATGGAAGCTACCATGTCCCTTGTAACCAGATTAGGCCGGGATACTCCGATAAAGACCTCGGCTCCCCGCATTGCGTCGGATAATCTTCCGCGTTCCCTGTTTAAGTTACTGATCTTTGCAATTTCCCTTTGCTCCGGATTTAGCTCCTCATCTCCTTCACAAATTATACCGTTGATATCACACAATATAATATTGCCAAAGCCCATGCTTATAAGCAGCTTGCCGATAGCTGTACCGGCTGCTCCTGCTCCGTTAATCACTATTCTCATGCTGCCGATCCTTTTACGGGCTACCTTGACAGCATTAATAAGCGCCGCAGCAACAACTATAGCAGTGCCGTGCTGGTCGTCATGGAATACGGGTATGTCACAAAGCTTCTTTAATCTTCTTTCTATCTCAAAGCATCTTGGAGCAGCAATATCCTCAAGATTTATGCCTCCAAAGCTTTTGGAAATAAGATATACGGTCTGTACTATTGTATCTGTATCCCTGGAATCTATGCATATCGGAAATGCATCCACATCCGCAAATTCCTTGAAAAGAGCACACTTGCCTTCCATTACCGGCATGCCTGCCGCAGGCCCGATGTCGCCAAGGCCCAATACGGAAGAGCCGTCCGTGATTACTGCCACCAGATTGGAACGCCGTGTCAGTTTAAAGGATTTTTCGTAATCTCTTGCTATCTCCATGCAGGGCGCCGCAACTCCCGGTGTGTACAACAGGGAAAGATCCTCTCTGCTGCTTATCCTTCTTCGGGATACCACCTCTATTTTACCCTGCAATTCATAATGCAAATCCAGTGCATCCTTATTGATGTCCATATGTAAATCCTCCGCTTTCAATCAAATCATGTTTTCAGGTCTGATAACCTCGTCATATTTCTCCGGCGTCATTAATCCCAGCAAGGCGCATGCCTCCTTAAGGGATATGCTCTCTTCATAGGCCTTTTTTGCGGCTTTTGCGGCATTATCATAGCCTATATGGGGATTCAGAGCAGTAACCAGCATGAGCGAGTTTGATAAATAATACTCCATTTTTTCTTTATTTGCAACTATGCCTGAAGCACAATTATTATTAAATGATATGATCACATCGGTAAGCAAACGTACTGACTGCAGGAAATTATACGCACATACCGGCATGAAGACATTGAGTTCAAAATTACCCTGGGAGGCGGCGAATCCGACAGCGCTGTCATTTGCCATGACCTGCACCGCAACCATCGTAACCGCTTCGCATTGCGTAGGATTAACCTTTCCGGGCATTATTGAGCTTCCGGGTTCGTTTTCAGGAAGCCTTATCTCCCCCAGACCGCACCTTGGACCGCTGGCAAGCCATCTGATATCATTGGCTGTCTTCATAAGATTGGCGGCAAGAGCCTTCATTGCGCCATGGGCGAAAACAATAGCATCCTTACTGGTAAGGGCATGAAATTTATTGGGTGCGCTTACAAAGGTCTTACCGGTTAACTCGGATACGGCTTNNGCAGGCCTTCTTGTCAAAGCCTGCAGGTGCGTTCAAACCGGTGCCTACAGCAGTCCCTCCCAAAGCCAGCTCCCTGAGTCCGTTAATACTTTCAAGAAGCATTGTCCTGGGCTTTTCCAGCATGCTCCTCCAGCCGCTTATCTCCTGTGAGAAGGCAATCGGAACCGCATCCTGAAGATGTGTCCTGCCCATCTTGATTATCCCCCGGTTGTCCTCCTCAAGCCTTTTAAATGTGCTTATGAGCAGATCAACAGCCGGAACCAGCTTGTCCTCAATCTCTGCAACCGCCGCAATATGCATTGCCGACGGAAATGTGTCGTTTGAGCTCTGGGACATATTACAGTGGTCGTTGGGGTGAAGCAGCCTTTCTCCGGCAAGCTTATTCCCCCTGTTGGCTATAACCTCATTTACATTCATGTTGCTCTGGGTGCCGCTTCCGGTCTGCCACACGGAAAGAGGAAAATGCATATCCAGCCTGCCCTCAAGGATCTCATCACAAACCGCAGCTATCAAACCGTACCTTTTATCATCAAGCCTGCCANNAAGCCTCTGATTTGCCATGGCAGAAGCCTTTTTTAATATGGCAAATGCGCGGATTATTTCCGCCGGCATTTTTTCAATTCCTATCCTGAAATTATTAAGGCTCCTCTGGGTCTGTGCCCCCCAGTAGCGGTCCGCTTCAACCTTCACTTCTCCCATGGAATCCTTTTCTATACGATACTCCATATATACAACCCCTTTGTGTGGTTTTAATCTTCTTACATAACCATTTTAAAGCATACATATGTAAAATGGAATATATTAATTTTATTGTACAGAAAATTCATCATAAATTTTCCGATAAAATAATATACTTGCATTTTAGATAAATTTGTGATAGACTGGCAAAAATTAATAACACGTTGAAGAAGCAAGTAGAAGCATCCCGAACATAACAGAGAGCCGGGGCTGGTGAGAGCCGGTATAAGTAGTGATGCTTTGAACATCCCTTCGGAGTGGCGGTACGAACGCACTGTAAGTGCAAGTAGATATCGACGGGGTCTTCCCGTTACAGAAGACGCATATGCTGGTATGCCGTATGGATTAAGTTGATTATAAGCTTTCGTCCCTATACGGACGGGGGCTTTTTTACATTATTATTGAATGCTTTGCTGCCAGGGGGTGATCAGGCTATGGCAGTAGCCGTGATAATTACATCTTCTTATATGATGCTTGATTAATATTAATTCATGCCGTCTGATCGGCAGAACGGAGGTCATATGAGAGATAATAATATGTGCATGTGCGAAAGCAAAATACGTACTGTCCGCCCCTTTGAGGAAAGCTATGATTTTAATGAAAGAGAAAAAGAAACATTAAGGCTTTGGGATGAGAATGATTTATTTCATAAGCTTAAGAAGAAGAATAAAGGCGGCAAAAAGTACCGCTTCATTGACGGACCTATAACCGCCAATAATCCCATGGGGATACATCATGTCTGGGGAAGAACTCTTAAGGATACCTTCCTGCGTTACAAGGCCATGAAGGGTTATGACAGCCACTATCGCAACGGCTTTGACGGTCAGGGTCTCTGGGTGGAGGTAGAGGTGGAGAAGGAGCTTGGCTTTACCTCAAAACGGGATATCGAGACCTATGGTATAGACCGTTTTACCGATAAATGTATTGAACGGGTAAAAAGATGCTCAGAGATAATTACCGGTCAGTCTAAAAGGCTTGGGCAGTGGATGGACTGGGATAATTCCTATTACACTTACACTGATGACAATATTACAGGTATATGGTCATTCTTAAAGCAATGCCATGAGCATGGCTGGATTAAAAAAATCCATCGTCCCATGCCCTGGTGTCCCAGATGCGGAACCTCTCTGTCAGAGCATGAAATGAGCGGCTCCTATCGTGAGCTTGAGCATGAGGCAGTTTTTTTTAAGCTCCCCCTTGAAGAGCTTAATGCCAGTATGCTGGTCTGGACTACAACTCCCTGGACCTTATCGGCCAATGTTGCGCTGGCTGTTAATCCCGGGCTCGAATACTGCCTTGTCAGTCTGGATAAGGAGGATAAACCCCTTATAATGGGACGCAGGTATTATGATGCCAAGCTGTCCGGCAGCCCCGGGGCCAAGCTTATAAGGGTGTATAAGGGAAGTGAGCTTGAGGGTATGCATTATGAAACCTGTTTTCCGGAATTACCGGCACAAAAGGATGTAGTTCACAGGGTTGTTCTATGGGAGGATGTATTGGATGATGAGGGCAGCGGTATAGTCCATATTGCTCCCGGCTGCGGAGCGGAGGATTATGAGCTTGGCAGATCCCTTGGTCTGTCTGCCATAGCTCCGATTAATGAAGCAGGCATATTCTATGAGGATTTCGGATTTTTCAGCGGTAAAAGCGCTCAGCTTGTCCGTACCGAGGTAATTGATGAATTACGCAGCAGGAGAAAGCTGTTTTATTCCCATAAATACAAGCATAGCTATCCTGTCTGCTGGAGATGTAAGAGCGAGGTGCTGTTCAGGCTTGTGGACGAATGGGCTATAGGTGTCGAAGATATTCGTCCCGTACTTATTGCAAATGCAGCAAAGGTGAAATGGAATCCGGAATATCAGGGCAAGAGGATGAAGCAATGGCTGGAAAATATGGGTGACTGGTGTATCTCAAGGTCCAGATATTACGGACTTCCCCTTCCCATCTATGAATGCAAGGGCTGCTCCCAGGTTACTGTTATAGGTTCACTTAAGGAGTTAAGAGCTCTGGCGGTATCCCCCGAAGCAGTTGATAAGCTCCCCCATCTTCACCGCCCCTGGATAGATGAGGTTAAGATTATATGTCCTTGCTGTGGCAGCGCCGTGGACAGAATTAATCAGGTTGGCGATGTATGGCTGGATGCCGGCATAGTTCCCTTCTCCACCTTGAAGTATTTTGAAGACAGGGATTACTGGAAAGAGTACTTCCCTGCGGAATATATACTGGAAATGAAGGAGCAGGTACGCCTGTGGTTCTATTCAATGCTGTTTATGAGTACCGTTATAACCGGCGAACCTCCATATGAGCAGGTGGGCACCCACGGTATGGTTACAGCGGAGGACGGCTCCCGCTTTTCGAAAACAGGCAATATGATACGCTTTGATGATGCGGCGGAAAGGATAGGGGCAGATGCATCCCGATATTTATTTGCCCTGGCATCACCGGCAAGTGACGTACGATTTGGCTATAACCTTGGAACCGAGGCAAGAAAGAAGCTATTAAGCTATTACAACATAGCTGTATTCTTCTCTACCTATGCCGCTATTGACAAGCCGCATATAGATTTTGCCGAAATGCATACGCTGCAGTATGATCCTACAGATTTGTGGCTGCTTGCCCGAATCAATATATTCCTCAAGGAGGCTTCACAATGCTATGAAGCCTATAATACAAGGGATATCGTCCTGAAATTCGAGCAGATAACGGATGAGCTTTCTAACTTCTATATCCGGGTGAACAGAAGGCGCTTCTGGGAAAGCGGCTACAGCAGCAGCAAGCACTCCGCATATACCGTGCTTCTGTATGCAATAAAGATATTAACCCAGGTTATGGCTCCCATCCTTCCCTTTATGACGGAATATATATGGCAGTCCCTTATCTGTGCCTATTCAGAGGAAAGGCTGGAATCAGTGCACCTTACAGACTGGCCTTCGGTAAAGGATGAATATATTGCCAATTCGCAAAAACTCCTGGATGCAGTGGAGGCAACCCGTGAGATAATTGCCCTTGCTTTAAAAATAAGAAATGAGAAGCAGCTTAAGATAAAGCAAAAGCTCTCACAGCTCTTGATATATGCGGAGGATGACAGATACAAGCTTGATGATTACTTCAAATCAGTGCTCATCAATGAGATAAATACAGGTACGGCCGAATATATTGATGACCCCGGAATTCTTAAAATCTACTCAGTAAAGCTTAACCTAAGACAGGCCGGAGCCGTATTAAGAGGGAGGCTTAACGAGGCTGTGAAGGCAATAAGCCTGCTGAGTCCCTCCGATATGAACAGCCTGGCGCAGAGGCTTAACAGGAATGAGGGTATATGTCTTCCGGGCTTTGAAACCGAGCTGCCCCATGATCTGTTTATAACCGAGGCTGTCCCGAGGGAAGGCTTTTGCATTGCTGAAAGCAACGGGCTCGTTATTGCTCTTGATATCACAATAACAGAGGAGCTGAAAAACGAAGGCCTGCTCAGGGGAATTCTTCGACAGTGCCAGGTTGCACGCAAGAACGCCGGCTTTAGGGTAAGTGATAAAATCCTGCTGAGCTTGCAAGCCGACAAGGAAATCATGAAGCTTTTGGAGGATAACAAGGACATACTGGAGCATGATCTGCTTGCAGTTACAAGAAAGGATTTCCCGCCTGAATACATGGCCGACTTTGAAGTGGACGGTCATAAAATAAGGGCCTGCCTTAGTAAGCAGACCCGGGATAACCAATAAGTTAATAAGTAAAATCGGCCGTTGAAACCGACGGCTAATAAATTGTATGGTATAGCTTAATATCACAGAGAATGTTTGCCGCCGCCGGTACTAAGTCTGCAGCAAATCGGAGACTTTATGTACCGCTGGCGGCAAATCAGTAACATGCATAAGCTATCGTCTCTCCCATTTATCGCAAAGAGAATTAATCTGGCCTGTGAACTTCACAAGATCTTTGCTTGCTCTGCCTTTACTTTGCTGTATTAATGCCAGCAGGCGCCTTCCTGCGTTAAGAAGCCGCTCGAAAGCATTATCGGCTCTGGCGGCACGTACCTTCTCCTCTGCAGGTATCGGCCTTCCTCTTAATACGAAAGCATTTGCAGCAAGGTCAAAAACCGTGCCGCTGTAGGGCGCTTCTGCATCATAACCCAGTTCATTACTTATATACTCCTTAAAGCTGTCACAGACCTTGTCCTCTCCATGTACAACAAACACCTTGAGCGGATTCTTGCCGAAGGCTTGAAGCCACCTGGTTAAGCCTTCCTTATCTGCATGTCCGCTGACACCGGATAGTCTCTTTATCTGTGCATTAACGGCAATGGTCTCACCGAACAGCTTTACCTCAGCTGCACCGTCCAGGATTATTCGCCCCAGGGTTCCAACCGACTGATATCCCACAAACAATATGGTGCTGTCCTCTCTCCATAAATTATGCTTTAAATGATGCCTGATTCTTCCTGCATCGCACATCCCGGCTGCAGATATTATCACCTTCGGCTCATCATTAAAATTAATAGCCTTTGATTCCTCGGATGTTATGGAGGTCATGAGTCCGGGAAACTTTATAGGGTTTACTCCCCTGTTAATCAGCTCCATGGCATCCTTATCAAAATATCCGAGCATGTTTTTCTCGTATATCTGCGTAGCCTCTATGGCAAGCGGGCTGTCGACATAAACCTTGAAGTTGCCGTGTCCCTTGATTAATCTGTCCTCCTTAATCTTTCTTATGAAATACAAGAGAACCTGAGTTCTTCCAATTGCAAATGAGGGAATTACAACATTGCCGCCCCTGTCAAAGGTGGATTGAATTATTGAGGAAAGCTCACTGACATAATCCGGTTTACTTTCGTGGTACCTGTCTCCGTACGTGGATTCCATAATTACATAATCAGCATCATTTATGTATATGGGGTCACTTATCAATGGCTGTCCGGTGTTGCCGATATCTCCCGAAAAAACCAGCTTACGGCTTATACCGTCTTCATTAATCATGACCTCTATGCTTGCCGAGCCGAGCAAATGTCCTGCATCCGTAAATCTAACCTCAATTCCGGGATACAGTTCGAATCTCTCACCGTATTCATGGGGAATAAACCTTCTTATTGCGTCTAATGCATCCTCCATTGTGTATACAGGAACAAAAGCTTTATCACCTGAGCGTTTGCCCTTTCTGTTTCTCCATTCTGCTTCAGACATCTGAATATGGGCACTGTCACGAAGCATTATATCACAAAGGGCTGTTGTTGCTCCCGTCGCATGGATTTCACCCTTGAAACCCTGCTTGCATAACAAGGGCAGATTGCCCGAGTGGTCCATGTGAGCATGTGTAAGCAACACCGCATCCACGTTGTATGCCGGAATTGGCAGCTCCTGGTTTTCAAAGGTATCCCGTCCCTGCTCCATTCCGCAATCAATAAGAATATGCTTTCCTAATGCCTCAAGGTAAAAACAGCTTCCCGTCACTTCATGGGTGGCTCCTAAAAAAGTTAATCTCATGGTAATCCTCCTCTGAAACCTGTGTGTAACCTAATCTGTATAGTATATGCCTCCAATCAGCCCGAAGGCATTGTAAATGCATAAAGCTTCCTTTTGTCAGTAATTTTTATTGTACCCCTGTATACCTCCACCATGCCTTCACTCTGAAAGTACTTGAGCATGCGTGTCACTACTTCCCTTACGCTGCCAAGATGGTTGGCAATCTTCTCATGGGTGATTTTAAGGGTATCAGAGCCTTCAATATTGGATTGCTCAAGAAGAAACAGGGCAAGTCTCTTATCAAATCTCATAAACAGGGCTTGCTCCAATATCCACATGACCTCGGAAAAACGGGATGCCATCAGCTCGTTTGCAAATGCCATTACAGCCATGGAGGAACCCGCCAGCTTATTGAATACTGCAATGGGTATAAGGAAAGCCCTTGTCTCCTTCTCAACCTCAACATATATGTCAAATGCTATGTTTTTCATCATGCATGATGCCGAAAATATGCAGACATCCCTGTCAAACAATCTGTAAAGAGTTATCTCCCTGCCGCTTTCTTCGGATATTATATATGCTCTCACCTGGCCGCTTTCAATAAGAAACAGGCCGGAGCAATTCTCGGAGCCGCTTCTCATGGATTCTCCGGCTTCAAACTGTTTTATGACCATGCTGCTTTGCACCATGCTTTTTTGTGCTTCACTCAAATCCTTCCAAAACAGCAGGATCTCACTGAAAAAGGTTGAGTATTTGCCATATTCCGACATGCTGCCTCCAATCTAATAAACGACAAAGGAAAACATTTGACAAGCATATAATAACATATTTGGTAATCCAGTACAAACCCTTTGTAAATTATAAAGCCGCTCCAAAGCAGGCTGCTTATACAGGCCATAGCTTTGAAACGGCTTCTTTTTGCAATATGATTTTTATTCCGGCTTTACTTCAAAGGTTAATTATACTTCGGTCTTCCAAAGTCCATGTAAATTGCAGTATTCATAGACTGCAACCAACTCGTCATCCTCCAGTGCAAATACGGCCTTAGGTTCATCTCCGGGAGAAAGGCACTTTCTCTGACCTCCCTTTTTAGTCTGCAGGTATATCCACATGATGTAATGCTTCTCTTCCATGGGATGAGGTACGCTTCCAACCTCCACCTTGACAATGTTCCCGACTACTGAAACAGCAGGTACATGCTTTTCCTTGGAAGCATCCACCGTATTGGCCACCAGCTCCTCCATCTCTTCTCCGCAGCAAACCAGTGCCACTCCGGAATCATAGATCTTTGATACAATATTTCCGCAATGCTTACATCTGAAAAACCTTCGTTCCTTACACATAAGTATCTGCTCCTTTCTTGTAATGCATATAAGTTACACAATGAATTGGATTTTTACATAGGTTAATATGCTAATATTTATTATACCTTATTTTTCTAGCATTCTCAAGATGTCACTTTTAGGCTTTACACCTACTGACATGGCAGATACCTTTCCTTCCTTCATAACCATAAGGGTAGGAATACTCATAACACGAAATTTTGAGGCCAGCTCTGTTTCCTCATCCACATTTATTTTCCCGACCTTGACAACACCTTCCTTTTCATCGGATATTTCTTCAATAGTTGGAGATATCATTCTGCAGGGACCGCACCATGAAGCCCAGAAATCAAGAAGTACAGGTTTATCGGACTTTAATACCTCTTTATTAAAATTATCCTTTGTAATCTTTATGGAAGCCATATTATTCTCTCCTTTCAAGGGATATCATCCCTGTTAACCGTTAACTTTTATGCATCTGACCGCCTGATACTGCGGCAGTACATCAATCCTTATGTTATGCTCACTATACCACAATACTCATATGACTTCTGTGATGTTATCACATATAAAATTAATATATGCTTTAATGCAGGCAGCGGCAAATATTAAGCAGCCTGTCTGCATGGGTACGGGCTGTCACAATATGTACAATCCCAATTAGTTATGTAGATTTATATCATAAGGCTTGGTCCTTTTTGTTATATTCTGGTGTCAAAATAAATATATTACTATAGCAGCATTAATTAGAGGTATATATATGCAAACTCCCTTAAATCAGGTGATTAATCCTACTGACGGGCAGAGGCATCAAATGCTTATGAATGCACTGTCGGAAGAAAACAGAACTGAGGATTATGAATATATCATAAAATACTTAAGTCCGCCCCCGGATATTACAGAGTATGCCGGACCTGGCGAGCTAAGGGGGATTAAAATAGGCATTATCGGAGGCGGACTGGCGGGAATGGCTGCTGCTTATGAGCTAAGAAAGCTGGGTGCTGACATTACCATACTTGACGCTTCAAAGGAAAGAATAGGCGGAAGGATTTATACCTATTACTTTAATGAGGCCGGCAAATGCTTCGGAGAGCTAGGTGCAATGCGAATACCTGCTTCTCATGAGACTACATGGCACTATATCAATTTATTCGGGCTTAATACTATACCCTTTACTCCCCCTCAGGGCAATAATTTCATCTACGCACACAATACGCGCCTGAGAAGATATCAATCTGTGGAGGAGTTTCTGTATCCTCTGTATAATCTGACCCCCCGGGAAAGGAGAACACCCTGGCAAAATCTTTTATCATATGCTATCAGCTATTCTTATCTTAAGCTGCCGCCGCCTGTAAGGTCGGAGCTTATAAGAATCCTGCCTGAATATTCACCTGAAGCTCTTAAGCTTATGCTCATTAGTCTGCGGGATAACTTTGAAGCCCTTGGCTTAAGCCAGGGGGCAATAAGCATGATATCGGCAGTTGCTCCTGAAAACGGCGCATTGCTTCATATAAGCTATGACGAGATAGCCCACGAGGCTTATTCATTGGATTACAGGAACTTATACCGTATCGACGGTGGCAACATCAATCTGCCCTATGCCTTTTACAATAGCTTTTCCGCAGTTGATGTACCTGGATATGCCCATATACCGGAATCGATGCTCGGAAGTGTGTGCTTTAAGCAGGACCATTGTGTAACCGGCATCTACAGGTCAGGCTACCGCAGCAAGGTGGTCGTAAAATATAGTATTTCAGGCAATGGTAAGGAAAATGCCGATATATTCGACTTAATAATATGCACCATTCCATTTTCACGATTAAGGCTGGTTGAAATCAAGCCTTACTTCAGCGATATTAAAATGCAGGCAATACTTGAGCTTAATTACATAGATGCCTTAAAATGCCTGTTTTTATGCAATCGCCGCTTCTGGGAAAAGCAGACCGATTACGGCAGAATAACCGGAGGCTTATCCTTTACAGACCTGCCCATACAATCCATTATTTATCCGGATGACCATTTAGTTTGTCCGGCAGTCTCCGCCTGCTCACCCAATGAGCCCGGGATACTTACCTTCTATAATCTGGGTCAGAATTCTGTAAGACTGGGCGGCCTTAAGAAGCAGGAGCAGCTTGATGTAATAAGCGGGAATACAGAGGAAGTCCATGGCCTGCCAAGAGGCTTTTTAAATTCGATAGTTGAAAGCGTAAAGGCTGTGCATTGGAATAGCGCTTCCAATTATCTCGGAGCCCTCGTCTGTACTCTCCCCGGTCAAAAGCCTTTATTTTCATATGCAATGCGGCAGCCTGAATATAATAACAGGGTATTTTTTGCAGGGGAGCATGTTTCAACAAAGCACGGCTGGATACAGGGAGCATTGTACTCCGGAAAATATGCTGCCAACCAGGCAGCAATGTACTGGCATAAAAATTACTCCCGTTCTTCCGTTTAAGGTTTAACAAAGAAATTGACATCCATCTAATAATATGTTAGAATTCCATCAAACACATTAGATGAACATTAAATGGGAGTTCGAACAATATGAGACATGCTAAAAAAGGCTATCACGAAATATTCCGCAATAAGGAATACATGAAAACCATCATTGCTTCCATAATAAACCGCTTTGGAGATTCAATCGACAGTATTGCATTTGCCTGGCTGGTATATCAGGTAACAAACAGTGCTGCCTGGTCTGCGATTATTTTTGGCGTTAATCGCATCCCAACAATCTTCCTCCAGCCGATTGCAGGAGCGCTTGTTGAAGGCCGTAAAGAAAAGCGTATAATGGTCTCAACCGATATCATACGCGGACTCTGTGTGGGATTTGTTGCAACGGCATCCCTTGCCGGCTTTCTTAACCAATGGATTTTACTTATATGCACAATAATAATATCCTGCGCAGAGGCCTTCAACAGACCCGCTTCGGCGGCACTGATCCCAAAGCTATTGGATAGGGAGTATTATGATTTTGGCTTATCTCTCAACACAAGCGCATCCAGTGCCGCCGAGCTGGCCGGTTATGGTGCAGCAGGCGTCATCATTGCATCCTTTTCCATATCAGCTGCGATATATACGGACATGGTGACTTTCCTCCTTTCAGCTGCTATAATACTGTCAGTAAAGGTTGCCGCCGGCATCAATAAAGAGAATGTATTAAGCATCAAATCATATTGGCATAGTTTAAAGGATGGTTTCCTATACATTAAGAGCAGTTCATTTATGCTTAACTTCCTTATAATGGCTGTATTCCTTAACGGAATACTTGTTCCCTATAACAGCCTGCAGGCGCCTCTGACCAGCGAGGTGCTGCATTCGGGTGAGGCTATGCTGTCGGTTCTCTCCCTTGCCATCACAGCAGGCATGATATTAGGATCTGCCATATATCCTTATATCAGAAGCCGGTTGAGCAGTTATGTGATAGTCTCCTTAGCAAGCTATTCCATTGGTGCATTTTATTTTGCCATCATACTTGCGGGCAGGTTTGTGGCTCCCGGTATCCCTATGTATACTGTCATTACCGCCATATCCATGCTGTTCGGTATTGCAATAGCGATTTCAAACGGCTTTGTAAATGCAGAATTCATGAAAAGGGTCCGGGAGGATTATGTTGCAAGAGTGTTCTCAATAATTGGAGCCGTGTGTGTGGCAGCCATTCCGGTGGTGTCTTTAACAGTAAGTATATTTGCACGAATAGCTTCGACTGAAGTTTTATTTTTGGCAGCAGGATTAATTGATATACTGATCTGTTTTCAATTATGTCGTAAATCCAGATTTGCCGATAGGAATAACAACATTTCGGAGGGTGAAATAAGCGATGTCAGAGAAGATTGAGATCATAAGACAGGTTAATTACATGGATGAAGCCTATCTGCTTCTCTACTATCTTGTAAATTTCGATGATATGGAGAAGAGAAGGGATGAGTTTGCTGATTACTACAAGGATTGTGCAAAAGATTACTACACAAGAATCGATAAAATAATAGAAATCTATGAGTATGTCAAGCAAAACCTCACCTTAGAGAGAGACAAGCTTGATTATTATTTCAAAAAGCATAATTTTGATGCTTTCACTCTTGCATCGCTGGCGCTTCTCTATGAATTTCACAGGTCTGACAATAAGCTTGTATCTTATGAGGAGCATTTTAAATCTGTAACCGAAGAGGAGAGGATCTGCAAATACTGTCTGATGATAAACAACTACGAGCTTCCATTATCAGACAATCCGGAAGCTGTTGCGGACCTTATTGCCAATATTGAAGCTTCCGGCCATGATACGGATATCAAATGGGAAATGATTAAAATATTTAATAATCAAAGATTCCATTACAATGAGGTACATGATATATTATCCGAAGTGATCAGGCTTATCAGGGAAAGATATCAGAAGCAAATTGAAGGTATTGAGAAGGATTTTTATTCATATTGGAGTGAATATCAAAAAACCGCTGATATAATTGAAACAATTACCGAAAAATTAAGTGTATCATGGAATCCCAGCAGGCTGGGCATTATAGTTGCACCCATTCTCTTTGCTCCCTTCGACCTGATTATTTCAACATCCCCTTCAATTACAGACGGCAAGGATATCATACGTATCAGTACCATGCTGGACAAGCGCTTTGTAAGAACCGGCGAGAATATTAAAAGGCAGGATGTAATCGATGTCTGTAAAATCTTAAGCGACGGCAGTAAATTGGATATATTGGAATATATCAGTAAAAAACCGGCCTATGGCAAGGAAATTGCAAATGAACTCAATTTATCTGCCGCCACAATATCTTATCATGTTTCTGCCCTGTCAAAGCTCGGGTTCTTAAGTAAGCAAATTATCAACAACAGGGTGTTTTACAGTATCAATAGGGAAAAGATATCTGCCTGGCTGGATAGTATCAAGAATTATTTTATAAGGCTATAATAATTAATATAAGATAAGTTTATATGGGGGTTTAGCATGAATACCAAGCTATTGTTTAATGACGGATGGGAATTTGCCAAAAGCAGCCTCGGAGTAAACGAATATAAGGACTTGTCCTTTGAGCCAATTGACATACCCCATGACTGGCTCATTTATAATACCCTGCAGCTTTATGAGGACAGTACCGGCTGGTACCGCAGAATCTTTGAGTATTCCCGGGAGGAATACAAGGACAGTCGCATTCTTCTGTACTTCGAGGGGGTGTATATGGACTGTGCCCTGTATGTCAACGGACAATATATAGGAGAATGGAAATACGGCTACTCCTCCTTTGAGCATGATATAAGTAATGCCTTAAGAGAAGGAAAAAATGAAATAATACTCAAGGTAACACATCAAAGCCCAAACAGCAGGTGGTATTCGGGAGCAGGTATTTACAGGAATGTATGGCTTAAGGTAAGGGATAATAACCACATAGTCACAGACGGCATATATGTGTCAATAAAGGACAATGAGGGTCTCTGGCAGGCAGAGGTTGATACCGACATGGCAATCTGCCGGGATGCTCTGCTGATCCATGAAATATCATATAATAATGAAGTAATAGCTTCCTCGGAAAAATTAATAAATGCACCCGCCGGTAACGGCAATATACATGAAATCCGTGACAGCCAGGTACTGTTAGTTAACAATCCCATGCTATGGAGCCCTGAGGAGCCTAATCTGTACCGGCTGGCAACCAGGCTGTATATTATGGAGGACAGCGTCCGTGCTATTGCCGAGGATGAGTCCGGGCCCGACACTTTCCAATATAACAAGTGTAATAATGAAAAGTGCAAATATGACAAGNNAAATGACAAGCGCAAATATGACAAATCATATATTATGAATTCCGTGCACAGGTTCCTCCTGACTGAAGAAGTGAATCAAAACATTGGTTTCAGGACCATAACCCTGGACCCTGACAAGGGCTTCATCCTTAACGGAACACGCATGAAGCTGAAGGGGGTGTGCGAGCATCACGACCTCGGAGCCCTCGGTGCAGCCTTTAATAAGGCCGCTCTTACAAGAAGATTTAAGCTTCTTAAGGAAATGGGCGTAAATGCCATCAGAACCTCCCATAACATGCCTGCCCCCGGACTCATGGATCTGGCTGATGAGACGGGCTTTCTTGTACTGTCTGAAGCCTTCGATATGTGGGAACGGCCTAAAACACAGTATGACTATGCAAGGTTTTTTCCGGAATGGGTACAAAGGGACGTGAAAAGCTGGGTTATGCGTGACAGAAACCATCCATGCCTTATGATGTGGAGCATAGGTAACGAAATTTACGATACCCATGCCGACGAAAGAGGCCAGGAAATCACAAAAATGCTTATGCAGCTGGTCATGCAATACGATCCGAAGGGAAATGCCGGGATAACTATCGGCTCCAATTATATGCCCTGGGAAAATGCCAAAAAATGCGCCGATATCTTAAAGATAGCAGGATATAATTATTCTGAAAAATATTACGAAGAACATCACAGGGAGCATCCCGACTGGATAATCTTCGGAAGTGAAACTGCTTCCACCGTGCAGAGCCGCGGGATATATCATTTCCCCTATGAGATACCAATTATGGTCGACGATGACGAGCAATGCTCGTCCCTTGGCAACAGTACAACAAGCTGGGGAGCCCGCTCATCGGAAGGCTGCATAACAGACGACCGGGACGCAGAATTCTCCCTGGGACAGTTCATATGGACGGGCTTTGATTATATCGGCGAGCCAACACCCTATCATACCAAGAATTCATATTTCGGACAGCTTGATACCGCAACCTTTAAGAAGGACACTTTTTATATATATCAGGCTGAATGGACGGATTACAAAAGAAAGCCGATGGTTCACATTTTCCCCTATTGGGATTTCAACAAGGGTCAGCTTATAGACGTAAGGGTATGCTCTAATGCACCAGGGGTTGAGCTTTTGCTTAACGGCAAAAGTATAGGCGCATATGACATTGACCACAAGCATGGAAAACAGCTTCTGGGATGGTGGAAGCTTCCCTATGAGGAGGGGGAAATTACGGCCTTGGCTTATGATGAGGAGGGCAATGTCATAGCCTCCGAAAGCAGGCGCTCCTTTGGCGAAGCCGCACGAATCCGTCTGAAAGCAGATAAGGATGTCATGATGGCGGACGGAAGGGACCTGATATTCGTTGAAATCAGCATGGAGGATAAACAGGGCAGTCCCGTTGAAAATGCCGCTAACAGGGTGTTTGTTAATGTGACGGGCGCAGGCCGCCTTATCGGGCTTGATAACGGTGACAGCACGGATTATGACCAGTATAAGGGTACAAGCAGGCGGTTATTTGGCGGTAAGCTTATGGCTGTAATTGCATCGACTCTTGAACCCGGCGCCATACGGGCGGAGGTGTCTGCCTTAGAATGTGAAGGCAGTATTATAGAGCTTTCTTCCATGGCAGTCCCGTTTAAGGAGCTTAAAGGCATATCGGCCATAACCGCAAATAAGGAGCTTCCATGTGTCATGGGCACTTTTGATGAAATTCCCTTAAGAAAAATTGAGCTTGTCAGTCCCTCGGGGCAGGAGCTTACCCCTGATATAAGAGAAATATATGTTGAAGCAAGGCTTTACCCTGACAGCACCTCTTACAGGGATGTGGAATGGAGTGCGGTTAATGCTTCCGGAATACCCTCGGATATTGTCAAGGTGGAAGGAGAGGGTTTGAAGGCAAGAATTACGGCATTAGGCGACGGACAGTTCAGACTGAGATGCATGAGCAGGAACGGTACCGATAAGATCCGGCTTATATCGGAGCTTGAATTCTCAGCCTCAGGCCTCGGAACTGTATATAAGAACCCTTATGGCTTCATATCTGCCGGACTATATGATTATGTCAAGGGCGAAATCGGAAACGGCAATGAAAAAGGCATTGCAACAGGCAGGGACGGGGAAACCCATGTGGGCTACAGGAATATTGATTTCGGCCCTTACGGCTCGGATACCATAACAATACCTATATTTGCCCTGTCGGATGATCCCCATTATCTTCAGATATGGGAAGGTATGCCGGGAGAGCCGGGAAGCAGTATGCTTGCAGACGTTGTCTATCAAAAGCCCTCCATATGGAATACCTATCAGCCGGAAACCTACAGGCTTAGCAAGAGACTTAAGGGCATATCTTCCGTCTGCTTTGCCACGAGTCAGAAGATTCACATCAAGGGCTTCAGCTTTGAGCAAAAAAATCGCGCCTTTGAGCAAAATTACGCAGCGGAATGCGATCATATATCAGGAGATTCCTTTAATATAAGAGGAGGCCTTGTAGAGAATATAGGCAATAATGTTGCCCTTGAGTTTAATCATATGGATTTTACTGCGGAAGGCGCTTCAAAAATATATATCTGCGGCCGATCTCACAGGGATAGGAACACTATAAGGATAAGCTTCTCAGGTGAGGCGGGCGAATACACCACAGTTGTTGAATTTTCCGGGAGTTCCGACGGATACGAAGAACAGGCATTCAACCTTGAAAAAGTTACAGGAACGAATAAGGTTACCTTCCTGTTCCTGCCCGGAAGCAGCTTTGATTTTGCATGGTTTATGTTTGAATAAACAGGCTGCCCTTTCCGTAACTTAATCCTTAAGCAAGCAATCTGTGTACCAGCAGGTAATGAGTTTTAGCATAGTCTCACAACCGCCTTATGTTATCCATATATTAATATATATGATTAATGTAAGGCGGTTTTAATAATATGGCGGTTTATTATCAGCAAAGAGGACCTGTGCAAAACAGCATGATCCTGAACGGAACAGGTGTTGTAGATGCTATACCCGATGCAACAGTGATAAGGCTTGGTGTGGAAACAACCGGTGAAAGACTTGAAGAGGTCCAGGATGAAAATGCCCGGCTTGCACAATCCCTACTTCAGGCTTTGAATCAATTGGGGATAACCAATATCCGCACCGTGCAGTATTCTATTAACAGGTTGTTTGATTTCCAGGCTGACGAAAGAATTGACAGAGGATATTCGGTAAGGAACATATTTGAAATAAGAGCGCCCGGTATTGATCAGGCGGGAATAATAATTGATGCGGCTGTAAATAACGGCGCAAATGTAGTGGATTTTATAGATTTTGATGTGACGAATGCGGAAAGCTACTACCATGCGGCCCTAAACCTGGCCACCAGAAGTGCTTACAGGAAAGCGGTTTCCATAGGAGACGATCTTGGAGTAAATGTAAATCCGATTCCCCTGCGCATCACAGAGAATACGGCTGTTCCTTTTCCTGTGAATACCTTTCTTGCAAGGGAAGGCACGATTACTCCGATAGAGCCCGGTGCAAGGCAGATCTCGGCATCTGTAACTGCAGAATTCTTATTTTACTGATAAATATTTTATAATGTATTCATACTACCGGCATATTACAAAGTACTCATACTACCGGCATATTACAATGTACTCATACTATCGGCATATTATAATGTACTCCTACAACTGTAATATTACTGTGATTCCTCATTGATGTACTTATGCAATCATATACTTTCGGAATAAATCAGGTGTTTTTGATTACAGCGCCAAATGGCATCAAGGCCAGCTTGGCTATCTTAAAGTGCTGCAATCCAAAGGGTATTCCAATTACGGTCATGCATAATATTAAACCGAATGATGCGGAAACTGCAGCCATCGGCAATCCCGTAAGCAGCAGCCATATTATATTTAAAAGAAGCGAGCCTACCCCGCCTCCGTAGACGACCTCCTTGCCAAAGGGGAAAAAGCTGAGTGTTGCAAACTTAAAGCATTGCATTCTGACAGGAATGCCTATTATCGTTATACACCACAGGCATCCGGCAAGAACCCAGCCTAATCCGCTGATAAAGCCTCCGCATAAAAACCATATAATATTACCAAGACACCCCATAAAATTACCTCCGTCAGGCATATATCTCCATCATACATGTATCTTATATACCCTGCTGTTAACCTGTTTCATGCTGCAGCATCCCGCATGACCTTGATAATATATTATCAAAGTTGTCTGAGATTGTCTATCAGTATTGCTTAATTGCATAAATGTAAACCATATATTAGCTTGCTGTATATGTATAGTTATATGATTATACGTAAGGATGTTTGAGACTTTTATTACATGAAATATTCATGCTGATATGATATATTAAATCTAATATGACATGCTGTGTCTTATTTAAGTGTTATAATCATATTATCCTGATAAATTGAGGTGGCATGAATGCATTACGCACAGTACAAGACAATATTATCCCCGAAAAACGGCATGAATCTGTACCGCGGCTGTTCCCACGGCTGTATATATTGCGACTCACGCTCGGTATGCTATCAGATGAAGCATGATTTTGAAGATATCGAGGTCAAGCAAGACGCCGTCTCAATACTGGAGGAGCAGCTTCGTAAAAAGCGTCAGCCCTGCATGATCAGCACAGGCTCAATGTGCGATCCGTATATCCCGCTGGAGGAAGAGCTTCGGCTAACACGGCAATGTATTGAGGTGATTTACAGGTATGGCTTCGGGCTGGCGATACAGACGAAGTCCGCAGGGATATTGCGGGATTTGGACTTGCTTAAGTCAATCAACTCCAGGACTAAATGTGTGGTGCAGATGACGTTGACATCCTGTGACGAAGACTTGTGCCGCATTATCGAACCTAATGTTTCTTCCACTGCCGAGAGATTTGCCGCTCTTGAGGTGTTCCGGGATGAAGGTATTCCAACTGTGGTATGGCTCTCGCCGATACTGCCCTTCATCAATGACACCGAGGAAAACATTCGTGGGATTTTGGATTACTGCGTTCGGGCAAAGGCAGTGGGCATAATATGCTTCGGCTTCGGCCTTACTCTGCGGGAAGGTGACCGGGAGTATTTCTATGCAAGGCTGGACGAGCATTTCCCCGGAATGAAGCAAAGATACATCAAAGCTTTCGGTAACGCGTATGTATGCAATAGCCCTGATAATGCCCGTTTATATGAGATATATAAGAGTGTATGCTTTAAGCATGGTATTCTATATAAGCCTGAGGATGTATTTGCATATTTGCATAGTTTTGAGCAAAAAGAGCGCCAGATGACGCTCTTTGATGTGATGGATGGGGATCATGCAAATTAGCTGCCCATATTATCATTATTGCTGCTTAACATACGAAGCNNCATTCGGGTATCCGAAGCCTTTAAGTATTCAACCATGTCCGCAGGAAAGGATGTAAGGCATATTTTATTCCCGTCTCTTACACCTGAAAGCATTCCCGGGTGTTGCCTTATGAATTCCAGCACCTCTTTGGTTATGGGCTGATCATAGAAGTCCTTGCCCTCCCTATGAAGTTTTTCAAATTCTTCTAAACCTTCCTTAACACCATCGTCTATAAAATCGTCAAGATTATCGTATTTAAGGAATTTCTCCCTGGCCCAGGCGCTTTGAGACGGCTTTAACCGGGCAATGTTTAACATTGTTAACCATTATTAAGTGAAGGTAAGTATAGGATGAAAACTGTTATATTTGATATGTACGGAGTTGTTATTGAGGAAAGTAAGGGTAAGTTTATACCATATACATATAACCACTTTCCGGTATCCGAGCACGATAGTTAGTGACAATACTGACGTTAAAAAAGGATGTGTCATATATGAATTGGACACAGTATGATGAAGTAAACCATATAATAGAAAGATTGCTGAATGGTGAAACCTGGCTTGCATATATTGCATCACAGGATGGATATCCGCTGCCTGAGGACCCCGGATATGATGAACATATTGCTGCAATAAACGCAGCCTTTGACCGTGACAGTGTGGACGGTCTCTTACATATTCACCGAATAACAAGGATATATGCAGAACGGATAAAGGATTTAAATTAATCTGGTAAAATTGTTATGATATGAATTTCAATGAAAGGATAATCGGAGGTTTTCTCAATGAAAAAGACATTACTGCCAAAAGAGCTTTAAAACAAGATTAACCGTTAAGAAAGCTTATATTGAGTTGGTTAATTTAACAGAAACAATGAAAATGGGAGAAACCTTCACCTTTACTGCTGCCGGATATGGAGTGGATACCTCCAGGATTAAATGGAAGACCACGAAAAAATCCGTGGTAGTAATTAATCAGAAGACAGGAAAGGCAATTACAAAATCAACCGGCTCGGATTATGTAGTTGCATATTTCGGAAAAATCACCAGAGAGATTAAGGTAGTGGTTAAAGAATAAAATATAGCTATATATCAATAAAAGCCAGCCCTCGGTGCTCATAAGAGATGATATCGAGGGCTGTGTATTTTTTCAGGACAATGTCAAATAATATGTATATTGAAACACATAATTAATCTGGCAGGAGTCACAGATTTGCATCAAAAGAGATATAAACTATCTTACAAATCCTAAATAATAATCTTCATATAAACATAACAATGTAATAAGTCTACCTGTGTAAACTACTAAGCCAATAAGGAGTGTCAATATGCATACCACTGATCTATTAACATATAAACGTCAGGAAACCACACGCACCCCCAATAAATTAGGAGACGAAAAGTCCCCATATCTTCTTCAGCATCAATATAATCCGGTAGACTGGTATCCCTGGGGAGAAGAGGCTTTTGCAAAGGCAAGGCAGGAGGATAAACCTGTCTTTTTGTCCATCGGCTATAGCACATGCCACTGGTGTCATGTGATGGCCCATGAATGCTTTGAGGATGAGGAGGTTGCCGTCTTACTTAACAAGTATTTTGTCAGCATCAAGGTGGATAAGGAGGAAAGGCCGGATATAGATACAGTCTACATGACCATATGCCAATCCACCACCGGTCACGGCGGCTGGCCTCTGACAATATTAATGACTCCTGATAAAAAGCCCTTCTATGCAGCAACCTATATCCCTAAGCACAGCCGTTACGGCATGATAGGTTTGATGGAGCTATTGGACCTGGTCCGCCTTGACTGGAACAATAAGCGGGAGGATTTGATACAGACAGGGAACCAGATAACTGCTGTTATGAAGAGTACCTTTGAAGGCAAATCCAATAAAGGAGATGTAACAAAGAATCTGATTAATCTTGCCGTCAGTTCCCTTAAGCAAAGCTTTGACCATGATTATGGCGGCTTTGGAAATGAACCGAAATTCCCCACTCCCCATAATCTGATGTTTTTGCTTGCATATTCTAAGGCGGAGGCCGATGAGCAAGCTCTGTTTATGGCGGAAAAAACTCTTAAGCATATGTACCGAGGAGGTATATACGACCATGTAGGCTACGGCTTCTCCCGCTATTCAACAGATGCCAGATGGCTTGTGCCCCATTTTGAGAAAATGCTGTACGATAATGCCCTGCTTGCTATTGCGTACCTTGAAGCGTATCAATATACCGGGAACTCTCTGTACAAGACCATAGCCGAGCAAATCCTTACCTATATATGGAGAGAAATGACGGACAGTGAGGGAGGCTTCTATTGTGCCCAGGATGCTGACAGCGAGGGTGAGGAGGGTAAGTATTATGTCTTCACTCCGGACGAAATAGCATCAGTACTCCAAAATGATGATGCGGGCTTCTTCTGCAACTATTATGATATTACCAGAGAAGGCAACTTTGAAGGAGCCTCCATTCCCAACCGGATTAAGGCTAATGAGCTTAATCCTGAAAATGAGCGGGTGGTACGCCTGTGTCAATATATCTGCAATTACCGGACAAACCGCTACAGGCTCCATAAGGATGATAAAATACTGACCTCCTGGAATTCCCTTATGATTTGGGCATATGCAAAAGCGGCAATAATCCTTAAAAATGATGAATATATTAATATTGCAAGAACGGCAATTAACTTTATCAACAGGAAGCTGATTGATGAAGGCGGACGGCTCCTGGTCAGGTACAGGGACGGTGATGCAGCCATTAACGGCCATCTGGATGATTATGCATTTTATTGCATGGCGCTATTATGTGTATATGATACAACCTTTGACCTTGAATACCTTAAGCAGGCTAAAACACTTGCAGATGATATGCTTGAGCTTTTCTGGGACGATATTAATGAGGGCTTCTTTCTTAATTCATCCGATGCGGAGCAGTTGATATACAGGCCGAAAGAGGTATATGACGGTGCCACTCCCTCCGGAAATTCCGCTGCAGGCTATGTGCTGCAAAGATTAGCCCATATAACAGCCGACATAAAATATCAGGAGTATGCCGATAAACAGCTTCGTTTCCTTGCCGGACAGGTCAAGGATTATCCCTCGGGCTTCTGCTTTTCACAGCTTGCCTTTATACAGGCTCTTTACCCGTCCAGGGAAATTGTCTGTGTGGTCGATGAAAAGGATTTGAATACTGCTGCCAAGACGGCTGATAAAAATCCTTTGGAAGGCTTACGGCTTGACGAGCTGCGGGAATATCTTGCTGAGAATTACGACCATAATACTGTTGTGCTTGTTAAGACTATGGAAAATGAAGAGGATCTGGCCGATATAGCCGAATATACCAGGGACTGCCACATAATTAACGATAAAACCACCTATTATATATGTGAGAACCACAGCTGCCGCGCTCCTGTAAATACATTGTCAAATAAGCAGTGATTCGCTTATCCGCTTACAATATACCGGAAGCAGCAATCAAGCAGGTCAGTTTATATTATACTGAATAGTCACTAATCAACCAGGCTTGTTTACGGTATACTATATATGCAATAATCAATCAGGCCTGTTTACAGTATACTATACAAGCTAAAAAGCAGGTCCGTTTACAATAGCGGAGCATTTATGGCTGCCGGCTATGTTAACGGACCTGCTTTTTTATCCAGTGAACTTCTAATTTATATATCCAGACTNNACATTAACCCTTAATCAGCAAGGCTAAGATATTTCTGCAGGGTTTTTCTTACCGCACCGGGCCCGGAGATCATCTCCGCAAACATTCCCTCTATCTTCTCACCAAGGCCTGCTTCATACAGGTTGACGGCAAATATCTTGTCATTTGACAGTATTGGCCTTAATACATCCTTATCAGGCAGCTCATCCTGCAGCTTAATGCCGCTTACATAGCCCTGCAGCTCCTTAAGCAGGGGATCCGGGCTCGGGGTAAATGCATTGCCTTTATCATCAATTCCCATAAGATACCTGCACCATGCCGCTATGGCAAGGGGTATGAAGGTAAGGTCGGATGCCTTTAAGCTTTCGCTCCTGTGATAGGCCTTGATTGTCTCACCGAATCGAATCGGTATCTTCTGGGAGGTATCGGTGGCTATCCTCTGGGGTGCATCCGGCATAAACGGGTTGGGAAGCCGCAGCCTAAGCACATCCCTTATAAAATCCCTGGGGTTTATTATACCGGGATCTACCACGACGGGCATGCCCTCCGAATATCCGATATGCTCTATAAGCTTAACCAGATCCTTATCCCGCATCTCCTCCCATATGGCTGTGTATGAAAGCAAGCAGCCAAAGACGGCAAGTGCTGTATGAAGTGGATTAAGGCAGGTGCATACCTTCATCTTCTCAACCTTGTCCACCGTTTCCCTGTCTGTGAACAATACGCCCGCCTTCTCAAGGGGAGGCCTGCCGTTGGGGAAGGTGTCCTCTATAACAAGGTACTGTGTCTCCTCGGCATTGACAAAGGCAGCGGTATAGGTATTTTTTGATGTAATAATCAGCTCCGTGTCCTCGAATCCGTCCTCCTTCAAAATACTTTTTACCTTGTCATCGGGCCTTGGAGTGATCTTATCTATCATGCTCCAGGGGAATGCAACCTTATCCCTGTTCAGCAAATATCCTAAGAATCCTTGTTCTGCCAATCCGTTTTCAATCCATTTTTCCGCATAGATTTTTACCGAGGCAAGCAGCTTGTCGCCGTTATGTGAGCAGTTATCCATGCTTACAAGCGCTATAGGAAGCTCTCCTGCCTTATATCTTTCATACATAAGGGCTGTAAGCTTGCCCATGATATGGACCGGCTTGTCCGGCCCCGAGGTGAAGTCCTCAGTAACAAAGCTTAGGAATTCTCCCCTGGAATCCGTCAGGCTGTAACCCTTCTCGGTGATTGTAAAGCTTGCAAACTGCAGGGAAGGCTCCCTGAATATTTTCCTCAGGCGATTCCATTCCGCAGTCATGTTTGCATCGGCAGCTATAGATTCCACTACGCTTCCTATAACCCTCTTTTCAATATGTCCGTCCGATTTGAGAACTACAAGAAGGCTCAAGTCATCATAGGGCTTATATGCCTTTTCAATTATTTCATAATCAAAGCCTTCACAGACTATGACGCCCCTGTCATAGCATCCTGTATTCAGAAGCTTCTGCAAATCCGCAGCAGGAAATCCCCTGAAGATATTGCCTGCTCCGAAATGTATCCAGGTCGGATTATCCAGGGTTTCCTTACGAAGCTTCTCCCTGTCATATTCGGGTATCTCATACCCTTTTTCCTTCCAGGTTAAATCATAATTGACCAGTTTCATAATATAGTTACCTCTTTCCGGCTGCATTCTTGCTGATTGCTTCCCATAAGCCGTTAATATAAGCCACACCCAGCGCCCTGTCATATAAACCGTATCCCGGCCTTGCCTGCTCTCCCCATATCATCCTGCCGTGGTCGGGCCTTGCTATACCGTCAAAGCCTATGTCATAAAGGGCCTTCATTATTTCATACATGTCAAAATTCCCGTCACAGGATAAATGGGAGCTTTCATGGAACACCCCGTCGGATATGAACTTCATATTCCGTATATGGATAAAATGTATTCTTTCTGCAATCCTGGGATTGCGGATTATCTCAGGAAGGTTATTGCTAAGGCTGCTGCCCAGTGAACCGGTGCATAAGGTAAACCCGTTATAGATGCTGTGGTTCAGGGACGCAATTTCCTCCAAAGCTTTTTCATCGGTTACAATTCTGGGCAATCCGAATACACTCCAAGCCGGATCATCCGGATGAATTGCCATCTTAATCTTGTATTTTTCACAAACGGGCATAATGGAATCAAGGAAATACTTCAGGTTTTGCATAAGCTTTTCCTTCGTAATACCCTTGTACTTTTCAAACAAATCCATTATCTCGTCCTTGCGGTTAGGCTCCCATCCCGGAAGAATATAACCTCCGCTTTCCTTTTCCATACGTTCGAACATCGTCTCAGGCTTAATATCCTTTATGATATTCTCATCATAGGCAAGGGCATAGGAGCCGTCCTCCAGCTTCATTGCCAAATCGGTTCTTGTCCAGTCGAAAATAGGCATGAAATTATAGCAGACCATGTGAACTCCTGCCTTGCCCAGATTCTCCAGGGTTATCCTGTAATTTTCAATATATTTCTCCCTTGTGGGAAGTCCGATCTTAATATCCTCGTGGATATTTACGCTTTCAATTCCAAGCAGCTTTAATCCGCTTGCCTCCACCTCTTCCTTCAACTTCAGAATATCCCCAAGCTCCCATGCTTCTCCTGCCGGGATATCATGAAGAGAGGAAACAACTCCTTTCACCCCGGGTATCTGCCTGATCTTGTCAAGCGCCACACTGTCGTGCCTGCTGCCGAACCAGCGTAAAGTCATATCCATAATATTTCTCCCCTTCGTTATAATGTGCTTTTATTTTTCTTTTCCATATGCTTAGTATATTTCTTAGTCATATGCTAATATTGAAAATATATCCATATTATACACTGCTTTTCATGTAAAATCCACATTATTTCCTCCGATATAACTATATCCACATATAACATAATGATCACCCTTATACTCTTAAGCACTTATACACTTATGCTCTTATACTCTCACGCTCCTATATTCTTTCGCGCTTATTCTCTTACGCTCTTATGCTTTTATGCTTTTATGCTTTTATACTTTTATACTTTTATGCATATATGCTCTTTCATTCATATGCTCATTGTAAAATTATATTGACACATATAGTTCTATATGGTATTATTTTATATAGAACGGAGGTGGTAATTATTGCTTGAAAAAACCAACGGGGGCTTCCTTGTTTCCCAGCTAAAGCAAATACAGGGCAGAGTTTTTGAAAAGCTGCTTAACGATGCGAATATCAAAGAATTTAACGGCGCCCAGGGCAGGATTTTGTATGTTCTGTGGCAGGCAGATTCGGTACCTATTATTGAGCTGTCGAAGAAGACGGGGCTGGCAAAAACCACTCTCACAAGCATGCTGGACAGAATGGAGGAGGCAGGCCTTATAACCCGCAATTACGACAAGGCAGACAGGCGGCAAATAAGAATAAAGCTGACAAATAAAGCAAGAGAATTAAATGACAAATACAATGAGGTTTCTGATCGGATGAATGAAATTTTTTATCAGGGGTTCAGTGATTCTGAAATTGAGCAATTTGAAGGCTATTTATCCAGAATCATAAATAATCTTAATAAAAGCGGGGTGCAATAATGAATAGGGAAGTAAAAAACGAGATAACAAAGCTTAGAAAAAACAGCAGATCTGCATTTGTATCATCTGTTGACGAGAACGGTTATCCGGCAGTTAAGGGTATGTTTATACTTGAGCATGATAGCATGAAGACGATATATTTCTCAACCAATTTGTCCTCCAGGCGGGCAAAGCACTTTATGAGCAATCCGAAAGCCGCCGTATATTTCTGCAATACCGAAGAAGTTAAGGGGCTTTTGCTTCAAGGGACAATGGAGGTGCTTACCGACAGGGAGCATAAGAAAATGCTTTGGAGAGACGGCTTTGAAATTTATTATCCCAAAGGAATTGACGACGAAGACTACTGCGTTTTCAGGTTTACGGCTGAAAAGGGCAACTATTATCATGGTTTGAATAATATAAACTTTCTAATAGATGAGATTATATAATTTATCCAACCCGGAAATCAGGACATTTTAACAGGGTATATCATAATTCTGCCTGAATACTTTGAAACAGTGTATATCGATAATACTTCTTATAAACTTTTGAAATGGGGTATAGATAATGCTGCCTGAAAAAATCTGCTATGGCGATACCATAGGTATTATAGCGCCATGCCATATTGCCGTAAGGGATAAATATACCCGCTTCATCGCAGGTATAAGAGCACTTGGATTCAACATAAAAGAAGGTAAAAACCTTTACAATAATACATATGGCTTCGCTGCAAGCGAGCAGGAAAGAGCCGATGATTTCAACGAAATGGTCGCTGATGATAATGTAAAAATGATTCTTTTCGGCGGAGGAGAAGTTTGTATCCAGCTGCTGCCTTATATCGATTATGAAAGCATCCGAAGGCATCCGAAAATAATATGCAGCTACAGTGACGGAACAACCATTCTTAATGCAATTTATGCCCAAACCGGGCTTGTTGTATATTATGGTCAATTCCCCGGAATGTTTGCCGGCTTGAGTCATTACGATTATCTGCAGTTTAAATCCCATTTTGTTGATGGCAATGCAGGTACATTTGTCAGCAACAGCAACTGGACTACTCTGACCGGCGGAGCAAATACGGGCGTTCTGATTGGCGGATATGCAGCTAACATTGCTCTGCTTACGGGAAACAAATACTTCTCCTTTGACCGTACAAAGCAATATATATTGTTTCTGGAGAGCTATGAGGCTTACAGTACTCCCGGAGAAATCAGCGCACATTTGGCTTATATTGAGCAAAGCAAGCTTATTGACAATGTCTCCGGCCTGTTGTTCGGGCATTACTCGGTCAAGTATTTTCCCGAGCTTATGCAAAGTCTTGAACGTTTCGGGAAAAAGCATCACATTCCTGTTGCAGCCTGCGATGATTTTGGTCATGGAATTAATCATGCAATATTGCCAATCGGAGTACATGCACGGCTGGATGCAGATAATAAATCATTGACATTTCATGACGGCACATCGTAGACATGGCATAAATACCTGATTGGTCGCAAGAAAAGGGGCACCTTTTCCATTACAGACCGGAAAAGAATGCCCCTTATTTTTATAACCTTCTGATACAATGCATGTCACAGGGTCTTTGTAAAATCACCATTACTGTGTTACTTTAAAGTCATCAATAAAGTAGGATACTATATTAGTTTCAGATGCTCCGGGACAATTAATTCTAAAGGTCATGCCGCCTTCAGGAACAGTCACAGCAGCTGTAATCTGTGTCCACTCGCTGCCGTTGTTTGTCTGCGTCCCATGTGCCTGATAACTGGTTGTATCCTTGAAGCAGAACTCCTGACTTCCGCTGTCCGACTTTACATATGCAGTAAGGGTATAGTCACCGGCCTCACTGATAGTGAATTCAGGTCCTTTCCAGTTGGCATCTGCGTTGCTCACATACATGCTTCTGTTGCCGGAGCGTTTATCTGTTGTTACATACGTGAAGTTCGTTGAGGAATTATTAACCAACAATGTCTCTTCGAATCCGGATTGCATAACAGTTGCACTGTTGCTGGTGACAACCAGGTCATCAATATAGTATGATACAACGTTTCCTCCGCCTGCCGTCTTTGCACAGATGCGAAGTGTTATTGCCGAACCGGAAGCTACGCTGACCGTAGCCTGAAGCTGAGTCCATTCCGTATCGCTGTTTGTCCTTCTGGAATTATACTCGGAATAGCTGGTAGTATCCATAAATGCATATTCAATACTGCTTCCTGATACTGTCCTGACATAAGCCGATACATTATAAGTACCGGCTTCCGTTAAAGTAAACTCCGGTCCCTTCCAGTCCTGGTCCGCATTGCTTACCAATAAGCAGCCTTGCCCAGTTCTTGCCGCATCCCTGGTTACAGCAAAGGATGTACCTGAATTGTTAACCAGTAATGCCTCTTCGAATCCTGATTGCATTACAATAGTTTCAACCGGAGTGACAGACCTTGGAACCTTAGGTATAAGCGTTATATCATCCAGATAATATACTGCGGTACCATCGCAATGAATACCTATTGCGATCTGAATATCTCCGGATAAATCGCTTTGATTGCCGTTCAGGTCAAGTTCCGTTTCTTCCAATGCAGCTGTAGCACCGGCTGCTCTGTTATATGAGGCAATACGCCTTGCTGCACTTTGATCATCCTCGTGGAATCTGCCTGTCAGGGTTTGAGCTGCCTCAACCTCCACATCCTTCCAACCGATGTCTCCTTCCTTCCATAAGGCCTTAAATGATATCTTGCCATAATCATATAACGTGTTGCCCTGAGGTATGGTCAAATCGATTATTGCCGCTCTGGCGTAACCTGCAGGTTTTACCTCAAGGAGTTTATTGGCAGGATTATTCGGATCAGTAATTACGGTAGCTACTCCGTCATCTCCGCCCCAACCGATCCAGCTAAGGGTTGTACCTACAGCCATGTTCTCAAAGTCAACAACAACAGGGTCTGCAGGGTTTGCTAAAGCAGGTGATACTGTAACAGTGCAGGTGTCGCTGTAGGCAACTGTCGATACACCGTCCACCGTTGTGGTAACGGTAATAGCAGCGGTGCCTACTCCGACAGCGGTAACCTTACCATCTGCATCTACGGTTGCTACTGAAGAATCACTGGTGGTCCAGGTAAGCTCCCTGCTTGTAGTAGCCCTCTCAGGTTCAATGGTTGCCGTCAGAGTTCTTTCCTGTCCTACATTCATTTCAAGTGTATTATTGCTGAGAGTTACACCTGTAATAGGGGTAGGAAGCTGGATAATCTCCGATATGATTATATTGTCATAGTACAGGTCACAGGTTGTATTGCTCGACTCAAAGTATATCTTTGAGTTTGCATTGTTTACATATACAGTGCCGGTTATAGTCATCCACTCACCTACCGGAATATTGCCCGAATCAACGACTCGTGTATATGTAGAGCCTGTATTATAGGTGATTATAACATTGGTGGGTGATGCATTGCCATGCTTGACATCTGCGGTTATACGGATTTCCTTGCCGTTATAGGAGGAGGTTGAAAGAGCGCCGCCTTCATAACCATTACTTCTTCCGTATGCCTTAACATAGCCGTTCTCATATATAAGCTGCGCATTACCCATAGGAGTGAAGCCGATGGGTGCATCAGGGTCATCGTATGTATTGACATAAAGTGCATTTGTATCAACTTCAACCCTGCAATCGGCACTGAAGGTGGTCGGGGTTCCGTCCACATCTATTACTGTGGAAGCAGTGATCGTAGTTGATCCGTCAGCTACTGCCGTAACCAGACCCGTATCGCTTACGGAAGCAATACTGCTGTCACCTGAAGTCCAGGTAATAGCTGAGGTGTACGGCGATGCATTAAGTGTTACTGATGCGCCAAGCTGTTCCGTTCCGCCTGTTTCGGTAAAGATTAAGATGGATTTATCAGTCCTTACACTGTATACCTTTATGGTCGGATCAACCGTAACAGTTGCATATGCCTTCTTACCGCTCCCGTTGGATTCTGCTGTTATTGTTACAGTTCCTCCCTTATAAGCGGTTACCAGTCCTGTGGTATCCACGCTTGCAATCGACGGATCGCTGGAGAACCATGTTACTGACGTGTCTTCCGCATTGGCAGGCAGTACCTCTGCATTGAACTTAAACTGTCCGCCTATACCGATAACAGCCGATGATTGATCCAGAGTAATAGAGTCCACATAAACCAGATCGGATACCGACTGGATGCTGACATGCAAGTTGTCTACATAATAATTGCCTGTACCGTTACCTTCCAGATAAACATAGGTTTTTGTTCCAAGGACAGTATATGTTCCCGTTAAGGTTGCCCACTGGCCCTTGTTGGCTGTTACCAATGCAACATTGGTATATTGGCCGTCATCTGCGGTAAACTTGAACTGTGTGGTATCGTCACCCTCCGTATATTTTACATCTGCGCTGAACACAAGCGTAACATGCTTGCCTGCATATTTTACCGTATAAGGCAGCAGGTCAATGGTCATACCGTAATATGACTCGGTTCTTCCGCTGACAAGCATGCATTTGTCACTATTATTGCCGTCAGCAGATATCATCTTGCTTATAAGACCTCTTCCGCTAATTTTATTATCTATTATGCCGTCTTCAAAATCCTCATCAATTATAACCGCACCCGGCTCGATCTCTATCGGCTGGGAGGCTGTCCCGCCACCGATGCCGCCGCCTCCTGCGTATACCGGCGTGTTATCCTTGACTTTGGTTCCTGTGCCAAGCTCCTGATTTTTAACTTCAGCACCTTCGTTAAGCGTAATATTCCCGGTTCCTGTGGATACCAGGTTGCCAACCTGTGAATTAATCGTTATATTGCTGTTGGCTCCGCTATTATTAAGGTTTTTAACATTGGCGCCAAGTTCAAGGCTTGACCCGTCGGAATCGCTGCCTATGCTGACATTTTCAGCAGGCGTCTGAAGGCTTATATTTGAGCTTCCGTTTACCGTCAAATCGGTAATTTGTGAGCCCTCAACATTATTAAATACTACGGTACCGGAATTAGCTCCTCCGGTAACAGTAACATTAGCAATGCTGCTGCCTGTAAGGTTTAAGTTAATGCTGCCGCTTCCGGTCGTATTAATTATTACGTTGCCGGAAAACCCCTCCAGGTCAATATTGATATCACCCTCGCCATCATAGTCTATGACAAGCGTATTTATCTCAGAGGTGTCATCCTGAGTGAGATTGAGTCCGCTGCCTGCTGAAATGTTGTTTATGGATGAGGTGTCATATATATGAAGCCCCGGAATATCATTATCCTCTTCTGTGGAAAAGGATACAATATCATCAAGTGACTCGACTACTTCTATGGATTCTGCACTTGATTCATACATGTACACATTGTAGCTTCCCTTTTCAAGAAGCAGCTTGTTCATCACGGTAACGCCCGAAAGATATATGTCTGCACTTCCTACGGAGCTGTCTATGCTTACATTTCCGTAGGTTTCATCGAAAACAATTACCTCGCCGTCGGAATCCACATTATCCTTATTAATAATTAAATTCTTTACAACGTTTACCGTAATTGTTTCCTGCGCTTTGCTGCCATCTCTTGCCTTAACCGTTATTGTCGCAATTCCCGGAGAAACTGCGGTAACAACTCCATCAGCAGAAACCCTGGCTACGTTTTTGTCCGAAGATGAGAACCTCATCTCCTGGTTAGTGGCATTTTCAGGTACCGTATATGTCTTTATCTGCCTTGTGGTTCCCGTAGCCATGGTTAACTTGGTTACATTTGTATAGACAAACTCTACCTTTATTTCATCCTCTGCAAACGCAGGAACGGCATAAAGGTTCAATACCATGGCTATGCACAATACAGCTGTAAATACTTTCTTTAATAGCCTTTTACTCACAACATTCGCCTCCTTTAATCAAAATTGGTTAATCCGCTAATTTGATTTCTACATCATCTATGTAGAAGGTCTCAAGGGCATCAACTGTCTCCACAAAGACAAGATTGCCTGCCGTTCCTTCCGCAATATATGCGTCTCCCTCAATTAGCGTCCATTTACCCTTTGTTACAGATATTTGAGAAAGAATGTTGTCTCCTCCTGCTGCATCGCCCATTCTGTTGTTAAGCTTAAATTCCATGGTATCCGGTCCGTCCTTATACATTACGTACATGGATACATGCAATGTTTTTCCGTAATAGTCTGCTTTGTTGATTCTATTGGCAGGCAGGAATCTGACGCCTGCGCCGTCCCATGCATTGGAACGTGTAACCTTGACGCTGGCTTTTCCGCCATGGGCGGCTTCCGTCGTATTAGTCCTTACAGAGCTTGCCCTGGAATCGAGAACGCTTCCGTCTTCAAAATCATTCTTGTAGACTACTCCCTCAGGCAGCTCCTTGACCGGTGTTTCTTCAACCGGAGCAGGCGCTCCCGTAGGATCGACTATCAGAAGCTCGTCACACAAGAATTCCAGATAATCATTGCTTGGCGACTCAAAATATACTTCGCACTGAACCGTATCATTATCAACTGTCATAATGCCGCTAAGCTTTGTCCATTTGCCTTTTTCTACTGTAACCTCACCGGTAATCTGAGGCCATGATCCGCCGTTCTTCTGCTGGGTAATCTTGAATACCTCGGTAGCATTTCCCTCGGTATACATAACCCATCCGGACACCTCATACTGCCTGCCCGGAACAACATAGCTTGTGACATCCACATTTGCTCCGTGCCAATTGGCCTCACGTCCCATAACCTTTAAATAACCGTTCTTTCCATCGGCGCCCGGCTTGTTCTCCTGCTGGATATAAGCGCTTCCTCTGCCCACAAAGGCTCCCGTTGAGGTTTCAAAGCCCTCGTAAAATACTGTTCCTGCCGGGAGGGTATCTTCTTCAACAGGTTCCTCCACTTCCGGTTCCTCGGGTTCTTCAGGCTCGATATATTCCTCACCTTCTCCGAGTACCCTGATGGTTACACTGTCCTTTCGTCCGCTTAAAGCCGTGGCTGTAAGAGTTACAACACCTGGCTTCTTGGCTCTGAAAGCACCGTTGTCTGCCGGGTCGGCAATTGATTTGTCACTGGTTGACCAGGTTATACTGTCCGTAGAGGATTCAGGTATGATTGTAGCATTAAGCTTATATGAATCATCAACATTCATGTGGTCAATCTTATTGGTAATAACAACCTTGACTGCCGGCTTAATCACGGTAACACGTGCCAACAACCTATAGTTCTTATTCTGTGGTGTTTTGATTATGCAGTGAATATTGCAGTTTCCCTTTCCGATGCCCTTGACAATACCGTTTGCATCAACTACCGCAACCTTGGGATTGCTGCTCCTCCATTGATAGGTTGAGCCTTCAATCTCATTAACAACATTAAAATCATATTCCTTCCCCATAAGTATAGTCTGCTCGGTCGAATTCAGCGTGGGAGATTTCTCTGCTGCCATTGCCGGAGTAATTCCTGCAATCATAAGTACTGCTGCAAGCACAATGATTGTAAAGCTTTTGATCACCCGTTTGCAAATCTTACTCATTTGCCTTTACCTCCTCTTAATTCATCCAAAAACTCATGCATAATTTTGCCTCAACCATATACCCCCTGGGTAATGGTCTCCTGTACAAGCTGTGACCGGTTGTCGTTTTTATTATTCCTAATGCCAAATTTTATTTGATAATACACCTCCTTTTCCTGAAAGAAATATCGATTAATATAACATGATGCTTACCTTGTATATAAAACCGGTTTTGCTTGCTCACCGGCAGATTAGTAGTATATTCTTCTGTGCTTCTCGTCATCGATTCCCGACTTTCGGTAAAAATAAGTATTTATCCTGTCACGCCATTCAACTGCATTATTTAACTGCATGTTAAAACGCTTAAGCACCCTGTCATATACATCCTCGGGAAGAAGGTCCTTAAGTCCTTCCCATGCCTTCAGCATACCTTCGACCTCCTCCACACCCTCAAAATGAGTGTCATATATATGCTGCATCAGAGTTTTCCCGCTTTTAAGCATATAGTCATAACGAATATAATGGAAGAATAGCAGCAGTTCCTCGGGGCAGGTTTCAATATTGTCATACATGGAGGCATTTGGCTCATTATATTGGGTAGTATAGCCCGTACCCTTCCGGGTTCTGTCTACTCCCAGCCCGTTCCTGTCAGCCCTGTGGTATGTTCCCCATCTATCATACTCATAGCCGTCCACATTCGGTCCGTAATGGTGGGAAGGATTCACCATCCATCCTATACCTAACGGTACAGTATACTTCTCATATGTCTGTAATGAACCCATTAGTATATCCTTGACCACCTTAAAGATCTGTTCGCTTTCCGGGAAGGTCTGTCTAATCCATTCTGCTGCTATCTGCTCCGAGGTCAGACCGGGTTCCCAGCTTAACCTTCCGAAGCCGTAAAAATTAGCCGCAGCCAGATCATGGCCTGTCCAGTTATAATCATTGCCTGTATTGGATACGGCAGCCATGCCGCAATTAACCTGTCCGTAAGCTCTTCCGGACACAATATCCGCTACCTTCCCATATTCTTTGCATGCATAGGTTTCAAAATCCAGGATTTCCTTCCACATCGGAACCAGATAGCATACATCCTTCTGCTGCCCCGTATATTCCTGTGCTGCCTGAACCTCCAATATCATATTAGTATTCTTAAGGCCGCCGAATAACGGTGATACCGGTTCCCTTACCTGGAAATCCACCGGCCCGTTTTTAATCTGCAGTATTACATTGTCATCAAACAAGCCGTCAAGTCCTATGAAGTTATCATATGCGGCTCTTGCCCGGTCTGTTTTATAATCCCTCCAGTCCTGTTGGCAATTATATACAAAGCAGCGCCATATAAGCAGCCCTCCGTATGGCTTTAGGGCTCTTGCCAAAAGATTCGCACCGTCCGCATGTGTCCTGTTATATGTAAAGGGCCCGGGCCTGCCCTCGGAATCCGCCTTGATAAGGAAGCCTCCGAAATCAGGTATATGATCATAAATATTCTTTACACATGCTTTCCACCAATCCGCAACCTCCCTGTCCAGAGGATCCGCGGTGGCAAGCCCACCTAATTCAATCGGCGCCGCAAAATTGGCACTGAGGTACAGCTTGATTCCATAGCCCTCAAATATATCAGCAATCTCCCTTAATTTATCCAGATAACGGTCCGTGACAAGACGGGAGGCAGCACCCCGGACATTAACATTATTAATAACAGCTCCGTTAATTCCGACAGATGCAAGCAACCTGGCATAATCCAGGGTCCTGCTGTTTACAAGGACCTCTTCATCCCTAAAGAAAAAGGATTTTCCCGAGTAACCTCTTTCAATATCACCGTTCATATTATCCCAGTGATTAAGCATTCGAAGATTATTATAGGGCTGCTCGACCCTGTCAATGCCTCTTAGCGGCTCTTTGGAAGCTACTTTTCGGATAATGTCAAAGGCTGAATAAAGTATTCCCTTGCCGCTCCTTGCGTTAACGTATAAAAGCTCCCCCTCCTGCCTGAGCCTGTAACCCTCTTCATGAAGCCCTTCTGCAGCCTCCCCTCCTATGTCAAGAATAATACCCCTGTCGGGCTTATTCCCGGATGGACAGTCGCTGATCTCAACCTTGATATCTATGCCAAGCATGGTCCTAAGTGCTGAGGAAAGCTCCTTTACCGCATTGTCAACAAGACGATTATCCCTGCTGTCACTGCTTTTAATTCCATAAATATATTCAAGTAAACCTGCATCCTGATAATTTTTTACCGATTTGTAATTCAACCAGCATTGACTGTATTCCATAAATACCCCCCTGTTCTGAAATAACGGACGCGATACTTTTGCTGCTGCAAATGTGTCGCGCAGGAAATCTCCTTCACCTTAAGTGTAAATTTCTATATATCATTTTTCTAAAAAAAACGGGCGCTTTACGCGCCCGCCATCTCTTTCCTCTATTGCATTATTATGGTATTTTTTGAGCGCATGCTTTTACTATATGGTTTTTTACCTGTTAGCTTTACGCTTCTTGCATCCGGCTGGCAGGTACCTATATATATCTCATACTCTCCTTCATGTAAGATCAGTCTGCCCTCATTATCATAAAGTCCGAATGCATCATTTTTTAGTGTAAGTTCCACTTCCCGTTCTTCNNCTCCCGGAGCCAGTCTCACCTTTTTAAGTTCTTTAAGCTGCCAATTGGGAGCATCTTTTCTATTAACCTTCACATATACCTGGATAGTTTCGGCACCCTCCATGTCTCCGGTATTTTTTATGACCGCCCGGCACCGCACTTCCTTATCCCTTTCAATTGTGTCGGTATCCACACTTACGTCCGTAAGCTTAAAATCAGTGTAGGATAATCCGTAGCCAAAGGGATACAGGGCTTCTTCCTTCATATAGCGGTAGGTCCTGTTCTTCATATTGTAATCCGTAAAATCAGGCAGCTCTTCCGTAGTTTTGTAGAAGGTAACCGGCAGCTTCCCCTCCGGCGAGTATTCACCAAACAGGATTTGTGCCATAGCCCTTCCGCCCTGCGCTCCCGGGTACCATCCCTGGATAATGGCAGGTATGTGCTCATCTGCCCATCCGACACTTAAGGCGCTTCCGGATAATAGAATGAGAATTACGGGCTTTCCGCATTTATATATCTCCTTAAGTATCTCCTCCTGGATTCCGGGTAGATAAAGATCCTTCTTGTCACCGCTTGCAAACTCATTGCCCTGGTCTCCTTCTTCACCCTCTAAACCGGGATCAAGTCCGAAGCAGGCAATAACCACATCGCTCTTATCGCATACTGCTCTTACCTCTGACAGCCTGTCATTGACAATTCCCAGGTTTTGAACCTTCTTCTTGTGCAAATGGCAGCCCTCGGAATAATATACCCTGATATCATCTCCGACATATTCCTTGATTCCCTCAAGAATTGTGACATATTCCGATGCAGTGCCCTCGTAGTTGCCCACCAGCGCCTTACGGTTATCTGCATTGGGTCCTATTACTCCAAGAGTCTTAATTCCGGATTTATTGAGAGGCAGCAGCTTGCCCTCATTCTTAAGAAGGGTTATGCATCTTCTTGAAGCCTTGATGTTTAACAGCTTATGCTCCTTACAGTCTACCTTCTCATATCCTATGTCATTATACGGAACCTTCTCCGGAGAATCAAATAAACCCAGCTTCATGCGTGTTACCATCAATCTTGTTACTGCTTCATCAATTGTCTTTTCATCAACAAGCCCGTCCCTCACTGCAAGCAGCAGGTGTCCGAATATATTGCCGCAGTTTAAGTCACAGCCGTTATTCATGGCAAGGGCAACCGATTCAACAGGAGTGGATGTAACCTTGTGGCCTTCGTGGAAATCCTTAATAGCCCAGCAGTCAGAGGTTACATGGCCCTTAAAGCCCCATTCATCCCTCAATATGTCCTTCAACAGGGTTTTGCTGCCGCAGCAGGGCTCGCCGTTAGTCCTGTTATATGCTCCCATGACCGCTTCAACCTGCGCTTCCTGTACACAGGCTTTAAATGCCGGCAGATACGTTTCATATAAATCCTGCTTTGATACCCTGGCATCAAAGCTATGACGCAGATCCTCAGGCCCTGAATGTACGGCATAGTGCTTTGCACATGCTGCCGCCTTCAGATATTTCTTGTCGCGCCCCTGTATTCCCTTTACAAATCTTACGCCCAGCCTCGAGCTTAAAAACGGGTCCTCACCGTATGTCTCATGTCCTCTTCCCCATCTCGGATCCCTGAATATATTGACATTGGGCGACCAGAAGGTCAAACCCTTGTAAATATCAGTATCATTATATTTCTGCTGCATATTGAACTTGGCTCTGCCTTCGGTTGAAATTGTATCAGCAACCTCTTCAATAAGCTCTTCGTCGAAGGTTGCAGCCAAACCTATGGCCTGGGGAAATACAGTGGCAACTCCGGCACGTGCAACGCCATGCAATGCCTCATTCCACCAGTTATATGCCTTAACACCCAGTCTGTCGACAGCAGATGCAGAATGAAGTGTCTGGAAAACCTTTTCTTCCAACGTCATTCTTGACACCAGGTCCCTTGCCCTTTCTTCAAAGCTCAAGCTCTCATCCTTATAAGCCATGTATTGCCGCATACTAGGAAACCTCCTGTGTAGTTAATTAAAAATCCATTATTCTTAACAATGCTTCCTTGGGCTGATGGTTCTCATCAAAAAGCAGAGGCCAGTTCTTTCTGTTGAATACCGGGAAATAATCCAGCCATGTGCAGTCATCAGCCACTCCCCATAAGGTCACATTATCTATAATATCTTTATACTCCCTGAATATTGCAAATACTTCCTGATAAGCATTTGCCTGAAGCTCAATCATTTGCTCCGTAGGCTTCTTATATACCGAATTATCGTCGTGGGCAAACATCGATATATCCATCTCTGTTATCTGTATTTTAAGCCCCAGCCCGGCATATTTTTCTATTGCCTGCTTTATAAGGTCTGTCGACGGGTAATAAATGCTCCAATGGCACTGCATACCTATCCCGTCAACCGGTACGCCTCTGTCAAGCATCCCTTTCACATATTCATATATTTTATCCCTTTTCGTGGGGATAGACTCATTATAATCGTTATAATACAAATCCGTATCGGGAAGTATTTCCTTCGCATATCTGAATACATAATCGGCAAAATCCTCTCCGATTATCCTAACCCAAGGGCTTTGTCTGTAGAAGCTGTCTGTTTTGTCTTCAATTGCCTCGTTAACAGCATCCCAGCAATAAAAATCCTTGTTGTATCTTTGACCGACAATTCTGATATGTTCCCTTGTACGCTCCAGCATCTCTTCCCTGTTCGTATTCTCAAAAAGCCAGTCCGGACTTTGGTTATGCCAGGCAAATACATGACCTCTCATAGCCAGATTATTGACACGTCCGAATTGAACGATTTTATCTGCCGGTGAAAAATTAAACTTGCCTTTTTCCCCCTGCAGATTGATGAATTTAGTTTCATTCTCGCAGGTTATACTGTTGAAATGCTCCTTAATAAGATCTGCATGACTGACAATGGTATTTACATTGACAGCCGCTCCTATCTTAAAGTAATCCTTATATTTGTCTTTTAATCCCACCATATGTGCACCCACCCCTCATCATAATGTACTTAAAGCAGCATAATACCTTTTTCGTTTCTTATAAAATACGGCTATTTCTTATGAAATAGCCGTATTATATTTTTATTCACAAGTAAATCAGCTCTTATTACTCTGCCCCTTCTCCTTCACCATAGAACTCAGCAATCTTTGCATCAAAGAGCGCTGAAGCTGCATCGGCAATTTCTATAGGAGAAATATTACCCAGACCTCCGCTCTGCTCATAAGCGCCGTACTGGAAGCTTAATCCGGGCACATTGTAAAGCAATGAATGGGTTCCTTCACCCTCTATCATACGCTTAATTGTCTCCTCAACCGCTCTGGTATCTCTTGCCTTGCTGTAGTAATCGGTTAACGGATCATCATCTTCATAACCGGGAACAGGTGATATCCACAATGTATAAGCAAATGCTGCATCATCTGCACGCTGAGGGTCAATAGCCGATGACATAACTCTTCCGCCGCTGAGATACATTGTTTGATACTTGCCGGTCTTTGCAGGTCCCTTCGGGAAGAAAGCAAAGCCCCAGTCATCCGTCATAGCGGCAAAGTCGGAATTTCTGTACCATTCGGCAGGGCACATAGCTCCCTTGCCTGTTGTAAAGGCGTCAATAAAGAATTTAATCTCATCCGAGCCCTCTTCTAACGGCTTCGGAGCGATAAGACCTTCTTCAAACATATCTACCGCAAACTTAATTGATGCCAGCACTTCGTCCGATTTCTGGTTGTTCTCATATCTTCCTGTATCCGGGTTATACCTTACATAGTCGCTTCCATTGCTGAATACGCCTGCCTTGACAATCTCTCTCTGCCAGCCGCATACGCCATAGATGTCGGTTATACTGTCGTTGTTGTCATCCCTTGTAAGCTTTCTTGCAAGCTCCAGGAACTTATCCCATGTCCATTCGCCTGATGCCTGCAGATCATAGATAAGATCGGGATCCAGCCCTGCCTCCTGGAACAGTCTCTTGTTCCAGAACACACCAAGGCCCGGACTATCCATTTCCTCCGAGAATACATATACCTTGCCGTTCTGTGAATATGCCTTGCTGACACTTTGATTCCACAAATCTGCATTTTCAAAGTTATTAAAGCTCGGGCAATCACTTACCGGATAGAACAGCCCCTGCTTTAAGGGCTCCGGAAGGAACTTCTGGTCCATCATGAAAATGTCTGCTGCCGGATTGCCGCCCATTGTAGAGGTGGTAAATATCTCGAGGAACTCAGCCCATACTCCAAGCTGCTTCTGTGTCAGTTTAAAGTTATGCTCTGCCTGAATCTGATCTCTGTAAGCCTTCTGGTCCTCCTGCTTTTGTGTCTCAATCTTCTCTTCTCCTGTTGTCCACCAGTCACCTACAATAATTTCAATACCGCCCAAATCCCTGGGAGGCTGTGTAGGTTCAGGTGTAGGTGTAGGTGTAGCATCCGGTTCCTTTTCAACCGGTGCAGTAGTGGGTGTGGCATCCGGTGCAGATACTTCTTCGTCTTCTTTCTCTCCCCCGCTGCAAGCCGCAAAGCCTACAACCACCACTGACAGTACAAGTAGTACTGCAAATAGTTTCTTGAGTTTTATCATATTTTTCCCCCTTTTATATAAAATGGTTAAGCCCATTTTATTATTGCTACATTTTTATACCCGCCTGCGCAATGCTCTCCACAAAACCCTTTTGAGCAATTAAGTAGATAATTATCAACGGAGCAATTACCATAAGCGTACCGGTTGAAATTATACACTGCGTATATCCGATGGAAGGAATTTGCACCCTGTTGGTTATTTGCTGTATATAGCTGTTCAGTTTGTCACCCAGTCCCCCAACTGCATTTGACAATAATCCGAACCTGTCAAGGAAGAATGATGCATAAAAGGTATCCGTCCACTGCCATACATAAGCAAACAGGAATATTGACGTAAGCATAGGTCTTGCATCCGGCAGCATGATAACCAGGAAGGTTTTAAATTTGCCGCAGCCGTCCACATATGCCGCCTCCTCAAGCTCCTTCGGAACATTCCTGAAATACTGCCTTAGCATGAACACATACAATCCGTTCTTAAGTCCCATGCAGCCGGCACTTATCATCAGATAAGGCCATATGGAACCCAGCATGTTAATCGGTTGACCCTTGATTGCCTTTATTATTCCAAATATGTCAAAGTATTTAAAGTTCAGATAAAGAGCGGTAAGTAAAGTCTGCGGAGGTATTACAATTGACAGGATTACCGCTGCAAACCAGATTTTCTTACCGGGGAAATTATATCTTGCGAAGCCATATCCCACCAAAGTTGTAGATGCAAGCTGCACAAGGGCAACCACAAGGGATATCCATAAGGTATTAATGAGACCATGGCGATAATTCATAAGTCTGGATGCCATCTCATAGTTGTCTGTTGTCCAGTTCCTCGGAATGTTTATGATAGTGGCATCATACAAATCCCTTTCAAGCATAAAGCTTACGGACAGCTTGCTTAAGATTGGCTGCAGTATCAGGAAGGCCAGGCCAAACAGCATAATACCCCTGCAAAATTTAAAGACGCCGGTTCCTATCCTTCGCTTAAGCAAATAGTTATTGGATAATTTGTTCCTTTCCCAAAAGCTGCTGAAGGATTGATTCTTAACATGTTTGACCTTTTTCTTTCGATTAAATGGAAGTTTTATCGTCTTAATCATAATAGTATACCTTCTTTGAAATAATCAGTGATACGACAGATATAATCACCGCTATTACCGCAAAATACGTCCATGCCATAGCCGAGCTTCTGCCGTACTTAATATCAATTACCATTACCTGCTTAATTTGATCCATTACTTCATTATCCGATCTCACAAAGAAATCGATAATGGAATATATCACATTTACAAGAATTAGGGAGCTGATCATTGGGAAGGTTATTTTCCAGAAGGTCTCCCAGGCTGTGGCTCCTTCTATCTTAGCTGCTTCAAACATACTTGGTGATATTGTCTGAAGCCCGGACAGGAATATAATTATCTGTATGCCTGAAGATATCGCTATATCATAAACACGATCCACAGCATCAAAAACGTAATTTATCGGCCCCAGGGATTCGCCTTCAGCCAGGAACATACTTTTTACAACATCCGTGATGCTGGTAAGGTTGGAGCTCTCAGCTATAACATCCTTAAGGTCCGCCATAAGCTGATTGTTGGTTTCAATACCCACCAATACACCGGAGGACAGAATAACCGGCAGGAAGAATATTGCACGGATCAGACCCCTGCCCTTAAAGTCCTGATTAAGTACAACTGCTATGAAGAAGCTGAATATAATAATCGACGGTACGGTATATGCCATCTGAAGCAGCTCGCCAATCATATTCTGCACAAAATTGGGATCTACGGTGAAGGCCCATTTAAAATTATCAACTCCGACAAATTTAAAGGTCATACCCCCGTCAAACCCTACGCTGCAAAAAGCCATGCGCAGTGACTGCATAAGCGGGACCAGTAAAAATGCAAGAAAGCCTATAGCAAACGGCAAAATATACAGGTAGCCGGTTACACCGTTCTTGAATGCCATACTCTTTGGCTTCTTATGCTTAACCGGTTTCTTTGGCTGCTGCCTTGTTGTCTGTTTTGTACCCTGTTTCATTATTGCCCCCCTCCTTCCACGATATAATCCTTAGCCGGTATTTCTTTATTATTGTAGGAGTACGCACTTTCATTGTAGTTAACTATAACCCTGGTGCCATCTTCATATGCTGTCATGTATACTCCCTTATCAAGCTTCCGGTGTTCGGTAATGTACTGGTTGTACAAGTGACCAAAATCGGTCTGCATCTTATTGTACAACTCCCTGGTATCCTCAGCCCAGTTATTGAAGTCGGAGGAGAAATATTTGGTGTAGCGGCTGTTCGCCAGCTCAAAGTTATCCGCATCCATGAATATGTAGTATAATCCGGCACCGTACTCTGCGGTCTTAAGCAAATTCCTTTCATAATCGGATGCCAGGTTAATTGCGGTTCCTGCATAAGGTACAAGGCCATGCAGGACTATCTCCATAAACGGTATCTCTTCATCTACCAGGTTATAGCGCTTGCTTGACAGATTAACATCCACTATGAAGTCGGCATAAGGTATTGCATACATATTCGCATTATTCAGCATCATACCGTAACCATCCTCATATAGCTGCGAAAGCTTTTCCGTTTGGAGGTTCTTCACAGCTTCCCTGGAAACCTCCTTCTTGTCATCATAATCTGCACTGAGCGTCTTGCCTATATCGGTAAAGGCTATGTTTTTCACTCCAAGCTTTTCAATTCCTTCGGCATATGCATCAATATTCTTCAGATAATACCCCGGCTTGGCCAGGTTATATTCATACAGCCAGTCAGCCTTCCCGTAGAAGATAGGGCTGTATGGCATCAAATCAACAATCTTGCGGTTGACATATTTTGCACCGTCCCTGATCCTCATAAAATTGTCAAAAATCGAATTGTTATAGACAAATTGGAAGGTGGCTTCCAGATACAGATTTACTCCGTTTTCACTTGTGTAGTTTACAAGGTTCTTAAAGTCCTTCTTGCTTCCCAGCTCGGAAATCAGTTTTACCTTGTTGGGAGCGTCATGCAGTATCCCGTCGTTGAACCAGCCGTTATATTTTATGCTTAAATTGGTCATTCCATAGCTTAACAGCTCTTCCACAATCCCTCTGGCTTCCTTATATGAAGTCAGTTCATCAGGCTGTCTGGTCGGTATTCCCATTACATGTCTGGTCCGGTCTACCGCTCCGATTAACTCTACTGCAACAGGCACACCGGCTTCAGTCCTTTTCTTCAACTGCGGATACATATCCATCAGGTATTCCCGGTAAGCCACAGCCATTGATGAATAATCAGACGTGTCAAGGAAGGTATATCTCTGGGATAAAGCTTCCGAAGGAAGCTCCTTCTGGAACATCCTGACCGAAGTTGTGGACTTGGCGGATATATCCAGCATTTCATTATGTATCATATAGTAATTTGAGCATGCATAATTATAGTCATGCATACGACCGCTTACATCAGCCTCAAGAAACGCATAGGAGCTGCCCTCCTCAAGCGTACAAATGAATGAGGAAGAGCCGTTGCTAATTCCAAAAATGGGCATGTTCGCTCTTGTTTCATCCTTTACCGCATCCCTGGATATGGCATAATCCCATCCGTACATATCACTCTTATACATTCTCTGGCTTTGTTTCCCGTTATTGAAATTTATGATAGCTCCGGATCCGTCGGGTATGAACAGAAAACCATCGGCTGTCAGGCCTCCAGCGCCGAAGTATGGCAGCACCCTCAGCTCAACTAAGGGATAGCTCTCCTTAAACACAATTTTTTCCATAGGAACCTTTACAACCAGGCCCTTGTCTTCCAGAAAATACTGTACTGTCACATTGAATTGAGGCTTCGAGCTTGTAATAGTTGTCGAATATCGTGCCAAATCAGCCTCATAATCCTCCAATGTATAACCTGCTGCAACAAACGCATCCTCGATCCTTAGTTTCAGAGCAGTATTATTAAGCTCTCTCAACTCATATATAATCTCATTGGCGTAATCCGGATATTTCTTTAAAAGCTCATCCTTGTCTTCACCTTCACGTACCTTATTAATGTCATACTTTTTATAATATTCTGAAACCTGCCTCTGCATGGATTTTTCCATCTTGTCATAATACTGCTTGAATCTGGATTCAGGTACGGCACGCGGGAACAGATAGATCTTTTCCAAATCTGCTATGGTATAATTAACCTCAATACCGTTATCCCCCAACAGCGAATATGAATAATTGCCCTTTTTTATACTATATGCATTATTATCCATCATTGTTGCACTGGTAGATATCGTAGAATACCTGAGGGTCAGCGTCGAACCCAGATCATTTGTCCCGGGCGCACCGGCTGCCACATCCTGGGGATTGGAATACCATATATATCCCGTATCCTTAACAACGACGTAAAAGTGGGTTGTCTCGGGGTCAAAGTGAAGTTCAAGTTCGTCATTTGCTATAATCAATTCATTTGCATCCAGCTCATCATAGGAATGTATATCAAGCTCCTCTTCAACAGCTTTCTTCTTGCATGCAGAAGCCCCCGGCAAAAGGACGATTAGTACAAACAACAGAATAATTTTAACTTTTTTCATTGTCTATCTCCTCTCCTTCAGCATTATCAATAGAGTCTGAATGCAATTTCTTTATATAATGATATGAAGTATCCGAAGCTTTGCGTAATCAGGCTAAAGAACATGATTATAAGGAATATAATTATCATCATGGCAACAATCGTTGCCAGGCAGGTAAATATCGCCTTGCCGAATGAAAAGTCATGTATCATCATCATTGCGCATACAACCAAAAGTACGCACCAATAACTGGACAAGTTATAAAACACCATATAGAATGCAACTTCATCAACAGTAAGAACATGCGAAAGGAAGATCATCGGTATTCTTATCAACGGATAAGGGGTAAGGGCATAAGCCGTTGCCATATATATATGCTTTAGCTTACCCTTGCCGTCCATAAGTGTTGTAAGGCTCCAATTTGCAATACACCATGTTAAAAACAGGACGACCGAAGGCAAAATCTGCATGAACAGGTTGAAATATTCCCATTGGGGCCAATAGAAAATGAAGCTGGAATATGTCCAGGTCCATACCTGAGTCAGTACGCATAGGATAAGTATAATATTGGCTGCCCCTATAGATCCCCTGCCCTCATGAGTCAGGTCCCAAAAGCCGTCAAACGGCCTGAATATACAATGGAGGCTAAACCTTAAGGTTTTTCCAAGATGCAACAGCCTGTTTTTATTGACCAGAGTTCTTACGCTCATTACTTGCAGCACCCCCTTTGATAAGCTTCCTTATTAGCCTGACAACCTTGGGCAATATCAGAAGGACTATGAAGCCTCCCACAAGATAACCAATATTCTCCTCAACCCAAATCTTACGGTATTGCTGAAAGGCTTTCGAGTAATTATTAATATCGATCTTGCTCTTAAAGTATTTCATTGCTTCAGCATATTCGCCCTTTCTGAGCAGTGCGCGCCCGATACCTATATATGCCAGGTCATAATTACCGTTAAGATGCAGGACCTTCTCCCAATACTCTGCAGAGTCATCATATCTGCCTTCCTTATAGAGAGCAAGCGCCTTGTTAATATAATCACCGTATTCCGTAAGAGTGAACCTGGTAACAGAGCCTGCCTTGTAATCCAGCACCAATATGTCGCTGCCCATATGCTCTATTGCCGAAGGATATTCGAAATATCCCATTTTATTGCCAAGTCCGCCAAAGGCATACAGCATATTGCCCTGGAAGTCATAGGCAAACACCCTGCCTCTTATACGGTCTATAGCCATATATATATCATTATCCAGTGCGGTAATATCCTCAAATCTGGATGCTCCGCTTACATCTCCTCCGGAACCCCAGGATAAATCACCGACAGGATAGAAATAACCGTTTCTGATTAGTATATCAGTACCCAATGAATTAAGCTTTCTTATAGGATTAACCTTGCCCGGGTTATTTCGAAGATCACCGTCATTGAAGGTTGTTGTTGTTGCATACAGGAAATTATCCTTATCAATGGCAATATTGCTGTACTCGGTAGGTACGAACAGGATCATCCTCTCCCTCTGTTCCTTCGTCATAAGCCTTTTCTTGATAACCTCAAACAGGGAGGCTTTAACCTGATTAGCACCCACATATACCGTAAAATTGCCGTATTTGTCAAACTGCATGAATCCCTTGTTGACATTACCCGCCATCAGGAACATTCTTCCCGAGGTATCAACAACACACTTAATGGGAAGGAAGTCAGAGCCCTCAAGTATTGTTTCGTCCACAGGCTTGGTATACAGCTTTATGAAATTAAGATCCTTATCTGTATGTATCACTCTCTGATTCAGCTTATCGCATATATAAAGGTCGCCATTCCTGTCCACAAATACATCGGTAGGCTGGTTGAAAAAGCTTTCCTCACCGTTAATTATTATCGATTTGATAATCCTTACCAGCTTGAAGGCCTTGTTAACTACAACTATTCTGTTGTTGCCCGTATCAACGATGTATATTAGCTCATCCCTTACGAACATCCCGCTGGGGCTTACGAAATCGCCTACCTCCTCACCCATCATGGAGCCAATCAGCATATCCTCAGCCGTGTATGCATCGGGTGATTCCAGTTCATTGCCGTAATAATCAAAGCTGTAAGTATAAAAGGTGGAATTGGCAAAAGCCCTCGAAGATGGTATTAATACAGTGATTAACAGCAGAAGGCATGCTATGGATTTTTTCATAAATTCCTTCATCATAATCACCTCACTCCTTAATACCAGAACTTGCCATGGTTTCTATTATGTTACTCTGTGCAAAAATGAAGAAAAGCAGCGGGACAATCATTATAAAGAGTGTTACCGCGGCGCTTACTCCCGCTCTTGCTACCGAACCGCCCGTAACAATCTGCCCCAGAGCATAGGGCAAGGTTTTAAGCTCCTCGGAATATATGAAATTGGATGCCCTGGTATTCCACAGGTTTTGAATGGAAAAGATGGACAGCGTCAATGAAGCGGGCTTTACCAGAGGCATTATTATCCTGAAATATATACGTACTTCCTTTGCCCCGTCCACCTTGGCCGCCTCAATCAGGGTATCGGGTATCTGCTCCATAAACTGCTTCATGAGGAACAGTCCGATAGGGGTTGCAAAGGCAGGGATTATTATTGCCCAGTATGTATCAACCCATTTAAGCTTTGTCATAACCAGATAATTGGGGATCTGAAGAACCTGAGGCGTAAACATAAGCGCTGTGGTTACAACAGTAAAGAATATCTTGTTCCCCGGGAAACGATATTTTGATAATACATATGCTGCCATTGATGCAATCAGCAGATGTCCGAGAGTTCCAACCACTGTAATGAATACGGTATTGAATATGTACCTGGAAAAGGGCACCCACGTCTTGCCCATAAGCACGAACAGGTCCGCAAAATTATCCATTGTGGGCTTATTAACCCACAGCTTCGGAGGGAACAGGAAAATCTCATCCAGGGGTTTAAATGCGCTGTTAATTGAAAACAGCAAAGGAAAGAGAAAGAACCATCCGAAGGCTGCCAGCACAATATATACAAAAACATCACCGGCTCTGGATCTGTTTGGTTTTCTTCTTTTTTTAAGATTGATCGTCTTGATCATATGATATCCATTCTCCCTTACATATACTTTTATCTGCAGGCTTAATCAGGTTCCTACCTTACTCAGCATAGCGCTTACCCCGCGTTTGGAAAGTATCATTACCAGGAATAATAAGGTTGCTATTGCGGAAGCATACCCCATGTCATACCTTATTGAACCGTAGTCAATGAGGTGTGTTACTACCGTGCTGGCTTTATAATCGGTACTGGGCATGCCGCATAATGCATTGGATACATCACCCACATTGAAGGATTGGGTGATCTGCATTACAGCGCCGAATAAAAGCATTGGTTTCATATTAGGGAGTGTAATATACCATAACTCCTGCCAGCGGTTCTTTATCCCGTCAACATATCCGGCTTCATACTGGTCCGGGCTTATTGTCTGAAGTCCTGCGATAAAGGACAAAAATCCGTTGCCCAAACTCATCCATAATACGACTATTATAATAACAGTCATCATGTATCTCGGATCCGTAAGCCACAATATCGGCTGATGCATAAGCCCCCAGTCTATCAGGGTTGCATTGGCCCATCCGTATGCATCGCTGCTGAACAGCGTTCCGAATATCATGAATACGTTCTGAGCAATGGACGGTGCATAAAATACCAGCACAAATACAGACCTTAAATACCTGGGCAGCTCATGGATAAGCCATGCAAACAGGAAGGCCATCATGTATCCGACCGGCCCTGTAATTACCGCCAACAGGAAGGTGTTCTGTGCGGATATCAAAAATACGTCATCCGCCAAAATAAGGTTTATATAATTCTGAAGCCATATGAACTGGGGCGGATTCAGTACATTATAATATGTAAAGCTGTAAAATATAGATATCACCACCGGGGATACAAAAAATACTATGAATAATATGGCATAAGGCGCCAGAAATGCATACTGGACTCTGCTCTTCCATATGCTTTTCAGGGTATATGCGGCTTCTTTCTTTTTTCTATCCTTCCATTTATCAAATCCAGAACTCATAAACCTTCATCTCCTCCTCAAAGCATTATGGTTAATCATCCAACCGCAATTCCTTACGCTTGAACTTAATTTCTTCATTAATAGTCCTTGTATAATCCAGCAATGTTTCTCTCGGGTCTTCCTTTTGACCGATATTGGTAACCTTTCTGAAGGCATTAATCATATGCCTCGAGGTTGAATATCCTCCTGCTGCCTGAGGAGTACCAACAACCCATCTCCACTGCTCCTCTATAACCTCAGCCTGCTTGCTGCTCCAGGCAAGCTGCCTGAAGGCCTCTACATTGGCTGTTGCATACCTTGCTGAAGCTCCCATTATACTTTCAAGCTCACGGCCAAAACGGGCTTTTACCTCCGAGCTTGCCCACCACTTTAAGAATTCCCATGAGGCCTTATAATCATCCGCATTGCAAAGCATTACAGAGGCTTCGCCCCATGCGGATACCGAATGGTCCACCGTACCGTCTTCCTTAACTGTTCCCGGGACCAGTGTGAAATCCCACAGGCCTCTGATTTCGGGAGCAAACACGCTTAAGGTATTGAAGGTATTATAATCGGCCGTGCCAATCGGCATTTCGCCGGAACGGAAGCGGTTGACAAAGTCAAACTTCATCGGAAGTCCGTAATGAGTGTACATCATTGTATAATTCTCAAAGGCTTCTACGGATTTTTCAGAGTCCAGCATCGTTGTTTTTAAATCATCACTGTATATGGATGCCCCATTCTGGTACATGAATGCCATCATGGCCGAATAGTCCGGGTTCTTGATGCCGTTTATTTCTCTCTCCGTGGAAGGAAGAGCAAACTGCATGTTTTCCTTCTGGAGGATAGGCAAAAGTTCTATGACTTCATCCCATGTAGTAGGAATAAACCCGCCTATCTCCTCCAAAATATCCTTGCGATAGAACAGGACATTGAAGTTTTGTGTTTCAGGAATTCCGTAAACCCCGCCTTCAAATTCATATGGCACGAAGGAGCTGTCAAAGTACTCGGATTTTACCTCTTCAAAGTCAGGGAACTGGGTAAGATCAACCGTAGCACCCCTAAGGGCATACTCCACAGGAATACCGCCGTTGACCGTTAGGGCAACATCCGGGCCTGTACCCGCAACTACTGCCGGCAGCAGGGTTGCCGCATCAACCAGCTTGACATTCACGCTAATTCCCGTCTGAGGAGTAAATATCTCGTCAATCATATCCTTTAATATTGCCGACTGATCCCTTCCGGAAAGCAGCCAGACTTCCACGACTTCGCCTTCGTAATAGCTTCCTATAGTTGAATAATCCTCAAAGAAGGATGCCGTAAAGGATCTGAGCTCGTGAGCTACTTTACCGAAAAAGGTTTCCTTCACATCCGGAAGCTCTTCCCTGTCTGCGCAAACATATACGAAATCCACGTCAAGGGGTGAACTGCTCAAGTTATTAATGGCTGTTCCCAATGAACTGATATTTTGCCTGAAGTTCTCCATGGATCTTGGTATGATATCAGGGTTCTTAAGGAATCTTTTAAGCTGTTCGGACATATTGTCAATTGTTGCGGTTTCCGAACCCTTCTGACCTGTAAACTCAACAAGCCGGTCTACTATATTGTCAAGCTGCTTTGTCTCCCTCTCCATAGCCGTAATAACACCGGGATAAACCTTGTCTATTCTGTAATCCCTGTATTCATCCGGCTTTGTACCTGTAAGCACTAAAATCTTACGATATATCTCATTCAGTCTGTTAACACTGGCTTCAACCTCATTCAAAATATCTCCGAGATCTCCGAGAGTTACCTCAAGACGTATTACATGCTCTCCTTTTGTTAACGGTATGGCAAACGGAGTCCCGTCTTCACCGGCAAGGGAGGTAAGCTGCCAGCCGGTATTATACTTAAAGTTAAGCTCAGCCATTTCCTTAAAAGGCGTTATACCGTCTATCATTACCTTACGGATGGATACTATGCCGCGGTTATAATTCTGCCTTGCCTTGAAGGAAATATTGTAAAGCCCGTCTTCGGGGACTTCAATTATCCATTCTATCCACTGACCCGGTATGCTCCATGAAAGGCCTCCGATATTGTTCAGCTTGATTTTGGCTGCACTGTAAGGCTCCGTATTGGAGGATGCCCTGTCAAAATTAGCATAAAGAGTAGGCGACGATCTGTACTTAGCATCCTCACCCTGTATCTTAAGACTGAAATCCAAATCACTGTTCCTAAACCTGCTTAAGTCTATCCGGGATATATATTCATCATAGCTTGCATATTCCTTCTGCTGTCCGATGACCAGGCTGCTGATTGCCATCGGCTCACTTGTGGACTCAAGCCTTATGGTATTCTCCCCTTCTTCAAAATAGAAAAGGTACGGCTCAGTAAAATAGCCCACATAATCCTTGAAGTATGTATTCTCCCATCGGGGTTTTTCAATCTGGGACGGACGGATTTCATTGCCCCTGTTATCCATCCTCTTCTCCCCGTCATCGGTCCAGACTCTGGTAAATACAAGAGAATCGGCTCCGGCAAAGGGTATCTCTCCGTTAATATAAAGAGCCCTTTCTATATCGATTCCCCTGGAAGCTATCGGATAATACTCTATGAACATATTATAAAGGCCGGCAGCCGGTATATCCACATTATACTCTACATAACCGTCCTCCCGGGTAATCAATACATTGTTTTTACCTTCATATTCGCTTGTAAATTCGGCATTGTCGGAGGAAGTATAACCGGACAGCTCCACACTAACAGTGTTGTCAGGCCTGTCGGAATCAGAATGGTTTTCAAGGTATATATCATATGTATCCTCTCTGCCGAGTATCTCAACTTCTACAGCTTCGTCCCCCTGCTCGGCTTCCTTCTGTGCTTCATACCGCTCGTTCATAATCTTAACGTATATTGAATAACCGACTATAGCCAGTACAAGAACCAGGATTATGTAAAAGCTTTTCTTTTTAAAAATCGACGTCGCCAACATATCGGAACCTTCCTTCTTTATTCATAAATTTACCCGCAAAACTTGTTTGCCTTTTAACAAGCTTTGCCTGCGATACAAGTTTTGCATATTTATTTACGTGTATTTATACAATTGCGGATTACTTCCACTAATACAGACCCGTGTTTATAGTTTATCTCATTTTTTGCTTTTTATCTTATCATATTTTGCTGTATTAATATCATCTTTTGCGATTCTGACATTACGACTGGAATTTTTAGTATTAATATTCACCCTTTTACGAATAATGTTTACAAAATTTCTATTATATATTAAAATAAACTTCAGCAATATTACCATAAGAAAGGATTTAATATGAAACAAATGCTTTAATATATATATTTAAGAATGCTTTATTTAGTGATTTTTATGTCAGTATTAAAATAGCAATATTTACTTATCCATCCCCCCTGATTAAAAATAACAAATTAATTCGACTTTTTGTGCACACTGTACATTATTAAGCAATGATATTTATTATTATAGTATAAAATATGCAAGATGTAAACCATATATAGGAATAATCTTGCATAGGTTCTCATGCCTGACGGTTAATCTGATATGTCCATATTAAGATTATCTGTAATAGAAGGGGTGATCTCTTATGAGGATAATGGATGGTATTTATGAGAAGGTTGATTACCAGAATAATTCATCGATATTGCTTCACATTAACCGTGAGACGGATAATTATTCAACACATTGGCATACGGCAGTGGAGATTATCATGCCGATTATAAATATCTATACGATAATAATCGGTAAAACCACCTACCGGCTTAAGGAAGGCGATATTTTATTTATTCCTCCCGGTGAGCTCCATGAGTTGATTGCACCTAAGGACGGCATCAGACGAATACTGCTTTTTGATTTTTCACTGATAAGTAATCTGAGGGGCTTCTCAAATGCTATAACTGTTTTAAGTCAGGCAAGACTTATAAACGAGATCTCCGCCCCCGATATATACCCCCAGATGAAGCAGTTGTTCGATAACATAACACAGGAATATACGGGAAATAACAGTTTAAAGGAAGCGGCAATTTATGCCCTGATACTTCAGATGTTCGTGCTTCTGGGCCGCAAATACATGAATACGGTAAACTACTTCCCCGATCTGAAGCTTAATAAGCAGAAGGAGTATATAGAAAAGTTTAACCTGATATTTGAATATATAAATAATAATTATATGGAAGATATTTCACTTGATACAATTGCAGGTGTAGCCGGTTTCAGCAAATTTCACTTTTCCAGGCTGTTTAAGCAATTTACGGATATGTCCTATTATGATTACCTGAATCAGAGACGTGTCAAGGAAGCTGAAAAGCTGCTATTAAATCCGAACCTTTCCATTACGGAAATAGCAATGAGATCCGGGTTCTCAAGTATCTCCACCTTTAACCGGGTATTCAAGAGCTTTAAGGAATGTACTCCGACAGAGTTCAAGAACCTGTACAGAAGACGAAACAGAGCTATGCATGAATGATTTAAGCCGCACCATAATACCTCAAAGCTTACAGGCAGCAACGGTGCGGCTTTATTATTATCAGTAGTGCAATTTTATTATATTACAATAATTATCATTATGGTTTTATTTTATTTCTATTACTATCAATGCGGTTATAATTTATTGCTATTACCATCAGACCGTCTTTATCCTTCCTGTCTTTATCCTTCCTGTCTTTATCCTTCCTGTCTTTATTTATAGTTATTTTCAATAAAAATGTTTGCCTTTTTTACCATGTCCTGATGTTCCTTTTTTACTTTATTGGTATTATGATTTCTGCTGTTCTTAAAATGCAGGTCTATCACTCCGTTTACACCGTTGCCCTTGACCGCATCCAAATTCTTTCCCCAGCCGTATCCTCCGCTGCGGTTGCTTACATACTTGACTGCAGGCGCCGAATCAACACCTGCGTGCGGCATTGCTGCCAGCGAGCCTGCTATGATATATCCGTCTATTTCAACTATCACTGCTCTGCGGGTCCAGGACCAGCCTCCCCATATATCCTTTATGATACCCGCATCCTCCCTGGTCAGGGGTTCCACATCGGCATGGTTGGTTCCAAAGGTTCTCTTGAGCATAAAGCTCCGTCCCGTATCCACATCTGTGATTTTTGCCGTATCTCCTCTTTTAAATATGTACTGTACTTCGGAAAACCAATCCAGATCACCCATCTTGCTTGTGTCGGCCGGTTCCATCATAAGCTTTGCATCTTCGTCATCGGAAGCTAATGCCTTGAGAGCAGCTCTCGTATTACTTCCCACAACTCCGTCCGCTTTCAGATTATTGTCCCTCTGAAATTTCTTTACCGCAGTTTCGGTAATGCTTCCGTAATAGCCCGTAACCTTCGGATATGTAAAATAGCCTAATTCTTTAAGAGAAAGCTGGACTGATTTCACTTCAGTTCCGCTGGAGCCTCTTCTCAATAATGTTGCGGCCAGCGCATCCGCCGGTGTAAATGCAATTACTGCTGCCATACAACACGCTGTTGCAGCCCGAAATAAGCTTTTTGTCTTCAAGTGCCTCATCCTCCTGTCTTGTGCAAGTAATCAATTGCATTATGTTGTCTTTAAAGGCATTATATTACGAAATTGTTAAATTGTCAATTATATATTTAATATTTGCGTAATATATATATAACAATTTTGTAATATTTGGTATGGCAGCCATGTACTGGCAGGAGGATAGTCAGCTAAAGATGTATATAAAAAGGGCCCTGCGGCTGTCATGCAGCAGGCCCTTGTACAATCATTATTTTACGAAATTTATTTTTTTACATATGTTACAATACAGGCTCCGGGACCTACATGAGTTCCAATGACACAGCCTACAGGGTACATCGTAAGACTGTCAAGTCCATATCTTTCCGACAGCCTTTCTTTTAGTACCAGGCNNCCGAAAAAAACACCAGAACACAGGAGACAGACAAGGAAGGGGTTATAGATTTTCTTGATAAAAACGGCTATACCTTCCCCACCCTCTTTGACGAAACGGGTGAAGTAAATATGATGTATATGATATTATCACTCCCCACAACCTTTATAATAGATGCGAACGGTGATTTTTACGGTTATGCGACAGGCATGATGACAAAGAATCAGATGAAAAGCTCGATTGAGCAGGCGCTGCAAACGCCTCGTAAATAGCATGTGGCAGTTAAAATGCTTTTAAGGTATAGGCAGCAGAATCACTGCGCTAAAAGCAGCCGGGCGGATAAACCGAGAGCCCGGCTTTATGATTCATCAATTACATAATCGGTCCATGCTTTAAATAATTCATATATATGCTTATAATCCTTTTTTAAGCTTACCATCTTAAAGTCCCGGTTAATGAAGCAATGCTGCGTTTCTCCTTCCGACCGCAACATACCGGTGTCTGCATCCAGTATCCTGTATGATATGGTCATCTTTATGCCGTTAAAGAATTTCAGCCTGGGAATTATTATAACCTTTTCATTAAACCTTACCGGCTGCCTATACCGGCAAACCACAGATAAAACCGGTGAATGTATACCCTCTGCTTCTATTTTATCGTATCCCATTCCTATTTTATCCAGGAAATCCACTCTGGCTTCCTCAAACCATCTCACATAATTGGAGTGATGAACCACTCCCATCTGGTCTGTTTCATAAAACTGCGCCCTCCTGACATATGGCGTTAATTTCCTGTCCATATCCGTCCTCCTGTCTTAATTAAAACCATCCCTTAGGAATTAATTTCCTATAGATATAATATATGAAACAATAAGGTATTACAAGAGCCTGGAATTTCATTAAATGTTGTATGGCAATATTGTTATGAACAATCACATTTTTTGAATATGTATTTGCATTATTGAGATACTATATTCCTAGAAAAGGAGGTATAACATGATATCAAATGTAGAATTATCCACAAAAGAGCGGCTGCTTCTTGAAGACCAAAAATCTCACGAGGAGCAATGCGTTCTGAAATATGATAACTATTCAAATCTTGCAAGTGATACGGAGCTTAAAACCTTATTCAAAAGCATCAGTCAGAAGGAAAGAGAGCATCTTCAATCCATTAACCAGCTGCTTAGCGGAAAGATTCCTTCCATGGGCCAGGGCCAGTCCGGCCAGATGGCCCAGATGAGCCAGCAAGGTCAGGCAAGTCAGGGCGGCATCAGCTCACAGCAGTCAGCCCTGGGCAGGGCCGGACAAGGAGGAGCTCCGAATAGCATGCTTTCGGACAAGGATATTTGTACAGATATGCTGAATACCGAAAAATATATCTCAGGCACCTATGATACTGCAATATTTGAGTTTAAGAATCCTCAGATCAGAGATGTTCTTAACCATATCCAAAAGGAGGAGCAAAAGCACGGAGAATCAATCTTTGCTTATATGCAAAGCAAGGGCATGTATTCTGCACAGTAGTTTTGGGGTGAACTTCGTTCGCGGAGCTCATATAAAAACCCCGGGATTCATGCGGCAATCCTGGACCGCATGCTTTCCGGGGTCTGTTTATATTATTGTGCCAGCCTTTGGTATAATGTATGATTCAGCAATTATATATCTGTCTTCATTTACTGATATTCGATGAAATCATCATGCTTATTCTTATATTTCCTTTACCCAGCAGCGTCTGCGCTTATGCTGTTCAACCTCAAAATGCTTCCATAGAGCCTGTACCTGGACATTGGTTTCAAGTTCAGGGCCCGTTTCGGCATATTTAATTCCGTTCTTTCTTGCTGTTTCGGTCATGGAATGGATAAGCAGTGCCGTTAACCCCCTATTCTGCATACGCGGAACAACGCCGACCAGGTACAGATCCAGCACCTCGGGCTTTGCAAAAGGCGCCCTGAGCAGCCTGTACCAGCCAAAAGGAAACAGCCTTCCGTTGCTTTTTTTCACGGCCGCATTCATAGACGGCATCGCCAGGCCGAAGCCTACCAGCTCCCTGTTCTCATCCAGAAGGAGTTTAACATACTCGGGATTAATAAGCAGTATATACTGGTTATAATACTTGTCAATCTGAGCATCCGAAAGCTTTACCGTTCCGTAAAGGTCCTTGTAGGAATCATTTAAAAGATTCAGCACTGATAGTATATAAGGCTTAATTTCCTTACGGGTTTTTGGCTCAACCAGTTCTATCTTAAATTTCTTCTTTACTGCTTCTGATAGCTTTTCAAGCTTATAATTAGGCTCGGAGGGCAGCTTAATCCTGTATTCTATCCAATCGATGCCCTTAGTGTATCCCAATGCTTCAAGGTGCTCCACATAATAAGGGGCGTTATAAATGGTGATCATCATTCCTTCACGATCAAAGCCATCTACCAGCATTCCCTCCTGGTCCAGATCACAAAAGCCTATAGGCCCCTGAATTTCGGTCAGCCCCTGCTCGCGTCCCCAGTCCTCAACAGCTTTAAACAGCGCTGCGGATACCTCCCTGTCATCAATGAAGTCCACCCTTGAAAAACGTATTCTTTTGGTTCCCCATTTGGTATTTGCGGCATTACTTATAATTCCCGCAATTCTTCCCACGCATTTACCGTCCTTATATGCAAGGAACTGCCTTGCGCTGCAGTATTCGTACGCAGGGTTCTTCTTAGGAATAAAGTTATTGTACTCATCCATTATTATGTCGGGTATAGCATTCGGATTGTCCTTATACATCCTGACATTAAATGATGCAAAGAGCTTGCGCTCTTTTCTTGTTTTAACTTCCCTGATTTCTACCATGGCCCACCCCTAACCATACATTAAATATAATGTATTAATTTTATCTTTCTTGTTTTATTTTAGGGTAAGTCCCGGTATAAATCAATCGGAAATTGTTGAAAAAGGTAATATAAAAAAGGTAAAATCCAAATATGGCTATGCATTTATTAAGCCTGATATACTTTCAGTTATCTTCCTTGCCACATAAGGCTTATTCATGGTGTAAAGATGTATCCCGTCCACTCCCCGGGAAATCAAATCAACGATCTGGTCAACCGCATATGCTATGCCCGCATCCTGCAAAGCAGCCGGGGAATGCTCAAATCGCTGCATCATTTTAGTAAATTTGGACGGCAGAGATGCGCCGCACAGGGTTACCATCCGCTCAATCTGCGCCTTGTTCGTAACCGGCATAATTCCTGCCTCCACAGGGACTGCAATACCTTTGGCCCTTACCTTGTCCATGAAGCTGTAAAACAGGTTGTTATCAAAGAAAAGCTGTGTAATCAGATGGTCCACTCCTGCGTCCACCTTAATCTTAAGATTATTTATATCCTCCTCCAGGCTTTGAGCATCGGGATGTCCTTCCGGATAGCAGGCACCCGATATGCCAAAGCCGCCGAATTCTTTAATAAATGCCACCAGGTCGGCGGAATGCTTAAATTCCTTCCTGGGCGCTATATCAGGATTCTTGTCACCACGAAGCGCAAGTATGTTTTCTATGCCGTTTTCCTTAAGCCGGCTTAATATCTGTTCAATCTCCTGCTTAGTATCATTGACGCAGGTCAGATGTGCCAGCGGCTCTATGTGATATCTGTTCTTTATAGCGGCGGCAATATCGCAGGTTGCCGTATCACTGGTCCTCCCGCCGGCTCCGTAGGTCACGCTGATAAAATCCGGTTTCAGACCCTCAAGCTCATCCAGGGTATTGTAAATTGTTTCAATCGGGCTGGTTTTTTTAGGAGGAAATACCTCAAATGAATAAACTACCCTATTCTTATTAAACAGCGATGCCAAGTTCATACTCCTCACTCCTTGATGCCCTGCTTAACGGGTAATCTCACCGTTTCGCCAGGCTTTAATTCAGTAATATCCTCCCCTGCTCCAAGCCATACGGAAAATGCCGAGGGATTGAATACGCGTGAAGCGTCTGTGCTGAATATCAGGCTCCTCATGGCAGTAACATAATTCATATAATCAATATTAGTTGTATACCAGGTATCCTCCTTGAAGGCAACCAGCTCGCAAAACTGTTCAATAAGCTCCCAGTTATTCTCCCTTGCAAATTCGAAGCTGTGGCCCCAGACATAGAACAGCGGAAGTCTCATATATCCCGGCATATTGAGGAATGCCCCGGCTTTATCAATAATATTGCCGTTGTGGTGACAGGTAGGGTTCCAGCGCATAAAATCCGTGGGCATTGAAAAGCCTCCTGTCGAATTCACAGTCCTGGCATATTGGATGCCAAGACTTTTCAAGGTATCAACCACCGAATTGCCTAATTCTCCAAAGGCATAGGATAATCCTGTAATGATTTGCCCTGTCCATTCCTCCAGCTTTTTTCTGTCCTCCCATATCTCATTGATTAAGAGCTCTTTTGGCAAATGCGTCGGATATCTGTGCTCCACTCCGTGACATGCAACCTCATGCCCCTTGTACAATTCCCTGACTTCCTCCCGGGTTATGAAATCAGGATGGCCCACCTGCCCCGAATTAATATGGAATGTAGCCTTAACCTTATACTTGTTGAATATGGACACAAGTCTCCTGTCATGAATCTGTCCGTCATCATAGCTGAAGGTCAGAGCCTTGGTCTTTCCCTGGGGATAATAGAACTCTACTGTCATAATAATGTGTCAATGCCGCTTGAATACGCACATGAGACATTGACGGCCTCCCTTCCGTAAAGGATTGTTAAATGTGAGACTCATTAGCTGCGGATACCGGCATAATGCCATACCTGCAAGAGCTTCACAATTTTTGATTCATTGTACCATATTACCCCACTCTACCTCAAGAGATTTTGTCTCCACATTGTTAGTGTCAGATTTGAAATACCGGGTCCAGAAGGGCTGCTCAGGCAGATTTTCTGAAGGCTCGGTGATTTGAGCATAATCATGATATTCACTCTTGACTATTTCTATACCCTGCAAATCCCACCACTGTTCATCGGTAAGGCGTATATCGCTTACAAACTCATAATAAGAGTATACGGCTCCCTTTGCCAGATACAGCTTGCCTTCAACGGGTACTACAACGTAGATTTCATCAAAATAACCGGTTCCGAGAGATAGATAGCCGCCTGGGCCGGTTGCAATATCTGTTGCAAGCATATCCGTTACATCCCAGTAAACAAAGCTCTCGCCGGTAATCCCTTCTAAGAAGCACCGGGATATATTCTCCATCTTGCCTCCGAATGATAGAAGCGCCCTGTACTCCTCCTCCGAAAGCATCTCATTCCTAAGCTCCTTTATGGAACAGGTTATTAAAAGCTCCAGCAGCTCCTTATAGTATTCTGCACCCTCAGTCAGCATAGGATTAATCATGCCGAGCTCATTAAGTGTTCTGACAGTATTGTCCGTAAGGAACAAAAGCTTGCAGTAAAGGGGGATATTAGGCTCAATATAGTGATACTTTGCATAGATGTCGCCGCCGCCTTCAGCGCCTGATTGCTTGCCGTACAGTACCGAATCATGCTTTAATTCCGTATAGCTGCCCAAAGCCGTATTAAGGCTCTTGTGTTTCCAGGCGTCATTGGTCATGAACATCGGCATTCCGGATGAGCTGTCAAATTCCGTAAGAGCCTCCTTAATAGCCCAGACCCAACCATTGTAAAGGTTGTTGGCCCATGTATCTATACCGTATTCCGAAATCCTTGCATAAAGCTCATTATATTTCGTTTCGTATTCGGGCCATCGCTCCTGGGGCTTGTAGTGATTAAACAGCAGATTCTCTGCAGTGCTGCTGCCAAGTACTCCCATAACATCAAGGGCGGATGGTATCGGTCTGTCAAATGCATCCGTAAGTTCCTGCAAAATGTAGCTGTCCATTATATACCTTTGCCCCATAAACCTAAACTGCAATCCTGTCGGTGTTCCGGTGTATTGAGGCTGTATCTGCGGCTTCGGAAGCTTATTGACCTCCTCAAAAATCCTGTCCTTATACTCACCCGCGCTAAACACATTCGGATCCTCATTATCGCCAAATACGGTTTTACGCAGATTATTCATCGTAAATACATCTATGTCATCGGATATTCCCACATATGACGATGTGGGGTTATAAATCCTTGACCACAGCTCGGCGCTGCATATACCGTCGGAATCCAGAAAGGTGGTATGGGTCATGAGCAGGGCTTGAAGCACATTGTCCGGAAGGTATACGTCATTATCAAAGAAAGGTATGGGAGCTGTTCCGTACCACATCATTGTCTTAAAGAATCTGCCAAGCTCCTCACTCCTGGTATAATGCCCCCTGACGGTGAACTGGGAATAGTCAATTCTAAATCCGAAATAGTCCGAATATGCAAAGCCTCCTGCTTCACCTATCATATTATATTCATTAACTGCAGCATCATAAAGATTTTTCTGAATATCAAGTCCTGCTTCCTTCATGATGTCATTGTCTGCAATCTCCCCCATATCCGTTGAATCGGCCATCAACATGCACGCCACAAGGAAAAAGACGGTATTCCTTTCCTGGAGAGCTATCAGCTTATCATCCTTAAGAGTTTTTAGCAGCTGTATCGAATGCACCAGCATCTGCCTGCTAAGCAGCTCAAGGTCATCATACAAAAACCCGCTCTCGATACTTGTAAGGGATTTATCATAAAACTGATGGTATAAATGCAGGACAGAATCTGCCGTTATAAAATTGGGGATTCCTTCATATACATTGCTGTCATATAGGTAATACATTTTGGTGGATTTGGAGGGCAGAACCACAAAACCGTTATCAACAAGAGATTTTATCTGGTCTTCGGTAAAGCCGGAAAACTGGTTTATATTCTCAATATTGGATAAATCCCCAGCAACACTATAAGCAGCTACCCTTGCCTCATACTCAGGTATTACAAGCTCCGGCAGTTCGGATCTTACTGTATTAAGCCCGGACCATTCGTCATTCAGACTGAAGGATGTGATAACTCCAACAGGTCTTTTATGCACATCCTTATCCTCACCGGGCACGTCTTCCCCAAAGGCTTTGTCCTCACTCCCGTTAACGGATTCCCCTCCGGTACTATCTCCGGNNCCGGAACTGTCTTCGGAACTGTCTCCGGAACTGTCTCCGGAACTGTCTCCGGCATTATCATCAAGTATCTCCTTACCGGTACTGTCCTTTACAGTCTCATTGCCGGCTTCGCTGATGCTCTCATCCTTCCCGCCTTTTTTGCCGCCGCATCCCGATACAAGGATGCACAGGCATAAGACCACTGCTATAATACGCTTCACACAATCACTCCTTAATTAACAGCTTAAGATCCTTCATTTTGATTTTGACAGTTGCCCTTTACTTACCCTCATCTGCTTCCCTAAGTATTCCGTTACCTGGATAAAGCACCGCCGTTCTTTCTCCCCGTTCATCCTTTATTGTTGCCTGAAGACTGTTTTCCCCTGTGACAGACAGATTGTCTACGGAAGAATACCTGCCGCTTTCGGCAGTCATAAAAAATCCGAAGTCAAACCAGTTATATACCTTAATCCGTTCACTGTTGTCCTCTGTTTGTTCGATGAATATTATTTCACAGCCGGGAGCCGAAAAAAGCTGTCCCGTGTAAAAATCCCTCCATGTTCCGGCAATCTGCGAGCCGGTCCATTTCTTTACCAGCACCCCGTCCGTGTAGTTAAATATAAACATACGGTTTTTCTCTTCCTTATCGAACATGGTCGTTTTTCTTACGGCAATAAGAATCTCTTCTTCCCCGTCATCATCGATATCCGCCCTGTCTATCTTCCAGGGTTTTAATCCGGAAAAATCATTCTCATATTCAATGCTCCAGCTTCCGTCCTGCATCCTGCGAAGAACCAGAAAGCTGTCACCGTATTCCCGAACCCCGTCCCGGCTTACTATAGCATAGATAAAATCATCGCTTTCGGTGTTGTCGATAAGAATGTCTTCCTTAATCAGCGCTTTCCACTCCTCTTCCATATTACTGCAGGATATTAAGTTGATTAAAAGTATTGCCGTACCTGCGAATATAGCCGGCGTCAACAGGATGAATAGCGCTGCATATAGAATTTTCCTTTTCCTTTCCGTCATAATTCCCTCGGTATTTAAGATTATAATAGCCTGGTAAAAGCTCTGCTTATGTACGTTTCATTTATAAAACTTATGTGATAATTTCTTATAAAAACATTGTAACATATTTTCCCATGGAGACAATAAGAAATAAGATTTACGGACAATAATACCACCGGTTTTATGTATGAAAACATTGCATACGCAATATATGCAGGGGGCTGTTGCAAAATCAATTAATATAATCAAGGAAAGGGCAATCACTCCCCGTAATACACGGTTTGACAGACAGATTGCCGGTTTTATATGCAACAGCCCCTTTCAAATAATACCGGTGGTATTGACTAATACTTATATCCATTGTCAGCTTATCCATTGATTGTCTTTTCTGATTATCCACCTTGAGCCGTTATATTCCGCCCTGGCATCCCAGCCAATCGCACCAAGGCCGCTCCTCCATTTTGAAATGGAGCATTGAAGCTCGCTCCTGTCCTCACTTGATTTCATATTCTTAATTTCAATTAATATTCCTTTTTCAAAGTATAGCTTACTCCTGTTTATCAGCCCCTGTTCAGCCAATTCGTCAAAGGTTCCCTGAACAGTATCCAGTTTATATTTCATTGATACAAGGCTTAGTATTATTTCCTTTTCGATATCATTTACCTCAATCCAGCCTGTGGTGTCAAAGGCTATGGTTGTAATATCCCCGTTAAGAGCCGTATCCTCGTTATATATATCTTCAATCAAAGCCATGTAGCCGTCAATTATTTGGTTATGCCCGATTACATCTATCCTGTTCGCATCGATCTGTGCCGGATAGGATTCCGCTATGACGCCGCTAAAAGCCACCCTGACCATATCACCCGGCTTAAGCTGCGATGCCTCAATTGCAGCGCCGCTTTCATCAAAAATCAAGGCATTATTAATTGCTGCCGAAATTTTATCCGAGGATTTATATATGCTGCTTTCCTTATCCGGTGCAATAAGAAGCCTTTCACCTGCTTCCATTACCTCGGCTTCAAAAACATCATAGAAGAAGGACATCAGATATTCCAGGTCAAAGCCCTCTGCCCTTGCCTTATAATAATCGCCGTCATACTTTATAAGATCTTTATTGATAACCGCAAATTCAGCCGGCTCCCTGGTTTCCTTAAGAAAGCTGATTAAAAACGCTGCTGCCGGTTCATCCGGCGCTTCCTTATGCACCTTTGTTTTGGTAAACTCAAGCCCCTTTATATTTGAATACATCTCCTGCGTAATGTCTTTGTCAAGAACCTTATAATTGCCCGTTGCTTCATCCTCTAGCCTGATGTTCGTAAATTCTCCTGCTATTTTCCCGACCGATACGTCCTTGCCCGAGCATCCTGCCAGTAAACTTAAGGATGCAAACAGTAATATACAGCTTAGCAATGCCTTCTTCACGACATGATCATCTCCTGCTCATTTACACGATTGTTATAAGCAGGATGCGTCAGCGAGCAAATGCTTGCGAGCTGAGGCAAGGCCTGCTTATAGCAATACTTATAGCTCTATAATAACATAGACGATGCGGATGCAACAGGGGTTCCGCCTCTGTCCCGAAAATATTGTCTACGGTTATATGTAAATGCCCTTTTACGAATAACATTTGTCCTTATCTGCATAATATTATTGGAATGTCGGCCTCTTTACTCTAAGAGCCTACAGCACTTAATAAATGCAAGAATACTAACAGGGATGATGCTTTGAATACGGAACGCAGGCTTACAAGGGCTTATAAAAACGCTAAGGTAAAATATATTGACAGTATTTCCAAATACGTAATATTCAGCGATGTTCACAGGGGAGACGACAGTGTTTCCGATGAATTCATCAGAAACCAGAATATCTTCCTTCATGCCCTCGATTATTATTATGAACAAGGCTATATATATATTGAGGCAGGCGACGGCGACGAGCTTTGGGAGCATCGCAAGTTCAAGCACATAAGGCTTGCACACAGCGATGTCTTCAAGGTTGTAAAGAAATTCTTCGACGCAGGCCGTCTTATTATGCTTTACGGCAACCATAACATATATCTGAAGGACAAGAAATATGTAAGGGATAATCTTTACCAGTTTTACGATGAATATAACCAGGTAAGGGTTGATCTGCTTCCGGGAATTACACCTATGGAGGCAGTGGTTCTGAAAAGAGTGGATACAGGTCAGGAGGTTCTGGTTGTCCATGGTCATCAGGGTGATTTCATCAATGACCAGTTCTGGAAGCTTTCCATGTTCCTGTTAAGGTATTTTTGGAGATTCATGCACGTAGTGGGATTTGAGAATCCCTCCAGTCCGGCAAGAAATATGTACAAAAGGCATAAGGTTGAAAAAAACTATAAAAAGTGGATTAAAAAGCATAAAATGATGCTCATATGCGGACACACCCACCGGGCTAAGTTCCCTAAAAATGATGAGCTGCCTTATTTTAATACCGGCTGCTGTATAAACACAAGGGGTATTCCGGGCATTGAGATAGAGGATTTTAAGATTCGTATGGTGGACTGGCGAATCATATCGGACAGGGACGGCATAATGCGTGTTGAAAGAACCGTTGTACGGGGACCGGAACCGCTGGAAAGGTATGATTGCCAAAGCAGCTCAATTTACTCCGATCACAAATCAAATTGCATGGATGCGGAGGATGACGGATAAATATAAAGACATACACATGCAAATATCCGATGCATTAGTATGTCCTTGGAATGATTATAATATATCCATAAGCTCCCTTAGCTTACGTATCTCGATATCCACCATGGCATTTGTATTATTTACCGCGGCCCCGGGATTAAACCAGCAGGTGTCAATTCCCGCATTATTGCCCCCAAGGATGTCTGAGGTAAGGGAATCTCCGATTATTATGGTTTCTGACAGATTTATATTATCTATTCTTTCAAAGCAGTAATCGAAGAATTCCTTCCTGGGCTTCTGGAAGCCTGTTTCTTCGGATACAAAAATCCTCTTCATGTATTTATCGGCTCCGGACCCCTTGAATCTGCTAAGCTGAGTTGCGGTAATGCCGTTGGTAACAGCATATATATCATATTTTTGATGCAGGTAATCAAGAACCTCGGGCGCATCCTCAATATAAAAATGCTGCATTCCAAGGATTACCTGATAATAGTCCTCAAGTGAAACCCCGTCATCCTCTATGCCCAGCTCTTCAAACAGCTTCCTGAACCTTTCATAGATTACGAATTGTCTGTCAACCTCTCCCCGTTCAAGCCTCTTCCATAATGCAAGGTTGATTCCGGAATACAAGCTTAATATATCCTCATTAAACATATATCCGTGCTTAGTAAGGGCTATCCGGAGGGCTTCCCGCTCACATGCATCAAAATCAAATATAGTTCCGTCCGCATCTATAAGTATTGTCCTGTATTTTTTCATATATCAGTTCGATCCTTTCACAGTATCATACGGTTATCCGAGCAGGGCCGATATTCCTGAATAAAGCTCTTCCGATATCTGTGTCATGCCCCTATCCGAAGGATGGAGCAGGTCGGAGGACAAGCCCCGGGGATAATCAAGGCATTTACTGCCGTCTATATAATAAAGCAGGGGCATATTCAGCTTTTCTACCGTCAACCTAAGGGCACCTCGCATGCCTTCCATATGCTCCTTCTTTATATAATCAAAATAGCTGTAAAAGGGGGATACACAGAATATGGGCTTGCCCGGATTGGCTTCTGCAATGGTTTTTATAAATTTTTCCGCCCTTTCACTGAACCTGGCTATGGACCAGCCCGTTATATTGATGCCGAGCTCCAGTACCGCCATCGACCACTTAAGAGTATTGATATAATCGGCCATTGCATCATCCATCCATGCGGCACCTGCAAGCCCCAGATTGGCAAGATCCATTCCCAGCCTTGATGCAAGCTTTAGGGCAAAGCCTCCCGTGGGTACAGCCGCTCCTCCTCCGTGGGTTATTGAAGAACCGTAGCACAGCAAGGTTTCCCCCGGGAGCTGGCCTTTCTCAGGAAGCGATACCTCTCCTTCAATGCCATGAATAAAAGTGCCCCAATCATATGGAACAAATACCCGGTATAAATCCGGATCAAATAATCTGCCGTTTATCCGGGCACCCTTCTCCGGCTGCATATGCCTGACAGTGACGGCGGTTATATCCTGTCCCACAACCTGGGGCGAAAGCTGATAGCGCCCCTGGAAATCTCCCTGCCAGACCTCGGCAATACCGTAGGGCATGGTATCAGTCCCGTTCCTGTCACGGCGCAGTAATATTACCGCCCTTTCAGAATGAAGATTAAACCTGATCTCGCAGCCGCAGGTATATAATGCGGAATTCTTTCCATTGGGATTAAGCCTTGAAACAACCCGGGAAGGCAGGCGCATTAGTCGGAAGCCCCCATCGGCCTCATCCTTTATAAGCTCGGAAACATTATGAAGCAAGGTATTGCTATATTCCATACGAGCCTCCGAAAATAATAGTGCTAAGTCAAACAATTAAATATTAATATTTAGAGGTTCTTATTTTTCTTAATAAGAAGTTNNGTTCTTTATACGCACAAGCCAGTCCAGCAATTTGGAGAAGACCCACATAACCGAAGGTATGAGCAGTAAAAATACCGAAAGCACCAGTATGCTGCCGAAGCTTATTGCAGACAGTCCGAACATGTCAGGCATGATTATCAGAGCACCAATGAATGCCAATATAAGCAGGATTAACAGCACTGCCCTCTGCCAGTTGAAGGGGCGGCTGACCCTCCATATCATCATAAAGCCCACAGCCGAAACCAGTATTGTTGTTATTGTGGAGGTTTCATTAATATCCATGGGAAATGCAAAGGTGAACAATATAACCCCCATAATAATAAACAGATCCGTAAGCGCCGCCGGAAGCGCCCGAAACAGCACATTCCTTAAAAATGCCCCTCTGACTCTGTCGGTATTTGGCTCAAGGGCCAGGACGAAGGAGGGCGCTCCGATAGTAAGAGCTCCGATAAGGGACAGCTGGGATGGCGTAAGGGGATATGCAAATACCACCGCAATCGATATAAGGGAAAGCACAAATGAGAATATGTTCTTTACAAGAAACAGGGAGGCCGATCTTTCAATATTGTTAATAACTCTGCGGCCTTCGGCAACCACGGAGGGCATCACGGAAAAATCCGACTCTAGCAGTACCAGGTTTGAAACCTGACAGGCAATATCGCTGCCGGTAGCCATGGCTATACTGCAATCCGCCGCTTTAAGTGCAAGTATGTCATTTACCCCGTCCCCGGTCATTGCAACAGTATGCCCTGCACTCTGCAAGGCTTTTACGAGCTGCCTCTTCTGTTTTGGGGTTACCCTTCCGAATACCGTGTATTTTTCTGCCGCCTCCGCTATCTTGCTGTCGGAAGTGAGGGTTGTTGCATCAACGTATTTTTCGGCATTTTCTATACCCGCCTGCTTGGCTGCGGCTACGACTGTAACCGGGTTATCTCCTGAGATAACCTTGATTTCAACTCCCTGCTGCCTGAAATACTCAAAGGTTGAGCGGGCTGTGCTACGGACAGGATTATTAAGGAGCACCAGGACAACAGGGTCAGGTGAATCAGGAGTATTATTGACATTAATACCTCGGCACTGGGCAAAAATAAGAACCCGGTACCCGCGTGACGAATGGTTTTCAATGCTTTTACGGAACAGATTATACTGGTTGTTCAGTACAAATTCAGGGGCTCCCAAAACAAAAGTCTCCCCTGATGAAAAGGTAACAGCGCTGTATTTTGTGACGGATGAAAAGGCGGTAATCTTTGCAGCCTTTCTGCCCGAGGTTTTTGTAAAGCGCTTTTTTAAAGCCTGCATAGTGGCATTGTCGGCAGGCATGCTTCCTGCAAAATCCGCCAGAAGCATTTCAACCGCCAGGCCGGAAACAGCGGACTTAAGCGGCACAATATCAGCAACCTGCATTGTATTCTCGGTAATCGTACCTGTCTTGTCCAGGCACAGCACATCCACCCTGGCAAGAGCTTCGGTGCTGCCCAGGTCATGCACCACTACCTTTTTCTTTGCCAGCCGGACAACACTTACCGCAAGGGCCACGTTAACAAGAAGGTATAAGCCTTCCGGAATCATTCCTATCAGAGCGGCTGTTGTGGTTTGTACCCCTTCCTTTACCGTAAGGCCAAGAGCCTCTGTCTGCCTGTAATACAAAAGAAGTCCCACTGGTATTATGATTATGCCTATAACCTGTAAAAGCCTGGTCAGGGCCTTCATCATTTTTGGCTTTTTATGCTTTTTAGATTTCCTTGCCTCGAGAGTAAGTCTATTTACATAGGAATCGTAGCCGACCTTCACAAGCTGTGCATAACATACTCCGGATACCACATAGCTTCCCGACAAAAGGGATTCTCCCGCTTTTTTAAGAATCTCGTCCGCCTCACCCGTTATCAGCGATTCGTTAACCTGTACATTGCCTTCGATAATTACCGAATCCGCACAAATCTGGTTCCCGCTCCTGAAAATAACGATATCATCACGTACCAGCTCATTCGTCGGAATTTTTTCCTCCCTGCCGTCCCTGACTACGGTAACCTTCGGCTCGGTAAGCAGTATAAGCTTATCCAGGGTATGCTTCGCATGAAGCTCCTGAATAATCCCAATAAAGGTATTTATAATTACTATACCCATAAACATGAGATCCTCATATGACTTCACTATGATAAGCGCAGCAGCCAGGGTGAAGAATATAAGGTTAAAATATGATATAAGATTGCCCAGAATAATCTGCGGCACAGTCTTAGTAGGCGATTCAACCGATTCGTTTGCTAGGCCTGCCTCTTTTCTTTTATCTACCTCATCGGCGGACAGTCCGAGAATAGCGCTTTTTGTCTGATAATATCGGTTGTCTTGTTTGTCGTATATGTCAACTTCCCTTTTCACAGATGCTCCTTTTGTGATAATCCGGTTATTGAACCAGAGCTACGGTCTTGGCGCTTATGTTGCCGGATATATCCCGTGAGTATACTTCTATTTTATTGCCTTTTGNNGCCAGAACATTGTTAAGGTCGCAGGAATAATTGCCCTTGTTATCTGCGATACAGGTGTACTGCTTGTTATTTATCGTAATTATTATATCGGTATTCTTCTCGGCTGTTCCCGATATAATTATGCTTCCTGCTGCGTATGATTTTATCGTGGGTTTTTTAGGCGCCTTAGTATCACATTTAGTAACTTTTATGGTTTCTATAAACATATTATTATATTCATCGGTAACTCTTACGGTATAAACACCCGTTTCATTGACTCCGAATTTCATTTCATTGGTTATTACCTTGCCGTTGTTCCATTTGCTGCCCGAAATCTCATAGGAGGATAAATCACCCTTGATATATCTTACCTCCTTGGGATAGGCGATGGTTTCAACGTTGATGTATGAATTGGTCGTGGTATTGATTTGCTTAAGCTCCAGAGGGTAAACCGTCTGACTAAGCAGCAGCACCGTGCTGCCGCCGTCATCCTTGGCAACTGTTTCCACCGAGCAGTAATATATTCCCCGTTCCAGATATTTCAGTACCGAATTTTCAACATTATTGCCCTGAAACGTCCTGTTCATAAGCTCCTGCCTGTCGCTGCCGTAAAGTATGAATTTGGCGTTGTTTTTGGAGTCGTACATAAAGTTAATCTTAAGCAGGGCTCTTTCCTTCAGCTCAAACATATAATAATCCTTGGGGTTTGGTATGGTAAGAACGCCTCTGAACTTGCTCCCCAGGGTAATCAGATTCTCCTTCCCCTTGCTTGAAGGCCTGTAGGTTTCGTTGCTGGCAAGCTGCTGGTAATATACAATAAATTCAGCCGTGCCGTCTACGTATATTGTTGAACTCGAGCTGCTTGAATATCTGTCGGTCCTGATGGCTATGTAGTAGGTGCCCTTGTCAAGAGCATATTTTTGTACTGAGATTCCCGCTTTATCCCCTGTTGCCGTTACTGCCGGCATAACGGGATAGTAAAGCTTCGAATCCCGGTATACTGTTGCCGTAACATTGGCGGCATTAATGGTACTGTTGCCGGATTTTATCTGGATTTTGTCCAAATTGCGGGCAGATATGAGAAGCTTTACATAGCTGTCTTCCTCAAGCACCATTTTATAGATGCCTTCTCCGTCCTGCCAACTGTAATTTTGTGTATTGATTTTTATCTCATTATAATTACTTCCATAGTCTGTTTCCGCATCAATATCGGTTACCCTGACCAGCTTTATCGGAGTGGCGGTACCGTCATATGCCGCCTTGGCAGGAGTGCTGCCCGGCGTTATAAAACATGCTATTGCAAAAGCTATACCAAATAAAACAGCCAGCTTCTTTCTCATCGTAATTCCTCCTATATAAGTAAACATTGTATTTACATAGATTGCTATTAAATATTAGCATTTATGTCATTTGATGTCAAACCTGCTGCCGTTTTTTCTATTAAATATCATTGTTTTATTTATGGTTTTGTCAGTTGTGTGCATGATGATATCATAAGGCCTGCTTATGGAATATATAATAATCATTAGTTTTATTTTTAATATCCGGCATGTTATAATGTGACTGTGACAATTTGTGTGAATAATATGCCGTAATAGATTAAATAATTATCTGGTATTGAATATGTAAGGTTCTTAGAATGAGCAGCATTCTTGGATTGTTTCACATTTATGGAATGTTATGCTTTCTTGGAATGTGTCACATTTATAGAATGCTTTATTTTATGCTGATAATGTGGAGGAGTTAATATGGAACGATTGATAGGAACTGTATCCCGGGGAATACGTGCACCGATTATCCGTAAGGGCGACGATATTGTTAAGATAGTGGTTGACAGCGTACTGAAGGCTGCAGAAAGCGAAAACATCCGTATAAATGACAGGGATGTAATTGCGGTAACAGAAGCCGTTGTGGCCCGTGCGCAGGGCAACTATGCATCAGTTAACCATATTGCAGCAGATATACGCACAAAATTCGGAGATGAAACAATAGGCGTGATATTCCCCATATTAAGCCGCAACCGTTTTGCTATATGCCTTAAGGGCATAGCAAGGGGAGCAAAAAGGATTGTACTTATGCTCAGCTATCCTTCGGATGAAGTGGGCAACCATCTTGTGGATATAGACGAGCTGGATGAAAAGGGCATCAATCCGTGGTCCGATGCCCTGACCGAGCAAAAATACAGGGAATTGTTCGGGTATAAAAAGCACACCTTCACAGGTGTGGACTATATCACATATTATAAAGAGCTTATTGAAAATGAAGGCTGTGCTGTTGAAATAATACTTGCCAACGATTGCAGGGAAATACTTAAATATACGAAAAATGTTCTGTGCTGTGATATCCATTCACGCATGCGTACAAAGAGACTGTTAAAGGCCGCAGGTGCGGATAAGGTTTATGGCCTTAATGATGTTCTGTCCTCCCCGGTAGACGGAAGCGGATATAATGAGCAGTTCGGGCTTCTGGGAAGCAACAAGGCTACGGAGGATATGATCAAGCTGTTCCCCCGTGACTGCAAGCCTGTTGTAGAAGGAATACAGCAGAGTATGCTTGAAAAGACCGGGAAGCATGTGGAGGTAATGATATACGGAGACGGAGCTTTCAAGGATCCTGTGGGCAAGATATGGGAGCTGGCGGATCCTGTGGTTTCACCCGCATATACGTCAGGGCTTGAAGGCTGTCCTAATGAAGTCAAGCTTAAATACCTTGCTGACAATAATTTTGCCAACTTAAGCGGCAAGGAGCTTAAGGATGCAATTAGCGAGTACATTCGCAACAAGGGCGAGGATTTGACTGGAAAGATGGATTCCCAGGGAACCACTCCACGCAGGCTGACAGACCTTATCGGGTCGCTGTGCGATCTTACCTCCGGCAGCGGAGATAAGGGCACCCCGATAATACTGGTACAGGGATACTTCGACAACTATACGATATAAAACCATATACCTATACGATATAAAGCCATAGGCATACTGATAATATACTGCCGGAAAGAGCTTTCAGCTTAAAGCTCCTTGAGAATTGACTTTCCTGCGGCATATCATCAGAAAACCTATGGCTTAAATTATGTTTATATATAAATAATACCCGTACACCTGCCAGGCGTGCATATTTATATATTAGTTAAGATCCTGTGTCAGCCGGGAGCTGTATATTTATATGCCCAGCTTTACTTTGCCATCAATTATGTCTCCGATGACCTCAACCAGGAAGGTGTGTTCCCTTTCAAGTACCCTTGCGGCCAGGCTTTCAGGCGTATCATCCTCCTGTACCTCCACCTGCGTCTGCGCCACTATATCTCCGCTGTCATATTCTTCGTTTACACGGTGGATTGTTATACCTGTTATCCTTTCACCTGCTTCAATAACGGCCTTATGCACATTGATGCCGTACATCCCCCTGCCTCCGTACTTTGGCAGCAGGGCAGGATGAATGTTAAACACCCTGTTTTCATAATGCCTTAATACGGGCGCCCCAAGCTTTCGCAGGTATCCTGCAAGGAATATCATATCCGTATTGTGGGAAACAAGCACATCCAGCATCTGCCTGTCCAGCTCCTCCGGATCAGTTATCACCTTGTGGCTCAGGCAGTAGTTGTCTATACCTTCCCTTTTGGCTCTTTCCAGAGCATATGCATCCGAATTATTGCTTATTACTGCACAGACCCTGGCCTTAAGCCTTCCGGATTTGCAGCCGTCAATGATTGCCTGGAGATCCGATCCTCCATGTGAAGCAAATACTGCAATATTCATCATAAGTTCCTTCCCCTACTTAATTACTATATTGTATATCCTGCCGGGCACATAGATTTCCTTAACCACAGTCCTGCCGGCGGATGCATTCTTAACGGCGTCCAGCTCAAATACCCTTTCCTTTACCTCCTCCTGCTTATCCTCAGGGGATATCATGAGGGTGGCCTTAACCTTGCCGTTAATCTGCACGGCTATCTCCACCATAGCCTCAACGGTCTTTTCCTCGTCATATTCAGGCCATTTCTGAAGATATATCCTGCCGGATCCTCCGGACCGTTCCCACAGCTCCTCGGTAATATGGGGAGCCACCGGATTAAGCAGCAGAAGCAGGGTTCTGAATTCATCCGCGGTAACCGATCCTGCCTTGTAGAAATCATTTATCAGAGCCATCATTGCAGCAATTGCCGTGTTATACTTCATGCTCTCATAATCAAGGCTCACCTTCTTAATTGTCTGGTGCATCTTTCTTTCAAGGGCAGGAGAAAATCCTTCTGCATCCGTAACCATATCCTGAAGCTTCCATACCCTCTCAAGGAAACGCCGGCAGCCCTTTACTCCCTCCGAGGACCATGCTGCGCTTAAGTCAAATGCCCCGATAAACATCTCATATGTGCGCAGCGTGTCGGCTCCGAACTCATTTACGATATCATCCGGATTGACCACATTGCCCCTGGATTTGGACATCTTCTCGCCGTTTTCTCCAAGTATCATGCCGTGGGATGTTCTCTTTAAATACGGCTCCGGTGTGCCCACCAGTCCCTGGTCATATAGGAACTTATGCCAGAAT
>DCTS01000073.1 GCA_002329645.1 Lachnoclostridium sp. UBA1434 | reverse complement strand
AACAACTCCGTCCCCCTGTCACAATTTGCTGATCAGCCAATTTATATACTTGTGCCGAACGGAGTGAGCATATATGAAGAATAAAATAAACCGCAAGCGCCTTCTGATACTGCTGACCATGGTTATGCTCAGCCTTGGCGCACTCATATTCAGCTGCTCATTGCCAGGGAGGGCAGGTAACCGGCTTAATCCGGCAGATGGGATATTGGATCTTAAGGATTGGAATCCGAAAAAGGATGGCGCTTTAAGCTTGAGCGGCCAATGGGATTTTTACTGGGAGAATTTCCTGACTTATCAGGAGATTGATGAAGGAAGTATTGCTCCGGATATTACGGCACAAGTGCCGGCAGTGTGGAACAGCTACAAAATTAACGGCAAAGGATTGCCCGGCTTTGGATATGGAACCTATGTGCTCAGGGTAGTTAATGCGCCGCGGCAAACACCGCTGGCACTGAGAATTCCCACCTTTTCAACTGCCTATGAGTTGTATATAAACGAGGAGCTTGTCTCAAGCAACGGCAAGATCGGCACAGTCAAGGAGCAGTTCGAGCCGGGTTATATGCCGCAGGTAGTGGAATTTACACCCGATGATGAAAGCTTTTATCTGATATTTCATGTCTCTAACTTCACATATGCCCGGGGAGGCATGTGGTATGCAATTCCCATGGGTACTCCGCAGCAGATCCGGCGTATGGACAAGGTTATTGCAGACAAGGATTTGTTCTTATTCGGTGCATTGTCGGTTATGGCCTTTTACTATCTTATAATATTCCTTCTTCGAAGGGAGGACAAAAGCAGCCTGTACTATGTGTTCATGTGCCTTCTGTTTGCCGCCCGTACCGCAATCTACGGTGATTATCTGATATACAGGCTTGTACCGTTTATCAGCTTCCGTACCATAATAAATATCAGCTATATAACACTTTGCTGGTTTTCCGTTTGCTCAGCCTATATGGTAGGAGAGCTGTTCCCCGAGGAAAATTCCAGGAAGGTCCTAAGGGCAGGCTTCATTTATGCCATTTCCATGACTTTATTATTCCTATTTACTCCTGTTTCATTTTTCACCCGATGGGTTAATATCGTACAGGCAATGGCTATACTGTTCGGGGCTTATTCCATATATGCTCTGAGTAAAGCATATGTCAAAGGCAAAAGGGATGCCGGGATTGTGCTCGTTGGAGCCTTGATACTGATTATTTGCGCTTCCCATGACGTATTGTATAACAATAATATTATAGTGAGCAATACGGGCGAATTGGTTTCCTTCAGTTTGTTTATTCTGCTTCTTTTGCAGTCATTTATTCTTTCCAGAAGGTTTTCGGAAGCCTTCGATAATGTCCGTACACTTTCAATGAAGCTGTTAAAGCTGGATAAAATCAAGGACGAGTTTCTTGCTAATACCTCCCATGAGCTGCGTACACCCTTAAACGGAATTCTGGGAATCACCGAAGCAATGCTGAAGGGAAGCGCCGGCAGTATGAGTGAGAGCCAGAAGCAGAATCTGTCCATCATTGCAGGCAGCAGCAGGAGGCTGGCTAATCTGGTCAACGACATTCTGGACTATTCGAAGATGAGGTATGGCGATATAAAGCTGGATATAAGGCCTATACATATAGAAAGCCTGATTTACAATGTAGTAAGTGTTTTCAGGCAATTGAACAATACCAAGAATTACGAAATATTTTATGAGCTGCCTGATAAGCTGCCGGCTGTTATGGCCGACGAGAACAGAGTACTGCAGATACTATATAATCTGGTGGGAAATGCAGCAAAATATACTGTCAGCGGATATATAAAGATATCGGCTAAGATATCGGAGGATATGCTTGAAATATGTGTAAGGGACACGGGAGAGGGTATTCCCGATGATAAGCTGGAGGATATATTCCTGTCCTTTGAACAGGTGGATAATTCAATTACACGCAGGCATGGAGGAACGGGGCTCGGACTTCCCATAACCAAGCATCTGGTTGAACTTCAGGGCGGAAGCATATGGGTTAAATCCAGGCAGGGAGAGGGCACGGAATTTTATCTCACCTTGCCGCTGGCAAACACTCAGCAGGAAAAAGCCGTTTTGAAAGAAGGCATGCCGGAGGAATATTCACTGAAGGGAGATATACGGAAGGGAGATATACTGAAAGAAAATGTCCTGAAAAGAGATGTCCTGAAGAGAGATGTCCTGAAGAGAGATGTCCTGAAGGGAAATATGCTGAAGGAAGATAGTCTGAAAGGAGATATCCTGAAGGAAGATATACTGAAGAGAGATAGTCTGAAAGAAGATATATTGAAGTATAATGCGCTGATAGAGAATGAGCGCAATACCCTGTTATCCGAAATGGCTGTTTCAGATATTACCGTTTCAGAATGCGGGATAACACTTAACAGTATGGATATTAATGAGGGAGCCGTCCGGGTGCTTCTGGTCGATGATGATTCGGTCAATCTGCAGGCCGCTTCTGCCATACTAAAGCTTGGGGGTTATAAAGTAACGATGGCAGGCAGCGGAAGAGTTGCCCTCAAGGAGCTTGAAAAACAAACCGACTATTCTCTGGTCATACTGGATGTCATGATGCCGGAAATGTCCGGCTTTGAGGTATGCAAAAAGCTCAGAGAAAGAAAATCAGCCTTTGAACTGCCGGTGCTGATGCTGACTGCCAAGACATCCACCGAGGATATAGTTATGGGATTTGAATCCGGAGCCAACGATTACCTTCCCAAGCCATTTGAACCGGAAGAGCTGCTGGCAAGAGTGAAGACCCTGACAAATCTTAAAAGATCTGTGGAGAAGGCAAAAGCTGCAGAGATAGCATTTATGCAGGCGCAAATTAAGCCCCATTTCCTTTATAACACCTTAAACGCAATATCCTCCTTCTGTGATACCGACCCTGGCCATGCGCAAAAGCTAATCGATAATTTCTCCAATTATCTGCGGCAGAGCTTTGACTTTAAAAGTCCGGAAATGTATGTGCCGCTGGAGAAGGAGCTGAGCCTTTCAAGCTCCTATGCGGAGATTGAAAAAGCTCGCTTTGGTAATAAGCTTAAGGTGGAATTCGATATTGACAGCAGCATAAAAATACGGGTACCTCTGCTCTCAATACAACCACTTATTGAAAATGCAATCACCCACGGCATTCGGAAAAAGGGCGGGGGCGGTACTGTGAAAATATCGGTGAACAGGATACCTGAGGGTGTGCTTGTGACTGTAGAGGACAACGGCCAGGGTATGTCACAGGAGATTCTTCAGACATTGTTTATGCCGGAAGCCGGCCACGGAATTGGGCTTTGGAATATAAATAGAAGATTAAAAAAATTATACGGGAAGGGACTTTCGATTGAGAGTGAACCCGGCAAGGGCACCAGGATAGCCTTTATAATCCCTGGGGAGGCAAGCTGATATGTTGAAAGTGATTATTGTAGATGATGAGTACCCAGCCTGTGTCAAGCTGGAAAAGCAGCTTAAGGAAAGCGGCCTTGCAGAGGTGGCGGATAAGTTTACAGAGCCTTTAAAAGCGCTTGATTATCTGAAACAAACAAAAGTAGATGCGGTTTTTCTGGATATTGAAATGCCGGATATGGATGGCATTGAGCTTTCAAGCCGTATTCTGGATATTAATGAAAATATAGCATTTGTTTTTGTTACAGCTTATAACCAATATGCTGTGGAGGCCTTCCGTCTCAATGCAATTGATTATCTCTTAAAGCCTGTGTACCCGGACAGGCTTACGGAAACGCTCCGAAGAATTATTAATCAAAAGAGAATTGACATTAATCCCGGAAAGCTTAAGGTGCAATGCTTCGGTAAATTCTCTGTCAGCGACGGGTCTCATAGGATACGGTTCCGTACAGAAAAGGCGGAAGAGCTTATGGCCTTTCTCATTGACAGTAAATGCGACTTTATCAGCAGGAGCATAATTATTGACAACCTGTGGGAGGATTTTGACGGTGATCGTGCAATTATCCATTTTAACACCACCCTGTATTATGTTAAAAAGGCATTGCTTCCTTACAAAGCTCGTATATCAATTTTGTATGATCGGGGCAGCTATAAACTGGATGCAAATGCCATAGATTGTGATTATCTTAAATTCTGCAGTCTTGAAAAAAGGAAGGAAGCAATAAGCCGGGAGAATATTTTTACGTATGAGGAGGCAGCATCGCTTTATTCGGGAGAATATCTTTCGGGTTGCGATTATGACTGGGCGGCAGGTAAACGCCTTTGGCTCCTGGAGCAGTACATAGGACTGATTCTGTCTATTGCCGAATATTATATGAATACTGAGAATTACATAAAAGCTGTAAACTGGCTGAAGGAAGGCCTGCATCACGAGCCTCTCCACCGTGAGCTGAATTACCGGTTGATTAAATCCCTGCTACTTAGTCATGAACGTGCACTGGCTGTCAGGCATTACGAGCTCTATAAAAGCGATCTTGCAAAAAAACTTGGAGAAAAGCCGGATAAGGCATTTGAAAGGCTGTTGCGCGGGGGGATATGAATTATTAGGTATAGAAAAGCAGTCGTAAGTAAAATAATATTATCCGCAAAACCGGCATAGGCACAGAAGGATACGTCATTATATTATATGGTGCCTGAAAATCCGTGAAGGGTTTCCGGGTGCTTTTTTGTATAATGCTTAGCTGGATTACGTTTTTTCATGGGAGTTATGGAATTATTATCTTTGTTAAGTGGTGGTTAAGTGGAATATTGTAAAATTATAAATGGCTTTTTATAGATTTTTTGTAATTATGGCGCTTAGGCATCTGCCATTAATTTCATACTATGCAATTATATGCAGGTGCAGTGTCAAATAGGGAGGAGATCTATATATATGGATAAGAAGTTGAGAGGCATATTGAAGCAAACGGCGGTTCTGTTAATCATTTTTGTGCTTGTGGCCGCAGTATTTGAGCCGGCGTTTGCTGCAGGCGCAAATAAGGCACCGGCCCTTAATGCCGAAGAGATTACAATTGTGGCAGGGAAAAGCTTTAATTTTAATATTATGAACAAGATTAAAGGCTCAACCTATAACTGGTCGGTATCCAATAGCAAGGTTGCCGCTATCAGTGAGAACGGAGTTGTAACCGGTGTAGGTAAGGGAACCACGAATATTTTCTGCAGGATAAGCGCAGGTAAAACCAGATACCTTTTGGCGGCAAAGGTCAATGTACTAAAGCCTGCCGTCAAGGTAGACATAAGTAATCCTGTTGAGACCCTGCAGGTTAAGGAATATTACCGGCTTAAGGCAGATATGATACCTGCCAGCTCCAACGACATTATTACATGGTCCTCCAGTGACAATAGTATTGCAAAGGTGGACAGCGACGGTTCATTTATTGCAAAAAAGGCAGGTACCGTAACTATTACGGCAACATCTGTAAGCGGAAGAAGCGACAGTGTTACAATCAGGATAACCGATAAGAAAACGGCAGCGGATACCGATGCCGATGATATAATTACCGGCAGGAACACTGATAAAATGAGCGATCTTCCGGATAAGAACATAGCTTCATTCAGTACTTCCGATACTGAAAAGATATATGTCAGGGGAGTGTACACTAACTTTACAAAGGTGACTATGGCAACGGGCACGACTCGGCAGATCAAGGCATATATAGATCCTGAGACTGCCACAGAGCAGGGGGTTAAGTACAGATCCTCCGCACCGGGGATTGCCAAAGTTTCAGATACAGGACTTATTACAGCGCTGTCTCCCGGTAAGGCTGTAATAACTGTAGCTGCAGTTGATGGCAGCAAGCAGACGGAAACCATAGAAGTAAAGGTTCTTGACAATTTAATAATAACAGATGAGCTTGTAGATTCCGACAATGAGGTTATCGTATTAGATAAAACCTACGGAAATCTTACTATTGACGCCTCTGTCGGTGATGCGGATATTTATTTCGGCGGAGTCATTGTCAAAAATATATTAACTATGGACAGCGGTGAATATTCGTTATTCATGTATGACTCCACAGCAAAGGAAATAGTAATTAATAATACATCTGCAGGGATTGAGACATTAGCTGCAGAGGAGGATGAGAATAAAACTCCTTCACTGATAGTGGGAGAGAATACAAGGATAAGCGGGCTCTATGCCAGGATAAGCGCAAGCATACGCCAGGAGGACGGTTCGGCTATTGAAGGCTTAAAAGTAATCCAGGATAGTGACGGCAGGGTTACGGTATATCTTGAAAACTACTCGGGAGGGCTGTTGCTGGATACTTCCTTAGGTGATATTGAGATAGTTGCTACCGGATGCAATCTGTCCGGCGTAAGAGTTGACGGAAGCAATAATTCCGGCAGCATAACGCTTACTAACGGAGGAGACACCGAGATAGACAATTTGACACTGAACGGTGCAGCCAATGTTAACCTTGGCATACCGGCAAATGAAGTAAAAATAGGCAGTAATGCACAAGGCGCATCCTTAACTGCCGGTGCAAGCATTGGAACCTTGCACAATCAGGGTTCAAACAGCAATATAACCATAGAAGGGAAAGTCGGCAGCATAGAAACAGACGGTGCATACGGCAATATTAATGTTGCTCAGGGTGCAAGTGTGGGGAGCATTAATATGAATGGCGAAGGCTCCTCGGTATCCGGTGAGGGCGAGGTATCGGAGGTTAATGTCAATGCCGACGGATGCAGTATAGATACAAAAAATACCGTAGTTAATACAGGCAATGCTAAGGGAACCAAGATAAATGGGAAAGATGCTTCAGATGGATCAAAGACTGATTCGGATGATACGTCCCAGGAAGGCGGAAATCCGGCTCCTGTTAGAGTTACTGCTATAACGGTGACAGGCGAGGGCGGTATATCTGCAATCAATACAAGAGGCGGAATATTGCAGATGTTTGCAGCAGTAGAGCCTGCCAATGCTGATAATAAGGAGGTTTCATGGTCAATAACCGAAGGCTCCGGCCTGGCAACAATCAGCAGCAGCGGCCTGCTAACTGCAGCAGCTGACGGAACGGTAACAGTAACTGCATCAGCCATGGATGGTTCCGGTATTAGGGGCAGTCTGACAATCACCATCACAGGTCAGGAAGAATCAACTGAGGTTACTCCTGTTGCTGCAATAGGTTCAATAACAGGAACACCAAGAGTCGGCGTCGAATTAACTGCAGGAGCATTGACACCGGCAGAGGCAACGGTTGCCTACCAGTGGTCAATCAGTGATACCATAAACGGTACATATGCAAATATTCCGGGAGCTGTATCAAGTACATACACTCCTGCTGCCGGTGACGTCGGTAAATATATCAAGGTGACAGCTGCCGGTACGGGTGATTATGGCGGTTCAGTGACCAGTACAGCGGCAGGGCCGGTAGAATCACCTGAAAGTGACTTTGAATTTGACAGTGCAACCAAGACCATAACCGACTATAATGGCAGCGGGGGAGTGGTGGTTATCCCCGGAAGCTTTGGAGGCATAACAGTTGAGCATATAGGAGAAAGTGCATTTTCTGGTTTTGACTTTTACACTTTTGAATATACACTCACTAACATCACCCGGTTAATAATACCGGATACTGTTAAAACCATAGGCCAATCAGCATTCTACTACTCGGATGTTTTGACTGAAGTAACCTTCACAGGGCAATCTGAACTTACATCCATAGACGAATATGCATTCGATTCCTGCGAGAACCTGGCAGTTATTAATATTCCGGATAGCGTAACATCCATTGGGGATTCGGCATTTAGCTATTGCTCAGCTCTTGAAACCATAACACTTCCCGAAGGCCTGTCAGATATGGGGGACGTTGTGTTTTACGGCTGCTTAAATCTCAGAGAGATTACAATCAGTGAATCGAATAATAATTACTCCTGCGAAGACGGTATTTTGTACAATAAGGATAAAAGCCTGCTGATAACCTGCCCAGTGGGAAAGCAAAGCTCTGCCCTTGAAATTCCGGATAGTGTAATAACTATAAATGATTCGGCATTTGCAGGATGTGAGAATATATCAGGAATTATCTTCAAGCAGCCGTCGAATCTGACTACAATATGCATGTTTGCATTTTACGGATGCTACGGGCTTGAGAGTATTGTATTGCCGGATAGTCTTAATGAAATCAAGGATTATGCTTTTTATTGGTGCATTAATCTGAAAAGCATAACGATAGGTGCAAATGTATCCATAGGATATCATATTATAGCGGATGACGATAATTTCCAGAGCGCGTACATGGCAGGAGGGTCGGGCTCATATATCTTAAATGATGACGGCACCTGGGAAAATACAACCGTGCCCATCCCTGTAACCGGTGTGTCGATATCCGGCATGGCTAAGGCAGGTAGAACTTTGACCGCAGATGTTTCACCCTCCTATGCTTCGAATGTGACATATAAGTGGCAGGCAAATACCGGAGCGGAAGGCGCCTATGCAGATATAGCCGGCGCAACCGACAGGACCTTTGTTATTCCTGCCGAACTTGTGGGTAAAACAATCCGGGTGACAGTAAACGGAGAAAACGGATCAACTGCTACCAGCACAGCTACACAGGCAGTGGAGGACGCCGTATTTATTACTGCAATAGAAAGCATTTCAGGAACAGCAAAAGTCGGCTCCGAATTAACCGCAGGAGCAATAACACCGGCAGATGCAACTGCCACCTACCAGTGGTCAATCAGTGATACCATAGACGGTACATATGTGAATATAGCCGGAGCAACTTTAGATACATATACACCCGTTGCCGGTGATGTGGGTAAATACATCAAGGTAACGGTAACAGGAACAGGCGATTATAGCGGCTCAGTTGCAAGCACACCGGTAGGACCGGTAGGATCCCCCGACAGTGACTTTGAATTTGACGGCAGTACTGGGACAATTACAGGATATATAGGCGAGGGAGGATTAGTGGTTATCCCTGCAGAAATTGGCGGTGTTACGGTAGAGAGTATTGGCGATTATGCATTTTACGATATGTATTCAGTAACAAGCGTACGAATTCCTGATACCGTAACAGGTATAGGGAAACAGGCATTCAGCTTTTGTGACGGACTGACAGATATCATGATACCTGAAAGTGTGACAAGTATAGGCGAATTAGCATTTTTTGAATGTGATGCCCTGGAAAGCATTACAATCCCGGCCGGTGTGAACAGTATTGGGTACGGCACCTTTAACGACTGTGACAATCTGCAGTCTGTTAATGTCAGTCCTTTGAATACGGTATACTCAAGTTCGGCCGGAGTGTTATATACCAAGGATATGACTGAATTAATCGCATATCCGAAAGAAAAGCGGGACAGTGTCTTTGAAATACCGGATGGTGTAACCGATATAGAGGATTATGCATTCGACTCTAACGAATACATTACCGGCATTATTATTCCGGACAGTATGGAAAGAATAGGCACCAGTGCATTTAGGGGCTGTACCGGTTTAAGGAGCATTACTATAGGACCCGGAGTTTTTATTGGTTCATATATACTGGCATATAACGACTATTTCAGAGATGCATATGAAGCGGGCGGCGCCGGTACCTATACAGCAGACTCATATGACGGAGTCCGGACCAAGGTTGTAATACCGATTACAGCAATCGGAGCAATTGCAGGAACACCGGGAGTCGGCGCCGAATTAACCGCAGGAGCATTGACGCCGGCAGAAGCAACTGCCGTCTACCAATGGTCAATCTGTGATACCATAGACGGTACATATGTAAATATTCCGGGAGCTGTATCAAGTACATACACACCTGTTGCCGGTGATGCGGGTAAATACATCAAGGTAACGGCAACAGGTACGGGTGATTATAGCGGTTCAGTGACCAGCCCAGCGGCAGGACCTGTAGAATCACCGGTACAGGTAACAGTTACAGGTGCATCAATTACAGGTACAGCCAGGGTTGGGGAAACTCTTACCGCGGTTGTAACTCCCGGCGATGCTACGAATGTAACATACCAGTGGCAGGCCAATACCGGAGCAGAAGGCGCTTATGCCGATATTGCCGGAGCAACCGGCCAAACCTTCATAATTTCTGAGGAGCTTGCCGGTAAAACAATCCGGGTAATTGTTAACGGAGATAACGGATCATCCGCAACGAGTGAAGCAACTGATATAGTAGAAGCCGCAGACCCGTGATACATATAAGGACTCTATAGAGGCTTTACAACCGGATGATTAATAGTTGATTAGGCGTAATACTATCAGCTGATAAAGAGCATAGTGATTCATGATCGGGACAGACAAGGGGACAGACGGGGTGTAATAATCCTGCTGCCCCTTTCCTTATGCGAATATTGCTTTATATGCCGGTAATATGCAGCTTAACATTCCGGTATTATGCAGAACAACAAGCCAGTAACATGCAGCTTAACATGCATGGTAATGCTTGTTGTTTTTAACCGGGCAATATGTTAAGATTTTTTTGGTTATAATACATAGCAACAATCATTTCTTATGGAATGCTTTACTTTTAGCAGGCGTTAAGCAGCCTGATATACCGGAGGATGACATATGGACCAGGACAAAAAATCATTATGGAAGCTGTTTGCTTCAACCTTTTATTTAAGCGCCTTCACCTTTGGCGGCGGTTATGTTATAGTGCCGCTGATGAAGAAGAGGTTTGTGGATAAACTGGGATGGATTGAAGAGGAAGAAATGCTTAATCTTATTGCTATAGCCCAGTCAAGCCCGGGGCCAATAGCTGTCAATACATCCATACTGCTGGGCTATAAGGTCTTTGGGGTTGCAGGCTCCATAATGTCTGTTCTAGGGACAGTATTGCCCCCGCTTATAATACTTACCGCAATATCCTACTTTTATCAATCCTTCAAGGACAACAGGGTGGTTCGTGCCGTTCTTATGGGTATGCAGGCTGGTGTGGCAGCTGTGATAATGGATGTGATCATAAGCATGGTGGGCAATGTTATTAAGAGCAGAAAGCTCTTTTCCATTCTTATGATGGGCGGAGCGCTTATTGCAGCCCTTGTCTTTGATATAAATGTGGTATTAATAATACTGGTCTGCGGACTTATCGGAGCAATCGCCGTACTGTACGGTGACCGGAAGGGGAAGGGGGCTAAAAAACAATGATATATATAAAACTGCTAATAAGCTTTTTCCAGATCGGGCTTTTCAGCATAGGCGGCGGTTATGCTGCGCTTCCGCTGATTGAAGAACAGGTTGTGGAGCTTAACGGCTGGCTGACTGCCAATGAGTTTACGGATCTTATAACCATATCCCAGATGACGCCGGGGCCTATTGCAATTAATGCAGCATCCTTTGTGGGCAATCAGATAGCCGGCCCCTTAGGCGCTATAATATCAACCCTTGGATGTATACTTCCTTCATATATAATAGTAATGATACTTGCTTATTTTTATTTTAAATATAAGAATATAAAGATAATTCAGGGGGTCCTCGGCGGTTTGCGTCCTGCCGTGGTAGCGCTGATTGCATCTGCAGGATTTTCCATACTGGTAACGGCATTGTGGGGTGAGACAGGAATCTCGGCAAAGCTTTCCGATATAGATCCGGTTGCCGTCATCCTGTTTGCCATAAGCTTATTTATCTTAAGAAAATTCAAGGTGAACCAGATAATGGTTATGCTGGGCACGGGAGTGGCCGGAGCGGCTGTATATCTTATGATGGGAAGATAAACCGGGCACAGTCGTAACACAACATATCAGTCAGGTGATTTATGATAATAATAAGGCTTTCGGCACCTCTCGGTCAGGTGAACGAAAGCCTGTTATTTATTGTAATATAAGTATTTTATATGCTGCTGATAGTTAAATTGGCACATTATCCGTTTAATTATTATGTGGAGTCATCCTGCCGGTCTTGGCATATGCAGGAATGCTGACTGCATGCTGCAGCGGCCTCCATACCAGAGTGGCAATAGTAAAGTCCAACATGCTGTGAATAATTGTACCGAGACCCACCAGAACCAATACGGATAATACATATCCCTTTTCATAGAATATATCCTTCAGTTGGTCACCCCAGTAAAAATAAGTAACAACTGCAACTTCTGCAACTGCATGTACAACAGCTATAAGGAATGAAAAGATTACAGAACTCTTCAGGCTTAATAATATGCTATTGTTCTTTTTAATTATAAATGAGCCAAGGGCTGCAAAGGCAAGATGGGAAAAAGCCCGCAGTACAACTACCATAGGAAATCCTGCTATAAGGAAGCCGAAGCCTGTTATAACTGCCACCGACAGGGCAACCACAGGTGATATGAATATGGCAATTATAATCGGTACATGGCTTGCCAATGTGAAGGAAGCCGGTTCTACGACTATCTTGGGAAAGTACATCGGTATCATTATTCCTATTGCGCACAATAGCGCAGATATAGTCATTAGCTTAACCTTGTTTCGTTGATTCATACTATATTCCTCCGAGCCTGACAAAGTTTACAGCATTAATTGTTAGCTGTCATGTCAGCTGTAATTATATACAGTAAAGATGTTATTGTCAATGAGCATTATGAGGAAAAATAATATGAAATTTACAAACTGCTTGGTTGATTTTAACAGTATTATTCCTCAAAGGGGAATTTGAAATCCAGATGCAGCATATCTCTGACCTGAATGAATTCCTGCTGTACCTCCTTGCCAATCGGAACACCTTTATCCCTTCTTTCAAGCCAGGTCAGGTATTCCTTCTCACCGGCGGTATATATACGCTTCTCACCCGGTGCAAGCTTGCTGCTTCTAAGCTGCCTTAATATTTCTCCTGATGTTTTTTTGAAGCTTTCAAGGCCCATAAAAGCCTCCGGATCTATTGCTATAAAGAAGTGTCCAAGATGGTATGGCACCTTCTCCTTGTTTTCACCGATACCCGTAAGCATCTTTAGAAAGCTTCCCGCCTGAAGAGCTGCCGATAATATTTCAACGACCGTTGCATAACCGTAGCCCTTATAACCCGCAAGCTCCTCACCGATGCCTCCCAGCGGAGCCAGTGCGGCCTTGTCTGCCGTAAGATCAATGAGAATTTGGTCGCTGTCAGTCATTGCCGAGCCATCGGAAGCTATAACCATTCCTTTGGGCGTATCCATTCCGCTTTTTGCAAAATACTCAATCTTTCCCCGCTGTGTTATGCTGGTTGCACAATCCAGCATAAACGGGAACTCCTCGTCGGTAGGCAATCCGATAGTCAAAGGATTGGTACCAAGCATATTCTCCACACCGAAGGTAGGCGCTATCGAAGGTCTTGCATTTGTTCCGGTAATGCCGATCATGCCCTGATTGACCGCCATGGATGCATAATAACCGGCTATTCCGTAATGAGTGGAGTTACGTACGGCAACCATGCCCATGCCGTATTGCCTGGCCTTATTTATCGCCATCTGCATTGATTTGTTGCCGGCAACCATGCCCATTCCGTCATGGCCATCCGCAACTGCCGTTGTAGCTGTCTCCTTTAATATTTCAAACTCGGTCACCGGCTTTTGTATGCCGGCAAGGATACGGTCGACATATATTGCCTTAAATCGATTGCAGCCATGACTTTCAATTCCTCTGCGGTCGCTTTCCATAAGCACATCGGCACACAGGAGGGCATCCTCATGTGGAACACCCAGCTTCTCAAAGGCTGCGGTCATGAAATCCCCGACCAATTTCCAGGGTATATAAGGTCTTGCTTCCATAGCTTTATCCTCCGTTCGTATAGAACCGGCTGACATATACCGGCCAGTTAATACATTATATCACATGATTCCCCATCTTTACCAGTTAATTAGCTTGTATGTGCCGGCTGTTTTCTATATAATTATTTAGACATAGATTAAATCATAGATTATATCATTGATTAAATCATATATTAATGCGTGCCAAGGCATAGCTTTGTAAAGTAAAGCTTTGACTTAAACCAAAGTAATCATTAACAGGCAGCCGCATAGAAGTATAAATTACAGGAGATAAGCTTAATATGATAATAAGATCTGATAATATTAATTTAAAGCAAATAGCCGAGTCAGGACAGTGCTTTCGGATGAATGAGCTCGAACGGAACAAATATAGCCTTACTGCCTTCGATAGATATATTATTCTTACCCAGCCTGACGATTATACTGTTGAGCTTGACTGCACCGAAGAGGAATTTAATAAGATCTGGCGAAGTTATTTTGACCTGGATTACGATTATAAGAGAATTATTGACAGGATGCTTTCGGGAAGTGATACATTTCTAAAGAATGCTGCCGAATTCGGAAGAGGTATACGAATATTGAGGCAGGAGCCCTTTGAAGCCCTTATCAGCTTCATCATTTCGCAGAACAAGAATATTCCTGCGATAAAAGCCTGCATTGAAAGGCTGTGTGAACACTACGGGAACAGGATGGTACATAAGAGCACAGGAACCATTTATTATACTTTTCCGAAGCCCGGAGTGCTGGCAGAGGCAGAGAAGGAGGAGCTTAAAGGCCTTAAGCTGGGATACAGGGACGAGTATGTACTAAGAGCAGCCAGAGCTGTAGCCGATGGAACGCTTAAGCTTGACGAGCTGGCCGGGTGCACCCATCAGGAGGCGGTCAATACATTAAAAAAGCTTTACGGCGTCGGAGACAAGGTGGCAAACTGCGTTTCATTGTACGGCTTGCATCATATTGAGGCTTTTCCTGTTGATATATGGATTAAGAAAGTAATTGACGAGATATACAATGGCGCTTTTAACTATTCTTTATACGAGGAATATGCCGGAATTGTACAGCAGTATATGTTTTATTATAAAAGGGTACAGGATTTGAAAAAAGCAGATATATAATTTGCCATGTATGTAATCTTAATCCAACCTGTAAAAGGAATAACAAAAACAAGCCGCGGAGAGAATAAGCCTGAGAACCAATTCTCAATCTATATGAAAGGCGGTAGGTTATGGATAAAGATGGACACAGGGACGATAAGAGCCGGGAGAATGAAAGAAGAGTGGATCATCTGGTTAACCTTGTTGAGCGTAAGACAAGGACTGAGCGCCATCTGGAGGAGCATTCGGATATTTCCTCCTCACCTGAAAATATCGAGCATGCAAAGGACATCCAGAGAGTAAGGGAGCAGGAGATAGACAATCTTAAAAATATCCTTTCTCATGGAGAAGGAGGCAGGGAAAGTCAGCTTGAAAATACCGAAAAGCGTTTCCGGTATACGGAGGGTTATTTAAATCATAACGCAGACCATATGGATGACGAGGCCTTTAAAAATGCAAAGGAGAAGCAGGAGCACAGGAAGGAACAGATGGACAGGCTCAGATAGGATATATCATTAATATGTATAGCGGTTTAAAGCTGAATATTGGATTGGTTTGTTAAACAATTGAGCTGCTGCAAAATAAATGACCATATGATGTCATATCGTTATTTTGCAGCAGCTCAATCCGGTAAATATCCGCTATACCTTAGGCAATATCAATAACCTTCTACTCGGCGTGCCTTTCTGAGCTCGTAGCGTCTTTTACCTGCCTCCCATTCCGCCTTCTCAGATTCATTTTCCAGAATTAAACCGGGAACCTTAACAGGTATGCCCTCATCATCCAGAGCTACCAGGACCAGGTAAGCGCGGTTTACGACCTTGCGCATTCCTGACAAATCCTCAACATAGGTATCTACTCTTACCTCCATAGAGGTTGTCCCTACATAGGTTATGCGTCCGATAAGAACAAGCGTATTATTAATGAAAGCACCGGCTTTAAATTGCAGGTTGTCTATTGCAGCGGTAGTAACATTATGTCCGCAATGGCGGCGTGCCACCACAGAAGCAACTACATCTATCCATTCCACCAATTGTCCGCCGAATAACCGGTCGGAGCCGTTGATGTGGGAAGGCATCAGTATCTGTACCTGTTCGGTAATTGAATCGCTAATCCTTTTGGCTTCCATTATGATTATTCCCTTCTTAATTTGAATGAAAATGAAAACAAATAATAACTGTCATTATATTCATATTGTATACATTGCCGCGGCTTTTATCAATAATAACAATTAATTAAGTAAAAATAAAGGAATAAAATAAAGTAGTAAAAATAAAGGAGTAAAAAAGGAGTTAAAATAAGAGCACGGTCATATGAAAAATTTTCTTTTCAATCGGATAAATTATGATATAATATATGGAGCATGTTAAATTAAAGACAGAGGAATGGACGAATTCTTTTGTTATTAATATTACAAATGGAAGGAATGAAGAATATGGCATTAGTAACAACAAAGGAAATGTTTGAAAAGGCATACGCAGGAGGCTATGCCTATGGTGCATTTAATGTAAACAACATGGAGATAGTTCAGGGTATCACCGAGGCAGCCAAGGAAGAGAATGCGCCTCTTATCCTCCAGGTGTCTGCCGGAGCAAGAAAGTATGCCAAGCATAATTATCTTGTAAAGCTGGTGGAAGCAGCATTGCTTGAAACGGATCTTCCCATCGCACTCCACCTGGATCATGGTGAGGATTTTGAAATTTGCAAAGCTTGTATAGACGGCGGGTTTACTTCGGTTATGATTGACGGATCAAAGCACAGCTTTGAAGAGAATATAGCATTAACAAAAAAGGTTGTAGAATATGCCCATGAACGCGGCGTGGTTGTAGAAGGCGAATTGGGAAGACTTGCCGGCATTGAGGATGCGGTCAATGTTAAGGCTGAGGATGCTTCCTATACAAGACCTGATGAGGTTGAAGAATTCGTTACTCGTACCGGAGTGGATTCTCTGGCTATTGCAATAGGAACAAGTCATGGAGCTTTCAAATTCAAGCCCGGTCAGAAGCCTCAGTTGAGATTTGACATTCTGGAGGAAGTTGAAAAAAGACTGCCCGGTTTCCCCATCGTACTGCACGGCGCCTCCTCCGTATCCCAGGAGTATGTTAACATAATTCAGCAGTATGGCGGTAAGCTGGATGATGCCATCGGCATTCCGGAGGATATGTTAAGGAAGGCTGCCAAGATGGCGGTTTGCAAGATTAATATCGACTCCGACTTAAGACTTGCATTCACTGCAGGCATCAGGGAGTATATGGCTAATAACCCGGCACATTTCGACCCAAGAAATTATCTTACTCCTGCAAGGAACTATATCAAGGCTGTAGTTAAGCATAAGATCGTTAATGTACTCGGCTGCTCGGGAGCTGCTTTATAATTGCATAATACAATGCAACGCATATAATACAGTTCATTATATAATACCGGCGAATTCATTTACCTGTGGGTTACACTAATAAGAATAGTATAGTATAATAAAATGCCTCCGCAATGAGATAAATCATCACATGCGGAGGCTTTTTAGCTGTAATCTATCAGGCAAAGTGCACAGTGTGAAGCTCTTTTATTCTCTCTTTATTAAATCAACAAGCTCCGACGGATACAACGGATAGCTCAACAGGAAGCCCTGGACATAATCACAGTTCATTGATCTAAGCAGATCAAACTGCTCCTGGCGCTCGACACCTTCTGCAACCACCTTAATATTAAGGCTATGTGCCAGGCTTATAATTGATTGTGCGATTTTGGCATCCTTTTCGCTTACGGTTATATTATCAATAAAAGACTTATCTATCTTCAGCGTATTAATCGGCATATTTGTAAGGTAATTAAGCGAGGAATAGCCTGTCCCGAAATCATCCAGTGAAATTCTGACGCCGATATTCTGAAGACTGTGAAGCAATGCAGTGGTGTCCGTTATTGAGGATACAAGAGTGCTTTCGGTGATTTCCAGCTCGAGGTATTTTGAGGGAAGGCCGGTTTCCTTGAGTATATCTGATATAATGGAAGTAAAGTCCGGACGATTTATCTGTATCGAGGAAATATTCACCGATACCGGGCGGGGTGTTACTCCATTATCTATAAGCTTTTTGTTTAACCGGCACGACTCCTTAATCAGCCAGGTGCTTAATTCACATATAATGCCGCTTTCCTCGGCTATAGGTATGAATTCAACCGGTTCCAGCAACCCGAGCTTGTCGCTTCTCATCCTCATAAGAGCTTCAAAGCCTATTACTGCCTTTGTCTGAATACAAAACAGCGGCTGGTACTGGATATATACATCATTGTTATTCACTGCATTTCTCAGAACATCAATAATTAATGTATTCCTGTTAAGTTCATCCTCCATTCGGGAATCGAACAGGGTAAAACAGTTTTTACCCATATCCTTGGATTTATACATGGCTATATCTGCATTTTTAATCAGGGAATTGGAGGACAGACCGTTATCCGGATATATTGCTATACCAATACTCATTGACACATACACCAGTTCACTGTCCAGCTCAAGAGGCTCACGAAAGCTATCAAGAATCTTTGATGCGAAACTTACTGCAGCATCCCTGGATGGTATCCCTTCCCGGAATATCAGAAATTCGTCTCCCCCCGATCTGGCCAGCATGCCGTTGCTGCCGATCAGCGTAGTTAAAATCTGAGCAGTCTTAATTAAGAGCATATCGCCAAATTCGTGTCCAAGGGTATCATTTACGGTTTTGAAATTATCCAGATCGACAAAATATACTGCATGAGTTTTCTTAGTGGTAGGAGAGGACACCAGGGCAGCATTTACATAATCCAGGAATGCCAGCTTGTTGGGAAGATTGGTAAGAGTATCATGGTATGCAAGATACTCAATATGGTCATAGTTAGTGCGCAGCTGTTCCTCGTTTGACAGCAGCTCTTCATGCATGGAGGCCAGGTCCTCATAATTTGTTTTTATTATGTGAATCATCTTATTGAAGCTCTTTGATAATTCTCCAAGCTCGTTTCTGCTCTTTATATTAGTTTGAACCGTAAGATCTCCGTCCGAAGCAGTCCGCATTGCATCCCTCAGGGATATAATCGGATCGGTAATCTTCTTGGTCAGGAAGTGGGCAGATATTACTATTATTATAATAAGAATGGCGCTGATAAATAATAGAAGCTTCAGAATAATACTGGTAAGCGACACAAGCCCCGACACATCCTGCTTCACCAGAAGTACCCAGTCTGTTTCGGGCAGTATGCTGTAACCATAAGCCTGGTTATTACCCTCATGCCTGTAGTTAAAGGTTCCGCTAATACCGGTCAGTCCATTTTTATAATCATTAATTATACCGGAAAGCTTTTGTGAATTGATATTGCTTCCTATTAAAGAATTGTCGGGATGAAAAAGTATGGTTCCGTCTCTGTCTATCAGTACAGCATACCCGCTTTCACCGACAGTAATGGATCCAAGCAGGTTCTTAAAATAGGAAAGGAACAGGGTATTGACTATGTAGCCAAGCACGTTATTACTGTCATCATCAATAATGGGGCAGCCAATCTCTATTGCATATGTTGACATTCCATCCATATTCAGATGCAGGATTCCGCTAACTCCTACAGCCATGCCATTTGTCCTGTACATGTATAAGAGAGTTTCCTTATCACCTGCATCTGATTCCAATAATCCGGGATCCGAGCTGGCAATAGCCTTCATACTGGAATCATACAGTGTAATCATCATCGGGCCGACATCATTTTCAGCCTTATTCTTAAGTATGTCGTCAATATTGATGTCTCCCGGATATGAAGCCTTAATACTTCCGCTTTTTAAGTACTCCTTAAGCTCGCCGTCTGCGGACAGCAGTGACACTTCCGCCTTTTGTGACAACAACATAGCTTCAAGGCCATGTATGTTGGTTCCTGCAAGGCTTTTAAGGTTTTCGGTCTGTACCTCAATCAACCTCTTGGTAAGCCATGAATGCGCCATCACAGATATCACCACTATAGGTATGATTGCAGTAATGATAAGTAATATTCGCAGAGATTTTTTAATAGACATAATAGTCCCCCGGTCGAGCTTGAGTTACAAATAATAATTCAAATCAATAATATTCTACCAATTTCACTAATATAATGCAATAAATATTACAAATATTTACCGGCGGCTGTCACAGGAACAATATCATGAAAATCAATGTGTGAAATTCAACGGTGATTAACTTTATTATAATTTAGTTGAAAATATGTACTTTACAGGGTATACTTGTAATGTTATAAAAACTGTTTCACTCAGAGAATGCGGGCTTAATCAAGAAAGCAGGAATACCTTTATGTATAAATTGATAGAACAGGATGGCCAGGCCAGGTGCGGGGAATTTGCAACAGTGCATGGTACTATCCGGACACCTGTTTTTATGGCTGTGGGTACGGCGGCTGCCATAAAGGGTGCGGTGTCTTCGATTGATCTTAAGGCAATAGGGACCCAGGTAGAATTGTCTAACACCTATCACCTTCATGTCCGCCCCGGAGACAAGGTCATAAAGCAATTGGGCGGTCTTCATAAATTCATGGTATGGGACAGGCCGATTCTTACCGATTCCGGAGGCTTCCAGGTATTTTCCCTGTCCGGGCTTAGAAAGATTAAGGAGGAGGGGGTCTACTTCAATTCCCATATCGATGGAAGAAAGATATTCATGGGTCCGGAGGAGAGCATGCAGATTCAATCAAATCTTGCGTCGACAATTGCCATGGCTTTTGACGAATGTCCTCCACATTCTGCCACAAGGGAGTATATTAAGGCTTCAGTAGACAGGACAACAAGATGGCTAATTCGCTGCCGCGATGAGATGAAGCGCCTTAACAGTCTGGAGGATACCATCAACAAGAACCAGATGCTTTTTGCAATCAACCAGGGCGGAACCTTCTCGGATATACGAATTGAGCATGCCAGGAGAATTTCCGATATGGATCTTGACGGATATGCTATCGGCGGACTTGCCATAGGAGAAAGCCATGAGGATATGTACAGGGTTCTTGAGGATACCGTTCCGCACCTGCCGAAAAACAAGCCGGTATATTTAATGGGTGTGGGAACTCCTGCCAATATTCTTGAGGCTGTGGATCGCGGTGTGGACTTCTTCGATTGTGTATATCCTTCACGAAACGGAAGGCATGGACATGCCTATACCGCTTCCGGGAGAATGAATCTTATGAACGCAAAATACGAGCTGGACGACAGGCCTGTTGAGGAGGGCTGCTTATGTCCTGCCTGCACCACCTACAGCAGGGCTTATATCAGGCACCTGCTGAAGGCCAAGGAGATGCTTGGTATGCGTCTTCTGGTGCTTCATAACCTGTATTTCTATAACCATTTGATGGAGGAGATAAGGGAAGCAATAATAAGGAAGGATTATAAGGAATTCAAGAGAAAAAAGCTTGAAGGTATGATGAGAAGTGACGAGTAGCATGAAGAATGGGCAAAAGCACATTTTTTATAATAGAAAAACCTAAAAACCTAGGAGGTATTATTAATGGATAATTTCATACTATTGGCAAGTGATGCTGCGACGGAGGGTACACAGGCTACGGCAGGCTCCTGGCTTATAACACTGTTTCCTCTTATATTAATGGGTGTTTTAATGTATTTCATTATGATTAGACCCCAGAAGAAGCAGCAGAAGCAGATGCAGGCAATGCTGTCGACTCTTGCTGTCGGTGACAGTGTACTGACATCCAGCGGTTTTTACGGTGTTGTGATTGATGTGATGGACGATATTGTAATAGTGGAATTCGGCAATAATAAAAACTGCAGAATACCTATGAAGAAAAGTGCAATCACTGATGTTGAAAAGCCTAATACCGAGAAAAGCCAGTAAAAGAACAAATATTACTGTCTGGTGTCAAAACCAAAACAGGGTGTTCCGGGCCATATTAATTATGGCATCAGGGACACCCTGTGTTATTCCGCCGGTTTGCAATTGCCTGTCTGTCCGCACAAGCAGCCGATATGGGTTACAAGCGGCAGGTAAGAGGCTGGAAGGCGGCAGTCAGGCAGCAGAAGTATAAGTTTGATAATTATCCCGGACCAAGTATGACAGGTTGAAGCTGTCTGCCGTTTAGGGCTTCGGATATGGCCGGAAGAATAAGGTCAAATCGTGCAGACATTGAGAAGGGCTTGGCCTTGTAATTATCCTGGCCGAAGGGTACAAAGAATATATTCTTCATTGCTATCAGCACCCCGATATTTTTCAGATTGGAGCCAAGGGCATCGTTGGTGGACGGAGCCAGGACAACCGGTTTGTTATTTCTTAAATGGCCTTTGGCTGCCATAAGAACGGGGCTGTCCGTTATTCCGTTGGCAAGCTTGGCAAGCGTGTTGCCCGTGCAGGGGGCAATGACAAGAATATCCAGAATATTGCCTGGACCAAACTTCTCTGCCTCTTCTATTGTTATTACAGGAGGTCTGCCCGTAAGCTGTCCGGCCCGGGCAAGAAAATCTGCAGCCTTGCCAAATCTCGAATTTATAGTTGAGCTGTTTTTTGAAAAAATGGTATATACATCGGCCTCATTTTGAATTAGCCGCTCAAGCTCAGGAAAAACCCTGTCATAGGTGCAAAATGATCCGGTAAAGGCAAAGCCTACCTTTTTATGGTTCAGGGTCATTTAATCACTTCTTTCTTTCAGGAATGAAATTATTTCACCCGCCAATATATCTGAGGAAGCCTTGGGAGCCACCTTTCCCGGAAGGCCGGGGACAAGGCTGGCATTAAGGCCGAGAGCCCTGGCATAATCAAAGTCCAGTCCGCCGGGAGCAGAGGATATATCTATGATTACCGCCTCCCTGTCTATAAGCTCCAGGCAGCTTTTATCCAGTATAAATGCCGGTATGGTATTGAATATAAAATTAAAGGACGGTAAAAGGCTCTTTGTCGAATGAAGGGGGACCGAATTTAGTCCGGCAGCATAAGCATAGGCAAGCGCCTCAGGATTTCTTGCGGCAACAGTTACTGAAGCATCCAGCGCCTTAAGCTTTTGTGCAAGAACCTTGGCGCAGCGGCCATAACCAAGCACCAGGCAGCTGCTGCCGTGAAGATTTATGCTGCTTGATTTTATAGCCTCCATGATGGTCCCTTCAGCCGTAGCGACAGCATTGAGTATTGCCACCTTTTCATTCTTCATAATATCATAGACGGCAATATTTCTGCAGCTGCAGTGCTGTATCAGAGCAGCAGGTATATTCCCGCCTATTAAGATATGATGCTCCTTAAGAAGGTAGGCAATATGAGAAACTGTCAGGTCGGCAGCAGGATTGACCGAATATATATCAATCTGGTTTCCGGACATGGGGACGGGGCCTGTCAATACTCGTGAAATATGGCATAATTCATCCAGGGATTGAGCCCTGTGAAGATTCGTACCCGAAGGAGGCAGGATGGCAGGTTTGTCTTTGCTGCCATCGTCTGCTTCAGCCAGGCTGTAAACCGCAACCCTGAAACCCTTTGCCAGAAAAGCGGCTGCCATATGAACCTGCCTTAAATCTCCGCCAAAGATACCGAAATTATAAAGAGAGGACATGTTTTTCACTCCTTTATGCCATATTATATGATTTACAGGCTGATTTGTGATAGGACACACCGGATGGGCGGAAGTTTATTGACGGGATAGTTTATTGCATTAAACCTATACATAATTGATTAGATAAATGGCTGATTGGATAAAGTTCTTATCTTGACTAATTTTATTTTTTGTATTATTATAAGCTTATCTTATATACCCATCTTTGACAGTTGAAGATAA